>JAKORH010000136.1 GCA_029777935.1 Pseudomonadota bacterium
GCATGTGCCACCCGCCGGTGGGCCTGAACCTGTACGTGGCGAGCGGCATCACCAAGATGGGGATCACGGAGCTGACGATCGCGGTGTGGCCGTGGCTGCTGACGATGCTGGTGTTCCTCGTGATCGTCACCTACTGGCCGACGCTGTCGATCTGGCTGCCGAAGACGCTCGGGATGATGTAGGCGGGCCAGCCCGCCATCAACGCGTGGCGCCGGGTCGGAATCAGGGCGCCGGTCGCGGTCCACTTTCGGGGGACGTTTCCTCGGCGCGAACGGCGGCTTCGAAACGCCCCTCGCCGTGGCAGACGAGGTGGTAGGCGAGATCGCGCATCGACACCAGGCCATGCACGCGCGGGCCGTCCATCACCAGCAGGTGGCGATGGCGCTGCACGTGCATCAAGGCGAGCGCCGCCTCGACCGTCGTGCCGGGCGACACGAACTTCACGTCGCGCGTCATCACATGCGAGAGCGGCGTCTGGTTCGGATCGAGCCCCGGCCGCACCACGCGGACCAGCAGGTCGCGCTCGGTGAAGATGCCGCCGACCAGACCATCTGCCGTCATCACCAGCACGGCGCCGATCTCGTTGGCAGCCATCATCTCGACGGCGTCGGCCACGCTCACAGCGGCCGGGATCACGAACATGTGGTCGCCGCCTTTGTCGTGCACCACGCTTTCAATCGTCAGGTTCGACATGGCATTCCCCGGAGCGGGCGGCAGCCGTCGGGCCGGCGACCTTCGCCGCGCGCGAGAGGAGGAGTTGGTACCGTAGGCGCGGCAGCGGCGCGCGGCTTGACCGCCATCAACGGCCGCCGTGGCCTAGCACCTGACTCGGTACCCACGGCCGTCGCGGATACCGGGATAGGTTCTAGCGCACGACGTCGACAGCGGCGCTGAACACGTATCCGGCGCCGCGCTTGGTGCGGATGTAGGTCGGGCTGGCTGGATCGGGCTCGATCTTGCGCCGCAGGCGCAGGATCTGCACGTCGATCGAGCGATCGTAGACCTCGGCGTTATGCAGGCGCGAAAGATCGAGCAGTTGATCGCGCGAAAGCACACGCTGCGGCGCCGACAGGAACGCCGTCAGCAGGCTGAACTCGCCGTTGGTGAGCTCGAGCGCGCGGCCATCGGCGGACTTCAGCCGGCGCAGCCCGATCGACAGCTCCCAGTCGCCGAACCGGTAGCCGCGCACCTTGGCGATCGCGTCGGCGACGGTCGAGTTCGACTGCACACGGCGCAGCAGCGCGCGGATGCGCGCCAGCAGTTCGCGCGGCGAGAACGGCTTGGTCAGATAATCGTCGGCGCCCAGTTCGAGTCCCATCACCCGGTCGGCCTCGTCGACCCGCCCGGTCAGCATCAGTATCGGGACCGTCGATTCGGCGCGCAGCTTCTGCGCGATCTGCATGCCGTCCTCGCCCGACAGCTTCAGGTCGAGCACGATCAGGTCGACGGTTTCGCGCGCCATCACGCCGGAGAGTTCGCGGCCCGTGCCGACCGCAGTCACGCGCAGGTCGTTGCTCGACAGGTATTCGGCGATCAGCGCGCGCACGCCGGCATCGTCGTCGAGCGCCAGCACATGCGGCGGCGTGACCGCGGCTGCGGCGACGGCCGGCGCAGCCTTCAGCAGCGGTCCGTGCATGGTCCTGTCCTTGGGCGGTGTGGACGCAAATCTCTCACAATCTGCGCCGCGCCGCAGTCACGGGGCGGCGCGAGTGCAATTACAAATGAAACGGGCGCACTCTTGCCCGAAATGGCGGAGCAACGGTAGGGTTGTCCAATGCAGCCGTCCGCTGACGACGGCGGAGGGCCGCCTGCACCGATGCGGCCATGCGAGAGCGGATCGATGAACCCGTACCCGTCACCGACCGGATTGCCGAGTCCACGCCGATGAGACATCGCCGGGCCGCCCCAAGGACGAATCCCCGAGCGCACAGCGCGAGGGTAGTCCAGTGAGCGCGGCGCCGTTGGTCCGCGTCGTCAACGCCGACCGCGCCACGCTCGGCCTGCTGCAGGAGTGGCTCGGCGCGGCCGGCTATCGCGTGGCGGATGCAGGCACGACGCAGGAAACGGCGCAGCTCACGATCGTCGACGTGCCGTTCACGCGCCACGGGGGGCTGGAGCTGGTGCGGCGCGCGGCGGGCGAGGCGCCAGGCGTCCCGATCCTGGCGCTGTCGCCGACCTTCTTCTCCAATGTGCGCTGCGGCGGGGACTGCGCGCGCGCGCTCGGCGTGGCCGGCGTGCTGCCGAAGCCGGTCGCGCGCGAGGCGCTGCTGGCTGCGGTCGACGAATTGCTGCAGCCGCGGGCATGATTCTCGGGCACGCGCTCGACGCGATCCGCGGCCAGCCCTGGCGCCGGCGCAGCGTGCCGTGGGTCGGCGCGCTGTTCATCGCGGTCATCGTCGCGATGGCGGCGTTCGACATCCTGCGCGGCTACCGGATCGCGGTGGAGGACACCGGCCGCGAACTGGAGTCGCAGGCGCGCATCGTCGCCGAGCAGACGGCGCGCAGCATGCAGGCGATCGACGTGCTGCTGCGGCACATCGCTGTCGAGTACCGCCGCGGGCGGCTGGCGCGGCTGAGCGCCGACGACCTGCACGCCTACCTGGTCGAGCAGTCGATCGGGCTGGTTCAGATCGCGGGGCTCGGCATGCACGACGCCGGCGGCGATGCGCTGGCGATGTCGTGGCTGGCGCCGCGCACGGAGCTGAACATCGCGTTCCTGCCGGTTTTTCAGAAGCTCAGAGACGATCCGCAGGCGGGCATGGTGATCGGCTCCGCGATGCGCAGCCCGAGCGACGGGCAGTGGGTGATCCCGATCGGACGCCGGCTGGAGACGCCGAGCGGCCAGTTCGCCGGCGTCATCAACGCGCGCGGCCGCATCGAATATTTCCAGGACTTCTATCGCGATGTCCGCCTCGACGCGGGAACGAAGATCACGCTGATGCATCGCGACGGCACCCTGCTGGCGCGCCACCCGGCGATCGAAGCGGCGTTCGGCCGGCGCTTCCCGCTGCTGGACTCGATGATCGCCGCGCGCGAATCGGGCGCACCGGGGCCGACGCGCGCCATCAGTCCGGTGGACGGCGTCGAGCGCTTCGGCGCGGCGCGCGCGGTGCCCGACTATCCGCTCGAGGTGATCGTCACGCGCGACGTGGCGCAGGCGCTGGCGCCGTGGCGCGAGATGGCGTGGGGCACCGCGCTGCGCACGCTGGCGCTGGCGCTGCTTGCCGCGGCGCTGCTGGTGCTGCTGATGCGGAAGATCGATCGATTGGCGACGGTGCACGTCAAGCTCGACGCGTCGCGCGAGCGCTTCGCGCTCGCGGTGGCGGGCTCCGACGACGGGATCTGGGATTGGGACAAGAAGACCGACATGGTGTTTGCCTCGGCGCGCGCGCGCGAGCTGTACGGGCTGCCGCCGGGCCGGGAATTGCAGACGCGCGACGAATGGTTCCGGCAGGTCGAGTTCCATCCCGACGACGTGCTGCGGCGGCGCGAGGCGATCGAGGCACACCTGGCCGGCAAGACGCCGCATTACGAAGGCGAATACCGTGTGCGCCATCCGGACGGCGGCTTTCGCTGGGTGCGCGTGCGCGGGCTGTGCATCCGCGACGCCGGCGGCGAGCCGCTGCGGATGGCGGGCTCGGTCACCGACATCGACGCGCGCCGGCGCGCCGAGGAGGCGCTGCGGTTATCGGAGGAGCGCTATGCGATCGCGATGACGGGGTCGGACGAGGCGCACTGGGTGTGGGACCTGGTCACGGACGAGTTGTTCGCCTCGGAGCGGATGCACGAGATCTTCGACCTGCCGCCGGGGTTCGTTGCCACCAGGCGCAGCGAATTCGTCGACCGCGTGCCGTTCCACCCCGATGACCGCGCGCTCGTTCACAAGGCGATCGAAGATCACATCGCGGGGTTGACGCCGCGTTACGACCTCGAGTACCGGATCATCCTGCGCGATGGATCGGTGCGCTGGATCCATGCGCGCGGCCGCTGCTTCCGCGACGCCGACGGCAGGCCGCTGCGCATGGCCGGCTCCAACGTCGACGTCACCGAGCGCAAGCGCGCCGAGCAGGCGCTGCGCGAGAGCGAAGAGCGCTTCTCGCTCGCGGTGGCCGGGGCCAACGACGGCATCCTCGACTGGGACATCGTCAACGACCGCCACTTCAGCTCGTTGCGCGCGCTGCAGATCCTCGGCATCGATTCGGAGCAGACCGTGCGCTCACGGGCCGAGTGGGCCGCGCTGATCGAGCCGCGCCTCCACCCGGACGACCGCGAGCGCGTGCAGAAGGAACTGCACGATCATCCGGACTTCCACGACGGCGAGTACCGCGTCCGCGCCGCCGACGGCCGCGGTTACGCCTGGGTGCGCATTCGCGGGACGTCGGTGCGCGATGCCGCCGGGCGGACGATCCGCTGGGCGGGTTCGGTCAGCGACATCGACGCGGGCAAGCGCACCGAGGAGGCGCTGCGCGAATCCGAGCGCCGCTACCAGCTCGCGATCGCCGGCGTCAACCAGGGCGTATGGGACTGGAACCTGGCGAGCGACAGGGTATTCATGTCGGCGCGCGCGCAGCAGCTTTTCGGCCACGGGCCGGGCGAGCCGATGCGGCTGCGGCGCGAATGGCTCGCGCTCTGGACCTATCACGCCGACGATCGCGCGCGCGTGCGGCAGGCCGTGTCCGACTACCTGCGCGGCGTGACGAAGACGTTCGAGGTCGAGTACCGGATGCTGCATCCGTCAGGGCAGTGGCGCTGGTACCGCGACCGCGGCGTGGCGCTTCGCGACGACGGCGGCCGGCCGTATCGGATGGCGGGATCGATCGAGGACATCACCGACCGCAAGCACGCGGAGGCCGAGCGTGACCGGCTGGAGTCGCAGCTGCGGCAGGCGCAGAAGCTCGAGGCGATGGGAACGCTGGCCGGCGGTATCGCGCACGACTTCAACAACATCCTGGCCGCGATCCTCGGCTACGGCGAGATGGCGCAGAAGGACGCGGCCGAGGGCAGCGCGCTGCGGCGGCACCTGGACGCCGCGATGAGCGCCGGCATGCGCGCCAAGGCGCTGGTCGAACGCATCCTCGCGTTCTCCCGCAGCGGCATGGGCGAGCGCATCCCGGTGCACGTGCAGTCGGTGGTCGCGGAGGTGCTCGATACCGTCGCCGGCTCGCTGCCCGCAGGGGTGGAGCTGACGCGCCGGCTCGACGCCGGCGATGCCGCGGTGTTCGGCGATCCGACCCAGTTGCACCAGGTCGTGATGAACCTGTGCTCGAACGCCGTGCAGGCGATCCAGGCGGCCGGCACGGTCGCCGTGTCGATCGACACGCTCGAAGCCGACGCGCCGCTCGCCGCGACGACCGGTGAGCTGTCGCCGGGCGCTTACGTCCGGTTGCGCGTGGCCGACACCGGCACCGGCGTCGCGCCGGAGGTGATCGACCGCATCTTCGATCCATTCTTCACCACCAAGGAGGTCGGTGTCGGTACGGGGCTCGGACTGTCGCTGGTGCACGGGATCGTGACCGACCTCGGCGGCGGCATCGATGTTTCGAGCGTGTTCGGCGCCGGTTCCACCTTCACCGTGTACCTGCCTTGGCAGGGTTGTGCGCGCCTGCCGGAGCGCGCTGACGAGTTGCCGGTCGCACAAGGCGCGGGCCAGACGATCCTGCTGGTCGACGACGAAGTGCCGCTGGTGCAGCTCGGCGAGGAAATGTTGGCCGAACTCGGCTACGAGCCGGTCGGCTTCACTTCGAGCGCGCACGCACTTGAATCGTTCCGCGCGCTGCCGCGCCGTTTCGACGCGGTGTTGTCGGACGAGGCGATGCCCGGCATGACGGGCTCCGAACTCGCGGCCGAAATCCGCCGCATCCGCGCCGACATCCCGATCGTGCTGATGAGCGGCTACGCGACGCCGGAACTGACCGCGCGCGCGCGCGCCGCCGGCGTGGTCGAAGTGCTCGCCAAGCCGCTGGTATCGCGCGACGTGGCGCGCAGCCTGGCGGGCGCACTGAGGCAGGCTCCCGCGCCGACGGCGCAGGCCGCGACGGCCGACTGATTCGCGCCGTCTCCGCCGGCTGCGGGCCGTGGCGCCCGCGCCGATGCGCCGACGTTGCATCTGAAACCGCGGCGCGCGCCGTTGAAATCGGCGCACAACGCCCGCGTCCGACCATGCGGCTGTGTTCACGGCAAGCGCATGGAGTCCGCAATGAAATCCCGATCGATGAAGGAACGGCTCGCGCTGGCGGCGGTCGCCGTGGTGGCGTCGCTGAGCTGGCTCGTGCTGATCGTGGTCGCGCCGCTGGTGGCGACGGCGTGAACGATCGCGCCGCATGCGGCGCATGGAGGGCAAGCCGATGGACTCGAATCTGAAGTACGCAACCACGCAGCTCGCGCGCGGGCGCTACCTGCGCCTTGACGACGTGGCGGGCCGCAGCGTGGCGATGTTCGAGGGCATGGTGTGGATCACGCAGGATGGCGATTTGCGCGACTACTTCGTCGGAGAGGGCCAGACGTGGCGCATCGAGCGCCCGGGCGTCGTACTGATCGAGGCGATCGACGATGCCCGTCTGATCGTGTTCGAACCGCGCACCGCCGGAGCGGGCCATGAGCCCGCCGGGCCGCCCCAAGGGCGAATCCCCGAGCGCGCAGCGCGAGGGTAGTCCCATGAGCGCGCGCTTGCCTGACGCGGTCGCCGGCGACGCGCTGCCGCGCTTCGCGGTGACGGCGCTGGTGACGATCCGCCCCCAGCACACGGACGACGGCGAGCTCCTCGCCGAATTCGTGCGCGGGCTGTCGCCGGCAGCGCGCTACCAGCGCTTTCACGCGGCGGTCAACGACCTGTCGGCTCCGATGCTCGAGCGGCTGACGCGCATCGCGCCGCCGCGCGACCTGGCGCTGCTGGCCACGCTGGCCGGCGGCGAGCGCGAGATCGTGCTGGGCGAGGCGCGCTACAGCGCCGCGCCCGACGACGAGCCCGGCGCGCGCGACTTGGCGCTGGCGGTCGGCGACGCGTGGCGGCGCGTCGGCATCGGCACCCGCCTGCTCGCCGAGCTGACGGGGCGTGCGACCCTGGCCGGCGTGCGGCGGCTGACGGGCGACGTGCTCGCCGCCAACGCGCCGATGCTCGCGCTTGCGCGGCGCCTCGGCTTCAGCGTGCGCCGTCATCCGGCCGACGGGCGACTGGTGCGGGTCGAGCGCGTGATCGGCGCTGCGCACGCCGGACGGCAGGCGTACGAATGAACGCGCAAGGTCCGGGCCGGAAGCCAGCGCCGTGGGCCGCCTTGGGCCGCGTCATCGCGACCTGGACGCGGCGCGCGCGCGACCGCCGCGCCCTGGCGCAGCTCACCGCCCGCGAGCTGTGCGACATGGGACTGCAGCGCGCCAGGGTCGAGCGCGAGATCGAGAAACCGTTCTGGCGCGAATAGCAAATGATCGACGGAGGCGGCAATGCATGACGAAATGGACGAAGCGGCATTCGATCCATGCCCTGAAACGGACGCGGACGAATACGCCGAGGAATTCGCGCTGAACGACATCGGGCTGGCGCTGCGGCTGCGTTCGCTGGCCGAGTGACCGCCGGCCGCAGCGAGGCGCGGGCCGCGGCCCGGCGTCCCGTCGGGACGCAGGCGATTGAACTCGCGGGGTGGCTTCGATGGTCGAAGGGCAATCAGGGGATTGCCATGACCGAAGCCGAACTCGCCGAACTGCGGGAGCAGATGCTGACCGAAATCGCCGCGCACTCTGTCCTGGCGAGCGCACGGCTCGGCAAGGGGGAGCTGGCGCCGTGCGTGCTCGAGGCGATCGGCCGGGTGCCGCGGCACGACTTCGTGCCGCTGGAACTGGCGCCGCTCGCCTATGTCGATTCGCCGCTGCCGATCGGATACGGCAAGACGATCTCGCAGCCATTCATCGTCGCCGTGATGACCGACCTGCTGGAGGTCGCGCCGCGCGATGTCGTGCTCGAGGTCGGCACCGGCCTCGGCTACCAGGCCGCGATCCTGTCCGCGCTGGGGCGGCGCGTCTACACGATCGAGCTGATCGAGGAACTGGCGCTGCAGGCGCGACAGCGGCTGGCGCGCGGCCGGTACGCCAACATCGAGGTGCGCATCGGCAACGGCGCGAAAGGCTGGCCGGAGCATGCGCCGTTCGACAAGATCATCGTGACCGCCGCGCCCGAGCTGATTCCGCCGGCCCTGCTGTATCAACTGAAGCCCGGCGGCCGGATGGTAATTCCCGCGGGGCTCGCCGACTCGCAGCAGCTGATGCTGGTCGAGAAGAACGAAGCCGGCCGCATGTCGACGCGGCAGATCATGCCGGTGCGCTTCACGCAGCTCGAGGATCCCGACGCCGACGTCTGATTGCAGTTGAAACGGCCGCCGCGGCGCGCTGCAACGAACGTGCAACCGCGGTTCGCCACCATGCGCCCCACTTGATCACGAATGGGGCAAGTCATGGCAGCGGGCAATCTCTCGCGCAGGCGATTGGCGGTGCGGCTGGCGGCCGGTGCGGTGGTCGCGGTCGCGATCGGCGGCGGCTATGTGTACTTCAACGCGCCGGTGAACGCGGCCGCGAATGCATCGGCCGCACCGATGTCGGTGCCGGTGTCGGTCGCGGCCGCAATCGGCAGGCGCATCGTCGAGTTCGATGAGTTCTCCGGCCGGCTGGAGGCGATCGACAAGGTCGAGGTCAGGCCGCGCGTGGCCGGCTACATCGAGTCGATCCACTTCGCGCCTGGCGCGATGGTGAAGAAGGGCGACACGCTGTTCGTGATCGATCCCAGGCCGTACGCGGCCGAGGTCGCGCGCGCCGAGGCGGCGCTGGCCGGCGCGCAGGCGAAGCTGGCCCTGGCGAACTCCGAACTGGCGCGCGCACGGACGCTGCTCGACGAGCGCGCTATCGCGCAGCGCGAGTTCGAGGAGCGCGTCAATGCGCAGCGGGAGGGACAGGCATCGCTGCAGTCGGCGCAGGCGGCGCTCGACATTGCGCGGCTGAACCTCGGCTACACGCGGGTCGTCGCGCCGATCAGCGGCCGCGCGAGCCGTGCCGAGGTCACGGTGGGCAACCTCGTCGCCGCGGGCGCGGGCGGGCCGGCGCTGACCTCGATCGTGTCGACCTCGCCGATCTACGCGACCTTCGAGGTCGACGAGCAGGCGTACCTGAAGTTCGCGCATGTCGCCGCCGGCCGCGGCGCGAAGCACCTGCCGGTCTACATGGGACTGGCCAACGAGGCGGGCTTCCCGCGCCAGGGCGCGATCGAATTCGTAGACAACCGGCTCGACCCGCAGTCGGGGACGATCCGCGTGCGCGCCCTGTTCGCCAACGCCGACGGCTGGCTCGCGCCCGGCATGTTCGCGCGGCTGAAGGTCGGCGCGGGCGAGGCCGGGCCCGCGGTGCTGATCGACGATCGCGCGGTCGGCACCGACCAGAGCCGCAAGTTCGTGTTCGTTGTCGGCGCCGACGGCAACGTCGCGTACCGCGAGGTCAAGCTCGGCCCGATCGTCGACGGGCTGCGCGTGGTGCGCGATGGCCTGGCGGCGGGCGAGCAGATCGTTGTCAACGGGCTGCAGCGCGTACGTCCCGGCGTTCCGGTGGCGCCGACCGTGGTGCAGATGGAGCGCAAGCCGGAGCTGGCGCAGCAGCCGTCGGGGACGGCAGGAAGCTGACATGACGCGCTGCGCCGCAGCCCTCACCCCAACCCCTCTTCCGGAGGGAGAGGGGCTTGCATCCCTCTTCCTCCGGGAGAGGGAGCGAGGGTGAGGGAAAGCGATCTCGACAACACGGAAGAGTCTGGAACCCATGAAGCTTTCCCACTACTTCATCGACCGCCCCATCCTCGCGGGCGTGCTGTCGATCGTGATCTTTCTCGCGGGGCTGCTGGCGATCTTCCGGCTGCCGGTTTCCGAGTATCCGGACGTCGCGCCGCCGAACGTCGTCGTCGCCGCCAGTTATCCGGGCGCCAACCCGAAGGTCGTCGCGGAGTCAGTGGCCACGCCGCTGGAGGAAGCGATCAACGGCGTCGAAGGGATGCTGTACATGGGCTCGCAGGCGACCAGCGACGGTCGCCTCACGCTGACGGTCACCTTCAAGCTCGGCACCGATCCGGATCTCGCGCAGCAACTGGTGCAGAACCGCGTGCAGCAGGCGTTGCCAAGGCTGCCGGAGGAAGTGCGACGGCTGGGCGTGGTCACGTCGAAGCGCTCGCCCGACCTGCTGATGGTCGTGCATCTGTTGTCGCCCAACCAGCGCTACGACGCCAACTACCTGCGCAACTACGCAGTGCTGAACGTCAGGGACGTGCTCGGCCGCATTCCCGGCGTCGGCGACGCGCTCGTGTTCGGCGCCGGCGACTACGCGATGCGCGCCTGGCTCGATCCCGACAAGGTTGCCGCCCGCGGCTTGACGGCGACCGAGGTCGCCAACGCGATCCGCGACCAGAACGCCAACGTCGCCGCCGGCGTGATCGGCGCGCCGCCGTCGGCGCCCGGCGTCGACTACCAGCTCGCGGTCAGCGCGCGTGGGCGGCTCGCCACCGAGGACGAATTCGGCGCCATCGTGATCAAGACCTCGGCCGACGGTGCCGTGACACGGCTGCGCGACGTGGCGCGCATCGAACTGGGCGCGGCCGACTACTCGGTGCGCAGCCTCTTGAACAACACGCCCGCCGTAGCGGTGGCGATCTTCCAGGCGCCGGGGTCGAACGCACTGGCAATCGCGCAGAACGTGCGCGCGGCGATGGACGAACTGAAGGGCAACATGCCCGAGGGAGTCAGCTATCAGATCGTCTACGACACCACGCGCTTCGTGAAGAGCTCGATCGAGGAGGTGATCAAGACGCTGCTGGAGGCGGTCGCGCTGGTGGTGCTGGTCGTGATCGTGTTCCTGCAGACGTGGCGCGCGTCGATCATTCCGCTGGTGGCCGTGCCGGTGTCGATCGTCGGCACGTTCGCGCTGCTGCTGGCGTTCGGCTTCTCGATCAACGTGCTGTCGCTGTTCGGGCTGGTGCTGGCGATCGGCATCGTGGTCGACGATGCGATCGTGGTGGTCGAGAACGTCGAGCGCAACATCGAGGCCGGGCTCGGTCCGCGCGACGCCACCGTGCGCGCGATGAACGAAGTCAGCGGCCCGATCGTCGCGATCGCGCTGGTGCTGATCGCGGTCTTCGTGCCGCTGGCGTTCGTGTCGGGGCTGACGGGGCAGTTCTACCGCCAGTTCGCGCTGACGATCGCGATCTCGACCGTGATCTCGGCGTTCAACTCGCTGACGCTGTCGCCGGCGCTGGCCGCGATCCTGCTCAAGCCGCGCGGCGCGCAGGACGACCGCTTCACGAGCGCGATGAATGCCGTGCTCGGCCGCTTCTTCCGCGCGTTCAACCGCTTCTTCCGGCGCTCGTCGGGCGCCTACAGCGGCGGCGTGGCGCGCGTGCTGAACCGCAAGGCGGCGGTGATGGGCGTGTACGTGCTGCTGATCGGTGCGGCCGCGTTCGTGTTCCATGTGGTGCCGCGCGGCTTCGTCCCGAGCCAGGACAAGCAGTACCTGGTCGGCTTCGCGCAATTGCCCGACGGCGCCACGCTCGACCGCGCCGAGAACGTGATCCGCCGCATGTCGGACATCGCGCTCGAGCAGCCCGGCGTCGAGGCGGCGGTCGCCTTTCCGGGCATCTCGCTGAACGGCTTCACCAACGCGTCCAACGCCGGCGTCGTGTTCGTCACGTTGAAGCCCTTCGACGAACGCCGCGCGCCGAACCTGTCGGGCTTCGCGATCGCGGGCAGCCTGAACCAGAAGTTCATGGCGATCCAGGACGCGTTCACGATGGTGTTCCCGCCGCCGCCGGTGCAGGGGCTGGGCGTGATCGGCGGCTTCAAGATGCAGTTCGAGGACCGCGCGGCGCTCGGCTACGAGGCACTCGACGCAGCGACCCAGGCGTTCCTCGGCAAGGCGTACCGGACGCCGGAGCTTGCAGGCGTGTTCAGCAACTACCGGATCAACGTGCCGCAGCTCCATGCGGACGTGAACCGCGTGAAGGCGCGGCAGCTCGGCGTGCCGGTGACCGACGTGTTCGACACGATGCAGGTCTATCTCGGCTCGCTGTACGTGAACGACTTCAACCGCTTCGGTCGTACCTACCAGGTCAAGCTGCAGGCCGACGCGCCCTTCCGCGCGCACGCGGAGGACATCGGCCGGCTGAAGACGCGCAACGAACGCGGCGAGATGGTGCCGCTGGCGTCGCTGATCACGGTCACGCCGAGCTTCGGCCCTGACCGCGTGATGCGCTACAACGGCTACACCGCCGCCGACATCAACGGCGGTCCGGCGCCGGGCTTCAGCTCCGGGCAGGCGCAGGCGGCGGCCGAGCGGATCGCGCGCGAAGTGCTGCCGAAGGGTATCGCGTTCGAGTGGACCGAGCTGACGTACCAGGAGATCCTCGCCGGCAACACCGCGATCGTCGTGTTCCCGCTGGCGGTGCTGCTGGTGTTCCTGGTGCTGGCGGCCCTGTACGAGAGCTGGACGCTGCCGCTGGCGATCATCCTGATCGCGCCGATGGCGCTGCTGGCCGCGATCACCGGCGTGTGGCTGACGCGCGGCGACAACAACGTGTTCACGCAGATCGCGTTCGTCGTTCTGATGGGGCTGGCGGCGAAGAACGCGATCCTGATCGTCGAATTCGCGCGCGATCTGGAGCGTGCCGGCCGCACGACCGTGCAGGCCGCGATCGAGGCGAGCCGGCTGCGGCTGCGGCCGATCCTGATGACCTCGTTCGCGTTCGTGATGGGCGTGGTGCCGCTGGCGTTCTCGGTCGGCGCCGGTGCCGAGATGCGGCGCGCGATCGGCATCGCGGTGTTTTCCGGGATGCTCGGTGTCACCTTCTTCGGCCTCGTGCTGACGCCGGTGTTCTACGTGCTGCTGCGCAAGCTCGCGCAGCGCTTCGCGCGCGCCCCGGCCGGCGGCGCGCTGCCGCTCGCCCAACCCGCGGCGCCGCGCGAGGAGTAGCGACGAAAGTATCGATCAACCACGGAGAGCACAGAGAGCACAGAGGAAGACGATCGGGGCACCGTCGCCCCGGCGCAGGCCGGGGCCCAATTGCGATGCCGGGAATTGGGCCCCGGCCTTCGCCGGGGCGACGAAAGCTGCATCTCCTGTCTGTGTTCTCTGTTTCCTCTGTGGTGAACAAAGCCTTTGGAGAACACTCGATGAGAACTTCCCTTGCCGCCGCAACGCTCTCTGCCGCGCTGCTGCTCGCCGCCTGCGGCGTCGCGCCGACCTACCAGCGGCCGGATGCGCACGCCGGCGCCGCATTCAAGGAAGCCGTGCCCGAATCGGCGCAATGGAAGCGCGCGGAACCGGGCGAGGCGCTCGAACGCGGCCAATGGTGGACGATCTTCGACGACGCGCGGCTGAACGAGCTCGAGGCCGATGCCGCGCGCGCCAACCCGACGCTGAAGGCAGGCTTGGCGCGGCTGGCGCAGGCACGCGCGGCGGCCGGCATCGCCGAGTCGCAGCGCTTCCCGACCGTCGAAGCCGGTGCCGGCGCAACCAGGCTGCGCGCGTCCCCGGCATCGCTGGGCCTGTCGCCCGGCGCCGACGTACCGCCGCAGACGCTGTGGCGCGCGCAGCTCGGCGCAAGCTACGAGGTCGATCTGTTCGGCCGCGTGGCGAACGAAGTCGCCGCAGCGCGCGCCGATGTCGCACAGACCGAGGGACTGTACAAGTCGCTGCTGCTCGCGATCCAGGCCGATGTCGCCCAGACCTATCTCGCGCTGCGCGGGTTCGACGCCGAGATTGCGCTGCTTGCCGACACCGTGAGGCTGCGCGAGGAGGCGCTGGCGCTGGTCGAGCGGCGCTTCAAGGCCGGCGAGATCGCCGAGCTCGATGTCGCGCGCGCCAGGACGGAACTCGCGACCACGCGCGCCGAGGGAGTCGCGCTGACGCGCCGGCGCGCCGAGCTCGAGCACGCGCTCGCCGTGCTGGTCGGCCAGACGCCGGCGGAGCTGAATCTGCCGTCGCAGCCGCTGGCGTTCAGGCCGATCGCGATCCCGCCGGGAGTGCCGTCGCAACTGCTGGAGCGCCGGCCCGACATCGCCGCCGCAGAGCGCGCGATGGCGGCGGCCAATGCGCGCGTCGGCATCGCGCGCGCCGCGTGGTTTCCGCGCCTGACGCTGACCGGGCTGCTGGGTTTCGAGGCGGGAAACACCGGCGATCTGTTCCGCGCGTCGAGTCGCACGTGGGCGCTCGGGCCGATCGCCGGCACCGCGCTCGCGCTGACGGTATTCGACGGCGGCCGCCGCGCGGCGAACGAGCAGGGCGCGCGCGCCGCCTTCGACGAGACCGCAGCGGACTATCGGCAGGCGGTGCTCGCTTCGCTGCGCGAGGTCGAGGATTCGTTGTCGGGCCTGCGCATCCTGGCGCAGCAGGCGGACGCGCAGGCGCAGGCCGTCGAGTCGGCGCAGCGCGCGGCGTCGCTGTCGAACTCGCGCTACCGCGCCGGCTACGTCAACTACCTCGAAGTGATCGATGCCGAGCGCCAGGTGCTGGCCAACCGGCGCGTCGCCACCCAGGTCGAGCGCGAACGCGCGCTGTCGACGGTCGCGCTGGTGCGCGCGCTCGGCGGCGGCTGGGACACGCTGCCCAGGCTGGCCGCCAGTTCGGCGCGGTGACCGCGACCACGCGACAGGCTTCATCCCGATGACGCCGCGGGTGCCGATACCGGCGTGCCTCGTGCCGCTGTTCGTGGTGCTTCGTGTGATTGCGCTGCTGAGGTCGCCGGACGCCGCGGCGACGGCGCTCCGGTTGCCGCGCGGCGCGGCGTGCTGCAGGCGCATCCGCGCGGGCGGATCGATACGCCGCTGAAGCCGCGGATCGCGCCGATCGAAGCGGTCTACGGCACACCGGTGATCGACATCAAGCCGGTGCTCTTTGCTGCGCCGGCAAAGAAACGCCCCGCCGCGAGGGGAGTCGATCGGCGGGGCGAACGCGCCGTAGCGGCGCGAGGGGAGGAGACTTGAGCTGAACCGGCAGTGCAGCCGGCCGGCTCGACTGCACTGTGAACGCGCCGGGTTACGGTTCCGTTGCAGCGCGCGCGCCCGATGTTGCAAATGAAATCTGTCCGGCGCGGTCGATCCAGATGCTCAGCTATCGGACTGCTCCATCGGCACGACCACGCGCAACTGCACGAAGTTCTCGCCCGGATTCGGCGTATCGATGCCGGCATTGGAGAAGTGCTCCACGCGCAACAGCCATTCCCAATGGCGGCCCTCCTGCATCCGGTAGCCGATGCCGACGTGGTCGCCGAAGTTGAACGCGGTCGAGAAGCGTTTCTCGCGCGTGCGGTACAGCGGCGTCAGCATGTCGAAGCCGATCGCTCCTTCGGCGAACCAGCCGCCTGGCGCACCGGACGGCCAGTAGCGCAGCGTTGGCGTGAATCCAACCTGGGTGACGATCGCGCTCCCGCCGCCCTGGTCGGCGCGCCAGTGGCCGAGCGACAGTTCGCCGTACGCCGTCGCGAGCCCGTGTGTGCCGATCTTCCAGTGGCGGTTGAAGTCCCAGAGGGCGCCGATCGTGACCGAGGTCGTTTCCGACGCGCGCCCCAGTTGCGCGAACACCGCCTTGGGCGCGAGGGCGCCGCGCGGTGCCGGTGGCATCGCGTCTTCCTGCGCCAGCGCAGCGTGCGACAGCGCGGCGATCGCCAGCGCGGCAATGCGAGCGAACGGTTTCATCGAGCTGCGGCGCGACGCGTCGCTGCGTTCGGCCGCGCGTCCGCGCTGTCCCTTGGACCGGACGCGCCCGCGCCCGTTCGCATCGCAATCGGGCGCGAGCGGCGGCCGGATGAGTCCGGAACGTTCACAGCGGCGTCGGACGCGTCGAAGGAGCGGAAGGCGCGCGCGGGGGCGGCGCGGCGCATGGCTGGCGAGCGTGCGCTGCGTCGTCGTGGCGACGGCAGGTCCGGACTCTGCGCCGCGTCAGTCGCGCCGCGAAGTCCGGACTTGCGCAGGCAATGCTCGCTTCGCCGGTTCGCTCGCAATCGCGCGCAGACCAGCACGCCGGAGCGGGCTTTACTGCCTGGGCGACGGCGTGACCGGATACACGTCGCTGTGCACGACAAGGCCGAGCCGTTGCGCTTCGCGCGTTTCGGCCGCGACCTGCGCGCGGGTCTTGGTCGATGCGGCATCGAGGTTCACTTCGCCGTTGCCGGAGATGGCTCCGGCCGTGCGCGCATCGGCCGGCGCGGCGCGCATCACGTGCGATACGTAGCCGTACGGCAGGATGTCGATGTCGCCTTCGCCGGCGAATGCGGGCGTGCCGGCGACGGCGAGCGCGACGATCAGTAATGTGCGTTTCATGATCATTCCTTTCGGTTCGAGAGTGGTCGGTTGGCTCGGCGCCCGACGCGCGTGGCGCCGACCGCTGTTGGCACTTTCGCCGCCGGCCATTACGCGCCGATTGCGTTGACGGCCGGCGCGATTGCGGATGAAACGCGGCCGCGGAGTTCGTGCAGCAGGCGCGCGAGCGCGGCGATCCGCTCGACCTGCGCGCTGCGAGGTTCGCCCGAGGTGCACCAGTTCGCGAAGTGCTCGCAGTTGTTGCTCCAGACGCGATAGCGATCCTCGCCGAGGCGCGAGCGCGCGCGCTCCACTGCTGCGTCGCCGGCGTATTTCGGTGCCTGATGCGCTTGCACGGCGAAGCCGCGGCCGGCGGCGAACTGTTCGAGCGGGATTTCCTCCACCGGCCAGCGGCGCAGCGCGCGCGAATAGCCCGCGTAATGGATCACGCGGCCGTCACCGGCGTAGACGCCGTGGTGCACGTAGCCGCGGCGCGGTGTCGTCAGGTGGACTCCGGGTATCAGGCTCTCCACGGCGGGCTCTCGCGGCATCAAAGGGGACTCGATGGTTCAGCGCGCAGCGTGAACGCGCGTGGTGAACCGACGATTGCGTCGCCGGCGCGCGGGATTTCAGCCGCAACAGGCGCCGTCGCGCGCGCTCTATCGAGTCTTCAGCAATTGGATGACGGGCTGACGCAGGAAAGTGTCGTTCCCGCGCAAGCGGAAACGCGGTGCCTTTCGATGCGCGGCAATGGATCCCCGCTTTCGCGGGGATGACACATCCGTGCCGAAGAACGTCAGCCGCTTTCGAAACGCTCAGTCGCCTTCAGCCGACGGTGCGTGGATTGCGCGGCAGATCCTCGATCAGCCTCGCCATGATGCGCAGGCCCTGCGCTGCCACGTCGATCCGCAGGTGCTCGTCGGGCGCGTGCTGCGAGCATGCCGGATACGAGTGCGGAACCCACAGCGTCGGCAGGCCGAGCACGTCGGCGAAGCAGTCGTTCGGCAGCGAGCCGCCGAGGTTGGGCAGGACCGCGGGCGCCGTGCCCGTTGTGCGCTCGATGCTGCGCGCTGCCCAGCTCACCCACGGATGGTCAGGATCGAGCCGCGTGGCGTTCATCACTTCGGCGCGGTCCTGTGCGACCGCGACTCGCGCGAATCCATGCGCGTCGAGGTGCGCGCGCAGCGCCGGGATGAAGGTCGCCGGATCGCAGCCGGCGACGAAGCGCAGTTGCAGCGTGGCGGTCGCGCGCGGCGGAATCGCGTTGACCGGGTGCTCGGGATTGCCGGTCCTGAACGCCAGCACTTCGAGCGCGTTGAAGCCGAACACGCGCTCGGCCGGCGTCAGATCCGGTTCGCCCCAGTCGCGATCGATCGCCGGGCCACCGGGCTCGCCGGGCTCGATCGCTGCCAGCGCGCGGCGGACCGAATCCGGGACCGGCGGCGGCCGCAGTGCCTCGACGCGGATGCGACCGCGCACATCGACCAGCGAGGCTATCGCGTTCGCCAGCAGCGTGCCCGGATTGGCCAGCAGCCCGCCCCAGTTGCCCGAGTGGTGCGCCCCTTCGCGCAGCGTGCAGTCGAGCGTGAAGTTGAAGCAGCCGCGCGAGCCGAGGAACAGCGTCGGCCGGTCCGCACGCAACCGCGGACCGTCGCTGGCGATCAGCACGTCGGCCGCCAGTTCACGCCGGCGCTGCTCGCAGATCGCGCGCAGGCCCGGCGAGCCGATCTCTTCGCCCATCTCGAACAACCACTTGACGTTGGCGTTCAGCGCGCCGCGCGTGCTCAATACCTGCTCGAGCGCGGCGAGGTTGATCGAGTGCTGTCCCTTGTTGTCGGCCGTGCCGCGGCCGTACCAGCGCCCGCCGTGTTCCTCCAGCACCCAGGGCGACACGGCCTGCTTCCACTGCGCGTCATGGCCCAGCACCACGTCGCCGTGGCCGTACATCAGCACGGTGGCGAGGCGCGGATCCTCGATGCGCTCGGCGAACAGGAACGGCGGCGCGCCCGCGACCGGGTTGTCCCACAAGTGCGTCGCGAAACCGAGGCACGCCAGCGTGGGCGCGATCTCGTCGGCCAGATAGCGCAGAAGTTCGGGTTTCCCCTCGGCGTTCTGGCTCTCGGTGCGCAGCGCGACGCGCCGCGCCAGCGCGTCGCGAAGGGCAGTCAGGTCGATGTCGGTCATGGCAGCGCTCTTGCGTGGCAATGAAGCTTGATCCGCCGGGGGTGTCATTCCCGCGCAAGCGGGAATCCAGTGGCTTCGCTCGCACGACATTGGGTCCCCGCTTTCGCGGGGCCCGATACTGCGGGCCCGCCTACGAAGTTACACGATCATCCCGCTCCGCGAACCGTCGCTTCCCTGCCACGCAGCGAACGGATAGCATGTGGCGCAGCTTCGCCGGCTTGGCTTCCAGAGCGTTGCGCCACAACGAGGAGACATCATGGACGAACACGAACTGCGGCAGTTGATCGAGCAGGTTCGTTGCGGCGCGCTGCCGCGACGCAACTTCATCCGCCAGTTGGTCGGGCTGGGCCTGTCGGCGCCGATGGCGTCGATGATGCTGATGCACGCCGGTATCGCGGGCGCGCAAACCGCGCCCGCGTACAAGCCGGCCAAGCGCGGCGGCGGCGGCGTGCTGAAAGTGCTGTGGTGGCAGGGCGCCACGCTGCTGCAGCCGCACTTCGCGAACGGCACCAAGGACCAGGAGGGCTCGCGCATCTTCTACGAGCCGCTCGCGGTGTGGGATGCCGACGGCAACCTCGTCCCGATCCTCGCGGCCGAAATCCCGACGCGCGACAACGGCGGGGTGGCGGCCGACGGCAAGAGCGTCACCTGGAAGCTGAAGAAGGGAGTCACGTGGCACGATGGCCAGCCCTTCACTGCCGACGACTGCGTGTTCACGTGGGAGTACGCGCGCAATCCGGAGACCGCCGCGGTCACCACCGGCGTGTACAAGGACGTTACGGTCACCAAGGTCGACTCGCACACCATCCGGCTGGCGTTCGCGAAGCCGACGCCGTTCTGGGCCCGCGCGTTCGTCGCGGCCGAGGGCATGATCATTCCGAAGCACGTGTTCGCGCCGTACATCGGGTCGAAGTCGCGCGACGCGCCGGGGAATCTGAAGCCGGTCGGCACCGGGCCGTACAAGTTCGTCGACTTCAAGCCGGGCGACATGGTGCGCGGCGAGATCAACACCAATTACCACATGCCGAATCGCCCGTACTTCGACGCGATCGAGATGAAGGGCGGCGGCGACGCGACCTCGGCCGCGCGCGCCGTGCTGCAGACCGGCGAGTTCGATTACGCGTGGAACCTGCAGGTCGAGGACGAGGTGCTCAAGCGCCTGGAGGCCGGCGGCAAGGGCCGCGCGGTGATCGTCGACAGCGGCGACATCGAGTTCATCCAGCTCAACCTCCACGATCCGTGGAACGAAGTCGACGGCGAGCGCGCCAGCATGAAGTCGAAGCACTTCGCGTTCACCGATCCGGCGGTGCGCCAGGCGATGTCGATGGTGGCCGACCGCAAGGGCATCCAGGACTTCATCTACGGCCGCACCGGCGTGGCGACCAGCAACTTCCTGAACAACCCGGCGCGCTTCCGCTCGCCCAATACCAGGTACGAGTTCAACATCGACAAGGCCAACCAGATCCTCGATGCCGCGGGCTGGAAGCGCGGCTCCGACGGCATCCGCGAGAAGGGCGGCAAGAAGCTGAAGTTCGTGTTCCAGACCTCGGTCAACTCGCTGCGGCAGAAGGAGCAGGCGGTCGTCAAGCAGGGCTGCCAGAAGGCGGGCATCGATCTCGAGCTGAAGTCGGTCACCGCGAGCGTGTTCTTCTCGTCCGACGTGGCGAATCCCGACACCTACGGCAAGTTCTGGTGCGACATGCAGATGTACACCACGACGATGACGCAGCCCGACCCCGAGCGCTTCATGGACCAGTACCTGTCGAACGAGGCGTCGACCAAGGCCAACAAGTGGCAGGGGCGGAACATCTGCCGCTGGGTCAACGACGAGTACGACCGCACCTATCACGCGGCCGAAGGCGAGCTCGACCCGGTCAAGCGCGCGGCGCTGTTCATCAAGCTCAACGACCTGCCGGTCAACGACCACGTGATCGTGCCGCTGATCAGCCGCCCGCGCGTCAGGGGCGCGGCCCTGAAGCTGGTCGCGCCGTCGACCGGCTGGGACCTGGATTTCTCGATGCTGCAGGAGTGGTATCGGGACGGCGTGGGCTGAACGGTTTCGCTGGCCCACTGCCCTCACCCCCACCCCTCTCCCGGAGGGAGAGGGGCTTGTCATCCCTCTCCCTCCGGGAGAGGGACCGAGGGTGAGGGCAGACGACGCTTCCGGTAGCTGTCGCGCAACTCTGTAGCACAAAGTCCATGGGCACCTACCTGCTGCGGCGCCTGCTGATCGCCGTGCCCAGTCTGCTGGGCATCAGCGTGGTGCTGTTCACCGTGTTCGCGCTCGCGCCCGGCGACCCGTTCTCCGACCTGGTGCAGAACCCCAACGTGCCGCCGGAGGTGGTGGCCTCGCTGCGCGCCAAGTTCGGGCTCGACGACCCGGTGTGGCAGCGCTACTTCCACTGGTTCGCGGCGATGCTGCACGGCGACTGGGGCTTCTCGTTCATCAGCCGCGTGAACGTCGACACGCTGATCATGCAGCGCGTATCGGTCACGCTCGCGATCATCGGCGCTTCGCAGGTGCTGGCGCTTCTGATCGCGCTGCCGGTCGGCGTGGCTTCGGCGGTGCGGCCTTATTCGTGGTTCGACCGCATCGCCAGCACGTTCGCCTTCATCGGCTTCTCGCTGCCGACGTTCTTCACCGGCATCCTTCTGATCCTGATCTTCTCGATCAAGCTCGACTGGCTGCCGTTTGTGTTCCGCGCCGACCTGTCGGAGACCGGCTGGCGGTGGTGGGTGGAGATGTTCAGGCAGTCGATCATGCCGATCGTCGTGCTGGGCCTGTTCCAGGGCGCGAGCTGGACGCGCTACGTGCGCTCTGCGGTGCTCGACGTGATCCGGCTCGACTACGTGACCACCGCGCGCGCCAAGGGCCTTGCCGAGCGCGTCGTGGTGCTCAAGCACGTGGTGCGCAACGGACTGATCCCGGTGGTGACGCTGGTCGCGCTGCAGATGCCCGCGGTGTTCGGCGGCGCGATCGTCACCGAGCAGATCTTCCGCATCCCCGGCATCGGGTCGCTGCTGATCGACGCGATCCTGCGCAACGACACGCCGGTGATCATGGCGGTGACGTTCGTGTTCTCGTGCCTGGTGATCATCTTCAACCTGATTGCCGACCTGCTGTATGGCTGGCTCGATCCCCGCATCAGCTACCGCTAGCGCCCCGCGCGCCGGCACCTCGCCGTGGCGCGAGGCGTGGCGGCGCTTCAAGCGCCACCGGATGGCGTTCGTCAGCCTGTTCGTGCTGGCGGCACTGGTGGCGGCGGTCTTCATCGGGCCGCTCGCGTGGAAGGTTCCGATCAACGACATCGACTTCGCCGCGCAACTGAACGGCCCGTCGCTGGCGCATCCGTTCGGCACCGACGATCTCGGCCAAGACCTGCTGGCGCGGATGATGTACGGTGGGCGCATCTCGCTCGCGGTGGGGCTGGCGGCGATGACGATGGCGCTCGTCGTCGGCGTGCTGGTCGGCGCGATCGCCGGCAGCTCGCGCGGCAGCATCGACGCGGCACTGATGTGGCTGACGGATCTGTTCCTGTCGCTGCCGCAATTGCCGTTGCTGCTGTTGATCATCTATCTCTTCCGCGACAGCCTCAAGAGCGTGCTCGGCCCGGAGGGCGGCGTGTTCGTGCTGATCGTGGCGGTGATCGGCGGTTTCCGCTGGATGCCGGTGGCGCGGCTGGTGCGCGCGCAGTTCTTCTCGCTGCGCGAGAAGGAGTTCGTCGAGGCCGCGCGCGCTCTCGGCGCCTCGCCGGCGCGCACCGTCGTGCGCCACATCCTGCCCAACGCGCTCGGGCCGGTGATCGTCGCCGGCACCATCGACGTGGCGGCGGCGATCATCGCCGAATCGACGCTCTCGTTCCTCGGCCTGGGTTTCCCGCCCGACATTCCGACCTGGGGCCGGATCCTGTTCGACAGCAAGGACCACATGGACATCGCGCCGCACTGGGCGCTGTTCCCCGGCGCGGCGATCTTCCTCACCGTGCTGACGATCAACTTCGTCGGCGACGGCCTGCGCGATGCGCTCGACCCGCGCAAGGTGATGTAGTGCAGGCGCGGAGCCACGACGGCGGCGCGCTGCTCGACATCCGCGGGCTGAAGACGCATTTCCACACCGACGACGGCTGGCTGCACGCGGTCGACGGCGTCGACCTCACCGTCGATCGCGGCGAAACGGTCAGCGTCGTCGGCGAGTCCGGCTGCGGCAAGTCGGTCACCGCGATGTGCGTGCTGAAGCTGCTGCCGATGCCGCCGGGACGGATCGTCGCCGGGCAGATCCTGTGGCAGGGGCGCGACCTGGTGCCGCTCGCCAGCGACGCGATGCGGGCGATCCGCGCCAAGGAGATCGCGATCGTGTTCCAGGAGCCGATGACGTCGCTGAACCCCGTGTACACGATCGGCGAGCAGATCGCCGAGGCGATCCGCCTGCACGAGAAGCTGCCACGCCGCGCGGCGCTGGAGCGCGCGATCGAGATGCTGAAGCTGGTGCACATTCCGACGCCCGAGCAGCGCGTGCACGACTATCCGCACCAGTTCTCCGGCGGCATGCGGCAGCGGGTGATGATCGCGATGGCGCTGTCGTGCCATCCCAAGCTCCTGATCGCCGACGAGCCGACCACGGCGCTCGACGTGACGATCCAGGCGCAGATCCTCGACCTGCTGGGCGAACTGAAAGCGAAGTTCGGCATGGCGATCCTGCTGATCACGCATGCGATGGGCGTGGTCGCCGAAACCGCGCAGCGCGTGATCGTGATGTACGCGGGCAAGGTGGTCGAGGAGGCGCCGGTGGCGGAACTGTTCGCGCACCCGCGCCACCCGTACACGCAGGGGCTGATCCGCTCGATCCCGCGCATCGACACCGCGGCCACGCACAAGGTGCGGCTGGAAGCGATCCGCGGCGTCGTGCCCAGGCTGATCGCGCCGCCCCCCGGCTGCCGCTTCGCGCCGCGCTGCAAGCACGTGCGCGAAGCCTGCACCGCCGCGGACCCGCCGCTGCGCATCGTCGCGCCGGGGCACAAGGTGGCGTGCATTCTGGATGTGGGCGAGATGGCGAGCCATGGCTGACTTCCCGGCGTCGCCCCGGCGCAGAGCCTGCCCCGGACTTGATCCGGGGCCGCGGCCCAATTCTTCAGCGCCGCAAATTTGGCCCCGGCCTGCGCCGGGGCGACGAGCAATGCCCGAGCCCCTGTTGCGCGTCGTCGAGGTACCGATACAGATGCTTCCAATTGCGCATCAAAAATGATACGCTAGACCGCGTGCCGATCCGAAATCTTCCGAAGCTCTCGGTCAGGTTCTTTCGCGAGGCTTCCGGTGCCGAACCGGTTCGCGAATGGCTGAAATCCTTGCCGGCGGACGTACGGCGCGAAATCGGCATCGACATCAAAACGGTTCAGTTCGGGTGGCCGCTCGGCATGCCGCTGGTCGACCATGTCGACCGCGAGATCTGGGAGGTTCGGACGCGGCTGACCAATCGGATTGCGCGGGTGCTGTTCGTCCTTGAAGGCAGCGAAATGGTTCTGCTGCACGGGTTCATCAAGAAGGACCGCACCACGCCCAAGCCTGATCTTGATCTGGCGCGGCAGCGCCTGAAGAGACTGCGGAGTGCATCATGAAACGAAATCCCCACATCGGTTCCGACTTCGACGACTTCTTGCACGAGGAGGGCATCCTCGATGAGGCCCAGGCTGTTGCCGTCAAGCGCGTGCTGGCGCATCAACTCGAACAGGGAATGAAGGCCAGGAATCTGACCAAGACGGCGATGGCCAAGCGCATGGGGACGACGCGCGCGCAGCTAGACCGTCTGCTTGACCCCGATAACCCGTCTGCAACCTTGGCGTCGCTGGTGAAGGCGGCGAATGCTGTGGGCAAGCGCGTGAAGATTTCCTTGGTCAATGCCTGAACATCGGAATGTGACAGGCGCCCATGGTCGAGCGCACCGCACGTCGTCCCGGCGCAGGCCGGGACCCAATTCTTCAGTGCCGCAACTTCGGCCCCAGCCTGCGCCGGGGCGACGAGCGATGACCGAGCCGCTGCTGCGCGTCGTCGACCTCGTCAAGCACTTCGCCGTGCGCGGCGGTCTGCTGCGGCGTGAAGTCGGCCGCGTGCACGCGGTCAACGGCGTCAGCTTCGAGGTCGCGGCCGGCGAAACGCTCGGCCTCGTCGGCGAATCGGGCTGCGGCAAGTCGACCACTGGTCGTTGCCTGCTGCGGCTGATCGAGCCCTCGTCGGGTGAAGTGTGGTTCGGCGGCCGCAACGTGCTCGCGCTCGGCCGCGACGCGCACCGGCGGCTGGCGCGCGACATGCAGATCATCTTCCAGGATCCGTACGCGTCGCTGAACCCGCGCATGACGGTGGGCGCGATCATCGGCGAGGCGCTGATCATCCACAGGCTCGCGCCGACGCGGCGCGAGTTCGAGGACCGCATCGTGCAGTTGCTGGAAACGGTGGGGCTCGCGGCCGACCACATGCGCCGCTACCCGCACGAGTTCTCCGGCGGCCAGCGGCAGCGCATCGGCATCGCGCGCGCGCTCGCGGTGTCGCCCAGGCTGATCGTCTGCGACGAGGCGGTGTCCGCGCTCGACGTGTCGATCCAGGCGCAGGTGATCAACCTGCTCGAAGACCTGCGCGGCCAGTTCAACCTGACCTACATCTTCATCGCGCACGACCTGTCGGTGGTCGAGCACATCAGCCACCGCGTGGCGGTGATGTATCTCGGCCGCATCGTCGAGATCGCGCCGGCGCGCTCGCTGTACACGAATCCGAAGCACCCGTACACCGAGGCGCTGCTGTCCGCGGTGCCGATCCCGGACCCGACGGTCAAGCGCAAGCGCATGCGGCTGCAAGGCGACGTGCCGAGCCCGCTGCACCCGCCCGCGGGCTGCGCGTTCCACACCCGCTGCCCGATCGCGCAGCAGCCGCTGTGCGGCACCGAGACACCGCAGCCGAAGCAGGTCGGCGCCGGGCACTGGGTCGCGTGCCATCTGAGGAGTTGAGCGCATGAGAAGCGCCTTGCTCGTGATCGACGTGCAGCGCGGCCTGTGCGAAGGCGAGCGGCCGGCCTTCGGGGCCGAGCAGGTGATCGAGCGGATCAACCGCATCGCGGCGAAAGCGCGCGCGGCCAGCGCGCCGGTGATCTTCGTGCAGCACGAGGCCGCGACCGAACTGCAGTACGGCACCGATGCGTGGCAACTGGCGCGCGGCCTGGAGGTCGAGCCCGGCGACCTGCGCGTCCGCAAGACGACGTGTGATTCGTTCCACCGCACCGAACTGGAGCAAATCCTCAAGCAGCGCGCGGTGACGCAGCTCGTGATCTGCGGCAAGCACACCGAATTCTGCGTCGACACGACCGTGCGCCGCGCGCTGGCGCTCGGCTACGAGGTCGTGCTGGTGGCGGACGCACACACTACCGAGGACCGGCCGCATCTGACCGCGGCGCAGATCATCCGGCACCACAACGAGACGCTGGCGAATATCGAGAGCTTTGGGGTGCGGGCGCGCGTCGTCGCGGCCGATGGCGTGCGCTTCGCGGATTGAAGCGGCGCTGCGAGGTCGTCACTCGACGTAGCAAGCAGTTTGGAGGTTTCGCAATCGGCTTTCGGCCAGTCAGACGATGCCTGACCGAAGAGCGGTCGCTCGCCAGCGTGGCCTGCCGCTAGCAGCGAGGAGCCGAGGGACGCACCATCAAGCGAACGCTCTCGCACCAGCGCGCTCGGCTTTTCACCGTCGGCTTGTCGCCTCCAGCGCGGCGCGCCGCTGCAAGCCGGAAAAGGTCGTCATCACAACTGAACGAACCCATCGAGCGCCGGGTTCGTTCGTCAGGCGAAGGCTCCAGAAGTAGGACAGGGGCACCGGCGCAATGGGCACCGGCGGTTCCACTGCACTCAGATTCGAGCGCTCCAGCAATTCCTCGGACAGGAGGAGCGGCAAGGTCGCGAGCATGTCGGTACGCGCCAGCAAGTCGGGCACGCACGAGAAATGCGGAACCCGCGCGCCGATCGTCCGCTTGACGTTCCCTTCGGCGATAGCGGTATCCAAAGTCGTACGCTGCCGGTCGCCAAGCATCACCTGGACGTGCGGCCACCGGCGCCATTCGTCGAGGCCCCAGGCCGCAAGGGCGGGATGATTCTTGCGCAGGTAGGTCCAGACCTTCAGCGCGCCGGCGTCGTGTCGTTCGATCCCGTCCGGAACGATCGTTGCCGAGCTCAGGAGGGCGACGTCCACCTGCCCGTCGGCGATCGCCGTCGGCGTTGCCGAACCAGGTGTCAGCCACTCAACCGCGACACGCGGCGCTTCCTTGTGGATCCTGGCCATAACCTCGGGCAAGACCGAAGGCGTGAAGTCCGAGACCGCGACCCTGAACGTCCGTTCACTCGTCGCGGGCTCGAAGTGCTGAGGCAGCGCAGCGACGCGCTGGATGCTGCGCAGGATCGGCCGGATGTCTTCGACCAGCTGCAGCGCGAACGAGCTCGGCACCATGGCGCCGCCCACCTTGATCAACAACGGATCGCCCAGTTGCTCGCGCAAGCGTGCCAAGGAATGACTGATCGCCGACTGCGTTCGCGACAGGCGCTCGGCCGCGCGCGTGACGCTGCCCTCGGTCATCACGACCTCGAAAGTCACGAGGAGGTTAAGGTCCAGGTGGGCCAAATTGATTTCATTCATGGCGCATGCACCCTATTCGTTGGACAGATGATGCTCTGACGACGAGGATTCGGTCACCCAACACCCACAAGGAGACCGAGATGAAGGCCGAACCTTTCGTCGTGTCACCCAAGACCTACGACCCCGCGCTCAACGTGCTGGGCGTAAGCGTTACCGTGCTGGCGTCGAATGTCCAGACGCAAGGCTATGAGATCACGCTGCAGTCGGGCGGCGAGGGCGTCGGGCCGCCGCCCCATCGACACGACTGGGACGAATCGTTCTTCGTTCTCAGCGGCAGCGTGGAGTTCAGCATCGACGGCAAGGGCGGCCTGTGCGGCCCCGGCACGCTGGTGCATCTGCCCGCGGGCACGGTGCACGGCTTTCGCTTCGGCGCCGGGGGCGGCGAGATGTTCGAGATCACCGGCCAGGGCGGCAACGCCACGCGGATGTTCGCCCACGTGAGTCGCGAAGTTCCGCCTGGTCCGCCCGACGTCCCGGCGTTGACGGCGCTGCTTCAGCAGAACGGCGTCACCCTCATGCTCGGATGAGCGCGATGAAGATCAGGACCCTTGCACTTATGGCGGCCATCGCGATCGGGGTGCTCACCGGCAGCCCGGCGCAGGCGCTGCCGAACCGCCCGCTGATCCCGGACGCCGTCGACACCACGCACGCTACCCAGCAGGCGGCCGCATCTTTCCGCTCGTTCTTCGCGGCGCGCTGGTCGCCTTCATCGACACGCCCGAACTGTTCGGCAGCGAGATCCGCATCCTGGCGGCCATCGACATGAAGGACGGCAAGGTCGTGCGCTGGATCGACTACTGGGACGGCTGGCATTTCGGCTCCGACCTGGCAGCGAAGATGCACTCGCGGTCCGACAGGTTCCCCACGGACTTCAGGGAGGCCTCGGTCGCCGACAACGCTTCGGCGACGATTCGTGCGGTCGCGGTCAAGCTGCACGCAGCCTTCGCCGGCAACTACGCCACCGCCGCAGCGGCGCTGCTTGGCAGCGATGCGGTCTACGAGGACATGACTTTGCGCGCGCAGGTGCTCGGCAAGCTGGCCATCGAGCGCAATCTCGGGCGCGCGCTGAGTCGGTTGCCCTACGATTTTGTCGTGCAAGTACGCCGCGCGCTCGCCCCGACACCGACGACCGCGGATCAGCCCCCAGCCAGCGCTTTCCGCATCGAACCGAATCTCTTGCGGTACTGCGCCGGCGTTAGGTTGACGTGGCGGCGAAACAGCCGCCCGAAGAAACCGGCGTCCTCGTAGCCGACTTCGTTGGCGATCGCCTCGACCGGCTGCTCGGTGGATTCGAGCATGTGCTTGGCCTCCTCCAAACGCAGCGTGTGCACGTATTCGAGCGGCGCCATCCCCGTGGCCTGCTGAAAGCGCCGCTTGAACGACCGTTCTGCCAGGCGGCTGTGGCGCGCCATCGCGGCGACCGGTGAGCGCTCCTTGTAGTGCTCCGCGATCCAGGTCTGGCAGCGCGCGATCACCGCATCCTCGACCTGACGGGAGCGCGCCAGGCGCGCGAAAGGCTGCTGGCCGATGTCGTGCCAATCGATCAGGTTGATCCGTGCGACCTGCATCGCGGCTTCGATGCCGACCGTGCGCGCGATCAGGTACAGCGCAAGATCCAGCCAGGTCGTGCCGCCGCCCGCCATCACCAGCCGCTGCCCCTCGCCCGAGACCACGAGCGCTCGCTGCGCGTGCACCGTCACGTTCGGATAGCGCCGGCGCAAAACGTCGCAATAGGCCCAGTGCGTGGTCGCGCTCCAGCCGTCGAGCAGTCCCGCCTCGGCGAACAGGATCGCGCCCGAGCAGGCGCTGGCAAGCGTGGCGCCGCGCGCATGGCTGCGCTTGAGCCAGTCGATCTCGGCGGTGAAGCGACCTGCGACGGGTTCACCCGGCGGGACGGCTACCTCGGGCACGCAGACGACATCGGCATCGATCGCGTCTTCCAGCGTCGCATCGGCAGTGACCTCGACGTCGTTATAGACGCGAAACGCACCGCGCCGTGCCGCCACGATGCGCGGCCGTATCAGCGATGGTCCGGGTGTGCCGTCGACGATCACGCCCCAGTCACGTCCGGCGCTGCAGAACTGGTCGTACATGCCGTAGATGACCGAGGCCGAAGCCTCCGGCATCGCGAGGATATCGACGGTCACGATCGACGCGCGGTCGTTCATGTCGGGCACTCCGTGTGGTGGCGGATCGTACGCCCGCCTTCGCGCGCAACGCGCGCAGCCGAGACGCCCGCTGATCGACCGGCGCTGGCAGAAACGTCCTATCGCTTGCCGAATCGGCTTTAGTCGATCGGCGACGGAGCTCCTACAGTGCGCGCCATCTCGAGCCCCAACCGAATGGAGCGTCCCATGGCTTCACCCCTTGACCTGCTGCTCGACCCGCTCTCGCTCACCGTCATCGCGATCTACGGCGCGCTCGTGCTGTGGGAGGCCGTCGCCCCGGCGCGCGCGCTGCCCGTGATCCCCGGCTGGAAGCTGCGCGGCCTGCTGGCCTTTGTCGCGTACTTCTTTCTTTCCTCGTATCTGCCGCTCCTGTGGGCGGATTCGCTCGCCCGCGTGCCGCCGATCGACCTGACCGCGGTGGGTACCTGGTCCGGCGCGCTGGTCGGCGTGCTGGTCTACGAATTCGGTGCGTACCTCTATCACCGGTCGATGCACGCGTCGAACCTGCTGTGGCGGGGCCTGCACCAGATGCACCACAGCGCCGAGCGTCTCGATACGTTCTCCGCGTTCTGGTTCAGCCCGCTCGACATGATCGGCTGGACTGCCGTCACGAGCGTCGCGCTGACGGTCGTCGGCCTGACACCGCAGGCAACGACCGTGGCGCTGCTGGCGATCACCTTCCTCGGGATCTTCCAGCACAGCAACATCCGCACGCCGCGCTGGCTCGGCTACCTGATCCAGCGCCCGGAAAGCCACTCGTTCCACCACGAGCGCGGCGTGCACGCGCGCAATTACGCCGACCTGCCGCTGTACGACATCCTGTTCGGCACTTTCCACAACCCGCGTGACTTCGCGCCCGCGACCGGCTTCTGGGACGGCGCTTCGCGAGAGATTCCCGCGATGCTGGCGTTCCGAGACGTTTCGCATCCGGCACCGGCCAACGTCGGGTGGAGCGACGGGTTGGGCGTTACGCGCGAAGTGCGGCGATGAACTCTTCGGCCGATACATCAGCCTGGCGCAACACACCAGCGAGCGTGCCGACTTTTACCTCACGGTGCATAGGGACGACACACCCCTTGGACTCGCGCCGCAAGATGACATGGCTACCGCTTTGACGAACCCTGGCGAAGCCCAGATGCTCGAGGGCGCGCACTACCTCAGCCCCCGACACATGGGGCAGCTTAGGCATTCGCGGGCTCTGGAACCGTGAAGACCGTGACTACAGGATGTCCGGCGACAGGGAGCGGGAACTCCGACAGGTACAAAGCAGTGGCCTCTCGGAGATTGGCCACTGCTTCCTCGATGGTTTCCCCCTGCGTTGTGGTCCCGGTTTCGGGATTGAGCGCAACAAAGCCGCCCTCTTCGGCCGGTGTGAGAACCGCGGTCAGTTCCATGGGGCACCTCTCATCGCTATGTGCGCGGATTGTCGCAGAACGGTTCTCGTGACGCCCAACTCGAATTGATCCGAAACGCAAACCAGGAAATCCGCCATGACCAAGTACCGTCATCGACTGCCGCAACTCAAAGACCGCCTGTTCATGACCGACGCCGGACTGGAGACCACGCTCGTGTTTCACGAGGGCATCGATCTTCCCTGTTCGCCGCGTTCGATCTGCTGAAGAACGACGAGGGACTTGCGCACCTGCGCCGCTACTACCTCCGCTATGCGCAGATGGCGCAGGCATTCGGGCTCGGACTCGTTCTCGAGAGCCCGACCTGGCGCGCCAACGCGGACTGGGGCAAGAAGCTCGGCTACGACTCCAAGCAACTGGCCAGCGCCAACCGCAAGGCGATCGGCCTGATGCTCGAAATCCGCGCCGCATACGAGACGCCTGCGCATCGCATCGTGGTGAGCGGCAACCTCGGTCCGCGTGGCGACGGCTATCGGGCCGATGCGCGGATGAGCATCAGTGAGGCGCGCGCGTATCACGGCGTGCAGATCCGCACGTTCGCCCAGACCGACGCCGACATGGTCGCCGCTTTCACCATGAACTACGTCGAGGAAGCGATCGGCATCGTGCAGGCGGCGCGCGCGGCCGCGATGCCGGTGGCGATCTCCTTCACGCTGGAAACGAACGGGCGACTGCCGTCCGGCAATTCGCTGCAGGAAGCGATCGAGTCGACCGACGCGGCGACCGCCGGCTACGCGGCCTACTACATGATCAACTGCGCGCATCCCGCGCATTTCGAGCACGTGCTCCGCGGCGCCGGCGCCTGGCGCGACCGCATCCGCGGACTGCGTGCGAATGCATCGAAGCGCAGCCACGCCGAACTGGATGAAGCGGTGGATCTCGACGCCGGCGATCCGGCCGAACTCGGCGGCGAGTACGTGGGTCTGCGCCGTTGGCTGCCGTGGTTGTCTGTAGTCGGTGGCTGCTGCGGCACCGATCACCGGCATGTCGAGGCGATCTGCGCGCGGATGACGCAATCGCACGCGGCGGATCAGTCATTGCCGGTTGCGGCGCGGGCGTAGATCGATGGGAGCCGAAAGCATTGGCGGAATCGGCTTGATCATTGTGCTCAGTGGCGCCGCGGTCGCGTGTACGTTCCTCGAGACGGGCGTGCGTGCAATGCAACCGACCGTCACCGCCACCGCGATTCAGCCACAGATGACGCCGTGTACGACGGGGAGCGCTCTCGCGGTGAGAGAGCACGCCACCGCCGCGCCGCACTCCGCATCGAATTCATGCGACTCCCGTCCCGTGGTCGCATTGCCAAACTTCGGCCGCACGAAGCTGTCGTTTCGTTGGCGCTGACGGCCGCGAGCGCCGCGTCAGATCATGATCAGTCCGCGCCGCACGGCCGCGACCACCAGTTCGGCACGCGTGGCGGCGTCGAGCTTGCCGAGCAGCGAGCCGACGTGGAACTTCGCCGTGTGCTCGGAGATTCCGAGCCGCTCGGCGATCGCGCGGTTGCTGATGCCCTCGGCCACCAGCTCGAGCACGTCGAGCTCGCGCGGCGTCAGCGGCTCGATCGGTCGCGCGCGATCGGGTTCCGGTGCGCGCGGCAACTCTTCAGTGCGCGCGCTTCGTCGCAGCTCGATCACTACGGCGGTACCCGGTGCGAGCGCGAAGCGGGCGGATTGGCCCGGCGCTTCGTAGTCGAGTACCGTCGCCGCCGCCTCGATCGTCGCACCCATCTCGATCGATTGCGCGAGCCGATGCAGTTCCTCCAACGTGATCGCCACGCGCAGGCGCGCACCGGACCGCGCGGACGCCGGCCGGCTACCGGGCGTGACAGCGTCGGCCTCCGCTTCGCTGCGGGCGCTCGCCGACGACCACTGTGATTTCGTTGCTGTTGCCGCCACGGATCACTCCCAAACGCACCGACTGGCCGACGCGCTCGCCGCCGAGCTCTTCGAGCAGCCGCATCGGCGTGTCGAGGGGACTGCCCTCGATGCTGACCAGGATGTCGCCGACCAGCGCGCCGGCGGCTGCGGCCGGCCCGCCCGCTTCGATGCTGTGAATCAGCAATCCGCTGCGCGCGTCACCGCCGGCGTTCGCTGGTCGTGGCACGCGCACCGGCTGCACGCCGACGCCGAGATAGCCGCGCGCGATCCGCCCGCGCACCAGCAGTTCGTCGACGACGCGCGACACGGCGTCGAGCGGCAGCGCGAGCGCCACGCCGGAAACCAGCCCGGCGGTGTTGATCGCGACGATTCGCCCGTGCGTATCGACCAGTGGTCCGCCGGAGAAGCCGGCAAACGGCGCGATATCGAGCTCGATCACTCCGCCCCCGCTCCCTCCGGCGCCGCGCCGCAGCCGCTCCAGTCGGCCGACGCTCGCGACCATCGTGAGCCGCGCCGAGGGCCCGCCGACGCCGCCGGCGAGCACGACGGCCAGTTCGCCGACGCGCAGCGGTTGTGCTTCGCCAGCAGCGGAGGCGGACTCCGCACCCTTGAGCCCTTCCACCTTGAGAACGGCCAGATCCGAGCCGAGGTCCCACCCGCCGAACGTGGCGGCGCGCCGACCGTTGCCCTGACCGACCACGTGCAGGTGTTCCGTGTCGCGTATCGCATGCGCCGTGGTGACGACGACGCCGTCGCGCCACACGGTGCCGGTCGCGGAACGTCGCCTGCCGGTGTCGATCGTCACCACGCGCGGGGCGATCGCCGCGGCGATGCGCGACAGGTCGTCGGACAACGCGGCCAGCGCCGCATAGGAACTGCTGCCTTCCATTCCAGACTCCACCTGAAACTTCTATGAGCGATCGTGCCGCGCAGCCAAGCGCCGCACATCGCCCGATCGGGCAGGTCAGATCGAGATTGGGATGGACCGCACGATCTAAAGAGGGATGTCCGCGGACTCCCGCAACAAGGGCGACTGCCAGCCTGCCGGCGAAGCGTGGCTCAAACGCTTTGCCGTACAGCAGCGCGTTCCGCTTTGGTTCGTGGGAGCTGTTCTTCGGGAGGACGTACTTTTCCGAACGTCGCCAGGAGCAACAGGTCGTAGGCGATCTTGATCACACCGGCGGCGATCAGTGGCCAGCCGAAGGTCGACAGGCCGAGCAGGTATCCGGCCAGGGAAGGGCTGGCCGCTGCCGCGATGCTCCGTGGAACCGAAGTGATGCTGGCGGCTGCGGGCCGCTCCTCCGGTGAAACGATCGCCATCACGTAGGAGCTTCGCGTCGGCACATCCATCTGCGACAGCGCGCTTCTTACGAAGAGCAGCACGATCACATAGCCGAGTTGCGGGGTGAACGGGATCGCGATCAAGCACAGGCTCGATGGAATGTGGGTGAAGACCATCGTGTTGACGAGGCCGATGCGCATGGCAATGCGAACGGCCGCCAGGAACGACAGCGCGGAGAACACGCCGGTCCAGAAGAAGATCAAGCCGACCGACGCGGCCGACAACCCGAAGCGCTGATACAACCACAGCGCGACCATCGATTGCACGACAAAGCCGCCGCCGAATGCGTCGAGGCTGAAGAGCGCGGCAAGCTTGTAGACGTGCTTCCTCGATTTCGTGAGCGGGGCGTTCGGCGCGGCTGCTTCGATCGGTGCGGCCCGAGGCAATCCGCGATAGAGGAGCGCCGTGACGAGGCCCAGCGCGGCGTACAGAACGAACATGAAACGCAGCGAATTCGTCACCGAGACGCCGAGCAGTTCGGGAAGCAGCGAGGGCGTTCCGGCGACGAGTGAGCCGGCAGCGCCGAGCAGCGAGCCAACCAGGCTGTAGCGTGCGAAGGCGCCGGTGCGCTCTCCATCGGTGACCGAACGCGACAACGCGGCGTGCTCCAGCGGCAGGAACACGCTCACGTCGCCGCTCGAGGGATTCAATGTGCCGACGATCGCGATCAGCAACAGAGGCCAGAACTGCGTGGAAAGCGCAAACCCCAATCCGGTCGCCGTCATCAGCAGCGTCGCGGCAAGCAGCATGCTGCGGTAGTCGTAGCGATGACCGCGCAGGCCGACAAGCAGCGTGAGCAGGCCCGAGCCCAGCAGCGTTGCCGTGGTCAGGACCCCGATTTCGAGCGGGCTGTAGCCAAGGTCGAGCAGATACAGCGGCAACAGCAGGCTCACGTAGCCGTCGGCGAACGCGCGCAAGCCGCGCGCAACGAGAATCCGGTGTGTGACGCGCGAGTCCATTGCCAACTTCGGCGGCTAACGCGCCGGCGCGCCGAACGAAAAGTCGTCGAACACCGTCACGCTGTCGGCCTTCGTCCATACACCGACGGCTCCGGCGCCGCCGATGTGACTGTCTTCGACGGCGATGCGCTCGGCGCCGTCGAA
>JAKORH010000137.1 GCA_029777935.1 Pseudomonadota bacterium
CGTTCGCGCCGGGCAGGCCCTTCGCCTCGAAGTCGCTCGCCGGAAAGTAGCCGCGCACCCTTGTGTAGGCGTTGAAGAAGAGCTCGCGGTTCAGCCATTCGAAGTCCATCGCGAGGCCGATCGCGCGGCGCACGCGCCAGTCCTTGAACTTGTCGCGCCGCGTGTTGAACAGAAAACCCTGGAAGTCGCCCGGGTTGCCGTTCCTGAATTCGCGCTTGACGACGCGGCCCGAATCGAACGCGCGGCCGGTGTAGGCGCGCGCCCAGTCGCGCGCGATGAACGCCTGGATGTAGTCGAACTCGCCGGCCTTGAAGGCCTCCAACTGCGCGGTGTTGTCCTGGTACAGCTTGTAGGTCACGCGGTCGAAGTTGAACAGGCCGCGGCGCACGTTCAGGTCCTTCGCCCAGTAGTGCGGGTCGCGCTCGTAGGTGATGTCGCGCCCGAAGTCGACGTGGCCGATCCGGTATGGGCCGCTGGCGATCGGCGGGTCGGTGACGATCTGGTCGAGCGGCTTGCCGCCGCCCCATTTCGGGCTGAACACCGGCAGGCTCCCGACGATCAGCGGCAGCTCGCGGTTCGCGCGCCTGAAGTCGAAGCGCACGCGATATCTGCCTTCCACGGTCGCGCGTGTGACCTCGCCGAAGTACGACAGGTACTGCGGCGAGGCCTCGGGGCCGGTCAGCTTGTCGAACGAATACTTGACGTCGGACGCCAGCACCGGGTCGCCGTTCGAGAAGCGCGCGCGCGGGTCGATCGTGAACACCGCCGACAGCCCGTCGGGCGCGACCGTCACGTCGTCGGCGAGCAGACCGTAGGCGGTGGTCGGCTCGTCCATGTCGCCGGCGAGCAGCGTGTCGAACATCAGGCCCGGCAGGCCCGGCGCCGCGAGGCCCTTCAGCGTGAACGGGTTGTACTTGTCGAAGCTCGAGAGCCGCGTCGGCGGCACCAGCGTGATCTCGCCGCCCTTGGGCGCCCGCGGGTTCACGTAGTCGAAATGCGCGAACCCCGGCGGGTACTTCACGTCGCCGAACTGCGCGTAGAAGTACGCGGCGGAACACGGGCCAGCCAGCCCCAACAGCGCGCAAAGCAGCCACACCCGCATGCGACAATTCTGCATGAAGCGCGCGCCGCGTCCGGCGCGGACCATGATTGAGCGCGGCACGCGCCGCATCGCATCACATTACGCACCACCTTAGGAGCACCAGATGGGTTTTCTCACCGGCAAGAAGCTGCTGATCACCGGCGTGCTGTCGAACCGCTCGATCGCGTACGGCATCGCGCGCGCCTGCCATGCTCAAGGCGCCGAGCTTGCGTTCAGCTATGTCGGC
>JAKORH010000138.1 GCA_029777935.1 Pseudomonadota bacterium
CAAGCGCCTGCCAGATGGCGTATCCTTTCGGATGCCAGAAGACGGACCCCTGCGCTTCTTCCTGCAGGTGAAATAGATCCATTTCCTTGCCGAGTTTGCGGTGATCGCGCTTTTCCGCTTCCTCGAGCTGGTGCAGGTCGGCTTTAAGTTCCTCTTCGGTGCGCCAGGCAGTGCCGTAAATGCGCGTCAGCATGGCTTTGCTGGAATCGCCGCGCCAGTACGCGCCGGCAACCTTCATCAGCTTGAAGACCTTCAGCTTCCCGGTCGCCGGCACGTGCGGGCCGCGGCACAGGTCGACGAATCGGCCTTCGCGATACAGCGAGATGTCCTCACCGGCGGGAATCGCCGCGATGATCTCGGCCTTGTACTTCTCGCCGATCGACTCGAAGAACTTCACCGCTTCGTCGCGCTTCCACACTTCGCGCGTGACCGGTTCGTTCTTCGCGGCCAGCTCGGCCATCTTCTTCTCGATCGCTGCCAGGTCCTCCGGCGTGAACGGGCGCTGGTACGAGAAGTCGTAGTAGAAGCCGTTGTCGATCACCGGCCCGATCGTCACTTGCGCGTCGGGATAGAGTTCCTTCACCGCGTACGCGAGCAGGTGCGCCGTCGAATGGCGCAGGATCTCCAGCCCCTCCTTGTCGCGGTCGGTGACGATCGCCAGCGACGAGTCGCGGTCGATCACTTGCGACATGTCGACGAGCTTGCCGTCGACCCGGGCCGCGAGCGCGGCCTTCGCCAGGCCGGCACCGATCGAAGCAGCAACCTCGGCCGCGCTGACCGGCTTGTCGAACGACTTCTGCGAGCCGTCCGGCAGGGAAACCAAGATCATCGTCATCTCCAGCCAAAAAAAAGTGCGGTCGAGCCGCACTTTTCCGAAGGGCGAACTCGTCCGGGTCCGTCAGCTGCCGGTGGTCGCAGTTCGAAACGTCATCGCTGCCATCCCTTCGCTTGAACCGATAGGTTCCTGGTTGCGGTGGTAGGCGCGAGTGGACTCGAACCACCGACCCCCACCATGTCAAGGTGGTGCTCTAACCAGCTGAGCTACGCGCCTGAGTCGGAAGGATCATACACGAGCGACCCGGAAATCAGCGTCGCCGCGCCGAGATCACGCCGGAAACCTCCGCCAGCTGCGCCAGCGCGCGGCGCAGCGCGGATACGTCCTGCACCTCGACCGTGAAGTGCATCTTCGCTTCGCCGCGCTGCCTCTGCGTGTTGACACCGATCACGTTGAACTTCTCGCGCGCAAAGACTTCCGACACGTCGCGCAGCAGTCCGGGCCGGTCCAGCGCCAGCACGAACACTTCGACCGGATAGGCCGCGTCGGCCTGCCCGCCCCATGCGACGTCGATCAGGCGCTCGGGCGCGCGCTTCGCCAACGCGCGCGCGTTCACGCAGTTGGCGCGGTGGATCGACACGCCCTTGCCACGCGTGACGAAGCCGATGATCTCGTCCGGCGGCACCGGCCGGCAGCAGCGCGCCAGCATCGTCAGCAGGGAATCGACGCCGACCACCAGCACGCGACCCTTGCCCGCCGGCGCAGCTCGCGGGGCCGCGCCGGCCAGCGCCGGCGGCACCGCCTCGACCGCAGGCGGCGCCACGGTCAGCGCCTGCTCGATGCTGCGCAGGCTGAACTCCTCCTTCGTCGCCGCCACGGCGAACTCGTCGACGGTGGCAAAGCCAAAGCGTCGCGCCAGGTCGTCGAGCTTGACGGCGGTCTTGCCGAGCCGCGCCAGTTCGCGTTCGACGATAGTGCGCCCGGCCGCGATGCTCTGCTCGAGCTCGAGCGCGTTGAACCATTGCCGGACCTTGGCGCGCGAACGCGGACTGGCGAGATAGCCCAGCTCGGGGTTCAGCCAGTCGCGGCTCGGGCCGCCCGTCTTCGCCGCGACGATCTCCACGGTCTGCCCGGTGGCGAGCTTGGTCGTCAGCGGCACCATCGCGCCATCGACGCGCGAGCCGCGGCAACGATGGCCGAGCTCGGTGTGGACGTGGTAGGCGAAGTCGATCGGCGTGGCACCGGCCGGCAGCTCCACCACCTTCGCCTGCGGCGTCAGCACGTAGATGCGCTCGTCGGGCACGGCGGCGCTGGCCGGCGCGGCCACCTCGTTGCGCCATGCCAGCAACTGCCGCAGCCACGCGATGCGCTCCTGCTCGGCGCGTGCCGCCTTGCCGCGCGCGCTGCTCGCCTCCTTGTAGCGCCAGTGCGCGGCCAGACCCAACTCGGCCGCCTCGTGCATCGCGCGCGTGCGGATCTGGATCTCGAGCGCGCGTCCCTGCGCGTCGCGCACGACGGTGTGCAGCGACTGGTAGCCATTGGGCTTCGGGCGCGCGATGTAATCGTCGAATTCGGCTCCGAGCGAGGTCCATTGCTCGTGCACCAGTGCCAGCACCTGGTAGCACTGCGCAACGTCGGCGACGATCACGCGCAGCGCCCGCACGTCGTAAAGCTGTTCGAACGCGAGCGACTTCGCGCGCATCTTGTGCCAGATGCTGTAGATGTGCTTGGGCCGGCCGCCGACCTCGGCGTCGATGCCGGCGTCGTGCAGGACCTGCCGCAGCCGCTCCTTCGACTGCGCGATGAAGGCCTCGCGCTCGACGCGCTTGGCCTCGAGCCAGCGCGCGATCTGCTTGTACGTCTCCGGCTCCAGGAAGCGGAACGCCAGGTCCTCCAGCTCCCATTTGAGCTGCCAGATGCCGAGGCGGTTCGCCAGCGGCGCATACAGTTGCAGCGTCTCGCGCGCGAAGTTCGCCGCGCCGTCCTGCCTGCTGGCGGCGTACCAGCGCAGCGTCTGCAGCCGCGACGCGAGCCGCAGAATCACTACGCGCAGGTCGTTGACCATCGCCAGCAGCATCTTGCGCAGCGCCTCGGCCTCGGCCGCGGCGTCCGCGTTGGCGCGGCCGCGCGTGCGTTCCGACAGCCGCATCAGCACGCGCAGGTCCGCGACCAGTTGCGCGACCTGTGCGCCGAAGCGCGTACGTACGAACTCGTCGGCGTCGCGCAGCACGTCGTAGACGCCGAACAGGTACGCCGCCGCAAGCAGATCAGGATCGCCGCGCAGCGGACGCACGATCGCCACCATGCCGTCGGCGTGCGCGAGAAACGGCTCGCCGGTGCGCAGCTTGCGATCGACGTACAGCGGCGCGACCACCGCGCGCGCCGCGTCGGCGTCGACGGCAGACACGGGTTCGAGCAGCTCGGGCTGGACGGACATCGGAGGTGTCACGAGACGATCGATCGATTATAGGAACGCGGGCACGCACGGCACTTGCGGCACAATCGAAACCATGCTGAAGGCATTGCGATCGCGACTGGGCGGCGCGCGCAGCGTGGCGATACCCGGCGCGCTGTGGGACGCCGCACTCGGCGCGCTGCCATTCCTGGCACGTCTGCGCGAAGACGAGCGCGCGCGCCTGCGCGCGCTCGCCGAGAGTCTGCTGGCGAGCAAGGAGATGGCCGCTGCCGGCGGCCTCGAACTCACCGCGGACATGCAGGTCCATATCGCGGCACAGGCGTGTCTGCCGATCCTCAACCTCGGCGTCGAGTGGTACCGCGGCTGGGCCAGCATCGTCGTGTATCCGACCGAGTTCCTCGTGCCGCGCGCGATCACCGACGAAGCGGGCGTCGTGCACGAATACGTGGAGCCGATTGCCGGCGAGGCATGGGACCGAGGCCCGCTGCTGTTGTCATGGGAAGACGCGCACCGCGGCCGCGACGAGCCCGGTCCGTACAACGTCGTGATTCACGAATTCGCGCACAAGCTCGACATGCTCAACGGCGACGCCGACGGCGTGCCGCTGTTCGAACGCAGGCTGCATCCGGCACTCGAGGCGGGGTCATGGAGCGACGCCTTGCACGAGGCGATGGACCGATTCGACGCGGAACTCGACCTGATCGAGGGCGAACTGCCGCCGGGGCTCGATCCCGACGACGCGGCGGCCGACCCCTGCTACGCGCATCTGCCGCTCGATCCGTATGCCGCGCACAACGAGAGCGAGTTCTTCGCGGTGTCGAGCGAGGCGTTCTTCGTCGATCCGTCGCGGCTGCGCGACGCGTTTCCCGAGTGGTATCAGATGCTGGCGGCCTTCTACCGCCAGAACCCGCTCGGATGAAGACGCTGCTGATCGTCTGGCATTCACGCACCGGAGGCGCGGCGCAGATGGCGCGGGCCGCCGCTGACGCCGCGCGCGCGGTGACGGAAGTCGACGTCAGGCTGCAGCGCGCGCCCGATACGAGCGCCGAGGACGTGCTCGCCGCCGACGGTTATCTCTTCGTCGCGCCCGAGAACCTGGCGACGATGGCCGGTCTGATGAAGGAATTCTTCGACTGCATCTACTACGCCGCGCTCGAGAAGATCAACGGCCGGCCGTACGCGATCCTCATCTGCGCCGGCTCCGATGGGACCGGCGCGGTGCGGCAGATCGAGCGCATCGCGACCGGATTGCGGCTGAAGGCGGTGGCGCTCCCTGTGATCGTGAACACCGCCGCCCAGACGCCTGAACGGATCCTGGCGCCGAAGACGATTGCGGAGAGCGATTTGGAGCGCTGCCGCGAAGTCGGGGCGGCGCTGGCGGCAGGACTTGCGGCGGGCGTGTTCTGAATCGAAGCCGTCGCCCCGGCGCAGGCCGGGGCCCAGTTTGCGGCGTCGGAACTTGGGCCCCGGCCTGCGCCGGGGCGACGGTAAGCTGCGTGCATCTCAGATCAGGAGATCCGCCATGACAAGCGATCTCGCTGCTCCGCCGGTGCGCCTCGACTACCGGCTCACCGACAACCTGACCGCGACCCGCGGCCAGGTCTTCCTGACCGGCACGCAGGTGCTGGTCCGGCTGCTGCTGATGCAACGCGCGCTCGACAGCGCACGTGGATTGAACACCGCGGGCTTCGTGTCCGGCTATCGCGGCAGCCCGCTCGGCATGGTCGACCAGCAGTTGTGGAAGGCGGCGAATCAGCTCGAGGAAGCGCGCGTCGAGTTCCTGCCGGCGATCAACGAGGATCTGGCCGCCACCGCGTGCCTCGGCACGCAGCGCGTCGCGCTCGATCCGAAGCGCACCGCGGACGGCGTGTTTTCGATGTGGTACGGCAAGGGACCCGGTGTGGATCGCTCGGGCGATGCGCTGAAGCACGGCAACGCGTACGGCTCGAGCCCGCTGGGCGGCGTGCTGGTGGTGGCGGGCGACGATCACGGCTGCGTGTCGTCGTCGATGCCGCACCAGTCCGATGCCGCGCTGCAGGCGTGGTCGATGCCGATCCTGCATCCGGCCAACGTCGCCGAGTACCTCGAGTTCGGCCTGTACGGCTGGGCGCTGTCGCGCTTCTCGGGCAACTGGGTCGGATTCAAGGCGATCTCCGAGGTCGTCGAATCGGCGATGACGGTCGATCTGGATCGCGTGCCGATCGACTTCGACGAGCCGGTCGACTACGCGCCGAAGGTCGACCTGCACGTGCGCGCGGTCGACCTGCCGTCGCTCGCGATCGAGGAGCGCCTCGCGCACAAGCTCGATGCGGTGCGCGCATTCGCGCGCGTGAACTCGGTCGATCGGCACGTCGTGTCGAGCCCGCGCGCCACGCTCGGCATCGTCACCGTCGGCAAGGCGCACTACGACTTCATGGAAGTGCTGCGCCGGCTCGATCTCGACCCAGACGCGCTCGCGCTCGCCGGCGTGCGCGTCTACAAGGTCGGGCTGGTGTATCCGCTGGAACCCACGCGCATCCTCGACTTCGTGCAGGGACTGGAAGAAATCCTGGTGATCGAGGAGAAGGCGCCGATCGTCGAAGCGCAGATCAAGGAGCTGCTGTACCCGCTGCCAGGTTCACAACGGCCGCGCGTGTCGGGCAAGCGCGATGCGCGCACGCCGCTCGACCAGGCGCCGCTCTTGCCGGCCACCGGCGAACTGCGGCCCTCGCGCGTGATGCCGGTGGTGGCCGAGTGGCTGGCGCGACTGAATCCCGCGCTCGACCGCCGCCACCTGGTGGTCGACTTCACGATGCCCAGGCTGCAGTCGAACGAAGCCGACGAAGTGCGGCGGCTGCCCTACTTCTGCTCCGGCTGCCCGCACAACACGTCGACCAGACTGCCGGACGGCTCGCGCGCGCTGGCCGGCATCGGCTGCCATTTCATGGCGAGCTGGATGAACCGCCAGACGTCCGGCCTGATCCAGATGGGCGCCGAAGGCGTGGACTGGGCCGCGCACTCGCGCTTCACCCACGAAAAGCACGTGTTCCAGAACCTCGGCGACGGCACCTATTACCACTCCGGGTATCTCGCGATCCGGCAGGCGATCGCGGCCGGCGCCACGATGACCTACAAGGTCCTCTACAACGACGCGGTCGCGATGACGGGCGGGCAGCCGGTCGATGGCAGGATCGGCGTGCCAGAGATCGCGCGCCAGGTCGAAGCCGAGGGCGCGCAGCGCGTGGCGGTCGTCGCCGACGACATCGGAAAGTATCGCGGCCGCGAGCGCGAGTTTCCGCGCGGAACGACGTTTCACGATCGCAGCGAACTCGACGTCGTGCAGCGCCAACTGCGCGACACGCCGGGCGTGACCGTGCTGATCTTTGACCAGACCTGCGCAGCGGAGAAGCGGCGGCGCCGCAAAAAGAAGGAATTCCCCGATCCGCCGCGCCGCGTCTTCATCAACGAGCAGGTGTGCGAGGGTTGCGGCGACTGCAGCGAGCAGTCGAACTGCCTGTCGGTGATTCCGGTCGAGACCGACTGGGGCCGCAAGCGCCGCATAGAGCAGACCTCTTGCAACAAGGACTACTCGTGCGTGAACGGTTTCTGCCCGAGCTTCGTGTCAGTGCACGGCGCCGTGCTGCGCCGGCACGCGGGCAGCGAATACTCGGCCGCCGACGTCGCCCGCGAGATCGAGCGCATCGGACCACCGCCGGCGTGGCAGTGGACCGGGCCGTTCGACCTGCTGGTGTCCGGCGTCGGCGGCACCGGCGTGGTCACGGTCGGCGCGCTGGTGACGATGGCCGCGCACCTCGAAGGCAAGCAGGCGAGCGTGCTCGACTTCATGGGTTTCGCGCAGAAAGGCGGCGCAGTGCTGTCGTTCGTGCGGCTGGCGCCGACGCCGGACCTGCTGAACCAGGTGCGGATCGACACGCAACAGGCCGATCTCGTGCTCGCCTGCGACCTGGTCGTCGGCGCGAGCAGCGATGCGCTCGGCACGGTCAAGCACGGCCGCACGGTCATTCATGCCAACACGCACGAGATCGCCACCGCGGCGTTCGTGCGCGATCCGGACGCGAACCTGCATACGGACGCGCTGCTGGCGAAGATGCGGTTCGCGGCCGGTGACGATCGTGTCGAGGCCGTCGACGCGCAGGCGATCGCGGAGAAGCTGCTCGGTGACACGATGCCGGCCAACGTGATCATGCTCGGCTACGCGTTCCAGCGCGGACTCGTGCCGGTGTCGGAAGCGGCACTGCTGCGCGCGATCGAGCTGAACGGGGTCGCAGTCGAGATGAATCGGACCGCGTTCGCGCTCGGTCGTATCACCGCCGCGAACCCGCCGGCGCTGCGCGGCTTCGCCGGGCAGAACGACCTGCCGCTGCGCGCGCCGCGCCACGTCCCCGACTGGGAAGACCTCGACGGCCTGATCGCGCGCCGCACGGAATTCCTGGCCGAATACCAGGATGCCGCCTACGCGCAGCGCTATCGGGCGCTGGTCGAGCGCGTTCGCACAGTCGAGCGCGAGCGCATCGGCGCACCGCTTGCGCTCACCGCCGCGGTCGCCCGCTACGCGGCGAAACTCGCGGCGATCAAGGACGAGTACGAGGTCGCGCGCCTGTACACCGAAGGCCGCTGGCAAGACGAACTCGCGGCACAGTTCGAGCATTGGGACCGGCTGACCTTCCACATGGCGCCGCCGCTGTTGGCGCGGCGCGGGCCCGACGGACGGCCGCGCAAGATCGCGTTCGGACCGTGGCTGCTGCCGGCACTGCGCGTGCTGGCGAAATGCCGGCGCCTGCGCGGCACGTGGCTCGACGCCTTCGGCCGCACCGAGGAGCGCCGGATCGAGCGCCGGCTGCGCGACGACTACGAAGCGATGATCGATGTGCTGCTGCCCGCGCTGGCTCCCGACAATCAAGCGCTCGCGGTGCAGATCGCATCGGTCCCCGAGCGGATCCGCGGCTACGGGCACGTGAAGCTTGCCAGCATCACGCTCGCGCGCGCGCGCTGGAAAGACCTGCTCGACCGCTTCCACGGCCGCGCGCCGGCCGAACAGCCAATTGTGATGCAGGCGAAGCGTGAGTCCGTGAGCTGACGCCGAGCGCGTGTCATGCCCGCGGAAGCGGGCATCCAGCAAGGCGGCGCAAAGGCACTGGATTCCCGCTTCCGCGGGAATGACACCAATCCTGCTACGCCAGCGCCGCGACCACGACGATCTCGACCTTCCACCCCGGCCGCGCCAGCGTGGCCTCGACGGTGGCGCGCGCCGGCGCGTTGCCGGGCGCGACCCAGGCGTCCCACACCTTGTTCATCGCCGCGAAGTCGGCCATGTCGGCGAGGAAGATCTGCGCCGAAACGAGGCGCGTCTTGTCGGTGCCGGCCTCCACAAGCAGTTCGTCGATCGCGTTCAGGACCTGCAATGTCTGGCCGCCAGCATCCTGCTGCGCGTCCTCCGCCACCTGCCCGGCGAGGAACACCATGCCGTTGCAGATCACGGCCTCGCTCATGCGCGGGCCGGCGTGCAGTCGCTTGATCGTCATTTCGTCATCCGTGCAGAAGAAAATCGCGCACGGCGCCGATCTGGTCGTCGTGCATGAACATCGGCGCGTGGCCGACACCTTCGAACTCGACCCGCTTCGCCTTCGGCCCGCTGTGCGCCATCCGCGCCGCGGTTGCGGGCGACAGCAGATCCGATCGCGCGCCACGGGTCAGCAGTGTTGGACAGCGGATCTGCTCCCACAGCGCCCAGGTCGCGGCCTCTGCCTGCGCTGCCAGTTCGGGTGTGACGAGCCGGAACGGCTCGGCGATGCGCGGATCGTAGTGCAGCACCCAGCCGTCGCCATCGCGGCGAATCACCGTTTCCGTGATCTCGCGCCACTCGTCGCGCGTCTTCAGGGCGAACGGCGCGGCCACGCGTTCGATGTAATCGACCGCCGCGTCGAGGTCCGCGAAACGCACCGGCTTGCCCAGGTATTCACCGATGCGCGCCAGCGCCGGCGCATCGAGCGTCGGGCCGACGTCGTTGACCACGAACTTCGCGATCGGAGACTCCGGCTGGCCGGCAAGCGTGATGCCGATCAGCCCGCCCATGGACGTGCCGACCCAATACACCGCCTCGACGTTCAGGCGCGCGATCAGCGTGGCCATGTCGGATGCGTACTGGCCGACGTGGTAATGGCGCGGATCACGCAGCCAGTCGCTGGCGCCACGCCCGACCACGTCGGGACACACCACGCGGCAGCGATCCATCAGCGCGCGCGCGAGGCGGTCGAAATCGCGTCCGACGCGAGTCAGGCCATGCACGCACACGAGCACGTTCGGGTTCGCCGGATCGCCCCATTCCGTATATGCCATGCGATGAAAGCCTGCCGGCGACAGGCACTTGACCTTAGAGAAGCGCGGTGAATCGAACGGCATCGGCCCACTCCTGCGGATCACGCATTCTAGATTCGTCGCGCTGGCATACTGGTTCCCTTACACACAGGAGGCCAGGATGCTCAAAGGCAGGACCGCGCTGATCACGGGATCGACCAGCGGCATCGGGCTGGCGATCGCTCGCGCGCTCGCCGGCGACGGCGCCAACATCGTACTGAACGGGTTCGGCGACGCAGCGACGATCGCCGGCATCGAAAGGGAACTGCAGGGGCGCGGCGTAAGGACGCTGTACCACGGCGCGGACATGAGCAAGCCGGCCGAGATCGCCGACATGATCGGGAAAGCCGAAGCCGCCTTTGGCCGCGTCGACGTGCTGGTCAACAACGCCGGCATCCAGCATGTGGCGAGCGTCGAGGATTTCCCGCCCGAGCGCTGGGACGCGATCATCGCGATCAACCTGTCGTCGGCGTTCCACACGATTCGCCTGGCGCTGCCGAAGATGAAGCAGTCCAACTGGGGGCGCATCATCAACATCGCCTCGGTGCACGGGCTGGTGGCCTCGGCGCAGAAGTGCGCGTACGTCGCTGCCAAGCACGGCATCGTCGGCCTGACCAAGACGGTCGCGCTCGAAACCGCGACCTCGGGGGTGACCTGCAACGCGATCTGCCCGGGTTGGGTGCTGACGCCGCTGGTGCAGAAGCAGATTGACGACCGCGCCGCGCGCGAAAAGATCGGCACCGTGCAGGCAAAGACGGAGTTGCTGGCGGAGAAGCAGCCATCGAAGGAGTTCGTGACCACCGAGCAGCTCGGCGCGCTCGCCGTGTTCCTCTGTTCCGATGCCGCCGCGCAGATCCGCGGCGCGGCGTGGAACGTCGACGGCGGTTGGTACGCGCAGTAACGCGGCCCGCCCGCCCCGAATGGTTTGGTAGCGAGCGGCTGCGCAGCCGCTCGGCATGGCGGATCCGCGCCGCGCTAGCGTGCCGGCGCCGGCCACGGCGGGCGAATCGGATCCGAGTATGCAGCGAGTCCCCGCGGCGCCGATGCGGCCGGAGCGCTCTGGAAATAGTCCCGTGAGACCGCGAGCAGCGCATCGATCACTGCCTTGCTCGATGCGCCGTCTGTTTCCGGCTCGATGCGAAGTTTCATCCTTCAGCCCGCACTTCCCGGCCGTCCTTCCCGTCCCGATCGGCGCAATGTATGTTGCGCCCGCCGCACTCGCATCAGTGCGAGCGCGTAGGGTCGTCGTCCTGCGGCGCCGAGGCCGGCGCGCCGCCGCACGCCTGCGCGACGTCGATCAGTTCAAACAGCGTGTTCACGTTCAGCTTGTGCATCACGCGACTGCGGTGCGTTTCGACGGTGCGATGGCTGATGGCGAGCTTGCGCGCGATCTCCTTGTTCGCGAGTCCCTTCGCCGCGAGCGCGAGCACGTCGCGTTCGCGCGCGGTCAGAGTCGCGAACCGCCCGCGCAGCGCGCAGCGGCGTGCGCGCTGTGTACGACGCTGCTCGTCGAGCGCGAATGCCGCGCGCACGCGTGCCACCAGCACCTCGCCGGCCGGCGGCTTCTGCAGATAGTCGATCGCGCCGCCGCGCATCGCCTGCACGGTCGACGGCACGTCGCCATAGCCGGTCAGGAAGATGATGGGCAGATCGATGCCTGCGCGCGCCAGCGCCGCCTGCAGCTCGAGTCCGGACATGCCCGGCAGCCGCTGGTCGAGCAGCACGCAGCCGGCATCGTTCGGCGTGACGGCGGTGATGAACTCCTCTGCGCTGGCGAATGTCCTTACCGCGACGCCATGCGCGGCCAGCAGCTCGCCCAGCCCGGCCCGCACCGCAGCGTCGTCGTCGACGAGAAAGACGGTCTGCGTCACCGCGCCAGCGGCAAAGTGAAGTGAATCCTGCCGCCCGCGCTGCCTTCGGCAGCCTCCGGCCACAACTGGCCCCCCTGCGCCTCGACGATCGAGCGGCTGATCGGCAGGCCCAGGCCCAGGCCGTTCGGTCTGGTCGTGTAGAAGGGTTCGAACAGGTGCTGCATCGTCGTGGCGTCGAAACCCGGACCGGTGTCGTGCACGCTGACGTGCGCGGAGTCGTCGGCCGCGCGCGCGATGACGCTGACCCGGCCCTTCCGCGCGCCGCTCGCAACGATCGCCTCGACGCCGTTGCGGACCAGGTTTACCGTCACCTGTTCGACGTGGAACCGCCCGGCACGCACGGGCGCCAGTCCCGGCTCGATCTGCAGTGAAAGCTCGACGCCGGCGGCGTGCGCCTCCGATTCGAGCAGTCGCAGCGCCGCGCCCAGCGCGACCGCGAGGTCGAGCGACCCCTTCGCGACCGAGTCCCTGGCGAGGAACCCGCGCATCTCGCGCACGATCTCGGCCGCGCGGTGCGCCTGCTCCAGGGTGCGGCGCAGATTCTCGGTCAGTTTCCCGAGCGGCGCGTTACCCGCCTGCAGCATTGCCAGGCTGGCCTCACAGAACCCCACCAGCGCCGCCAGCGGCTGGTTCAACTCGTGAGCAACCGACGCCGCGAGACTGCCCGCAGTGTGCACGCGATTCAGGTGAAACAGCTCCTCCTGCCGCTGCTGCGCCAGCCGCTCTGCCTCGCGCTGCTCGGTCACGTCGACGCCGATGCTGATCACATGCTGCAGCCGGCCGGCGTCGTCGAACAATCCGGACATCGACCACGCGATCGTGCGCTCACGGCCTCCGCGCCGCTGCCACCGGTTCTCGAGGCGCATGGGCGACCGGCTCGTGCGCACCGAGTCGAACGCGCGCTGTACCGCCTGCGCAGCCTCCGGCCGCAGCCAACGGCTGCCGGCAATCGCCTGCCCGCGCACCTCCTCGCTCGCCAGGCCACTGACTTCCTCGCACGCACGGTTGAAGCGCTCGATCCGGCCCGCGGCGTCACGCACGATGATCAGCGCGTCGGCGGTGGCGAGCAGCACCTCGGCCAGATCGCGCTCCTGCCGGAGCGCGGCCGCGGCGCGCCGCTGGACAGCGGATGCCACGGAGTTCACTGGACGACCCTCGCGCTGCGCGCTCTGGGATTCGCCCTTGGAGCGGCCCGGCGGGCTCACTGGACGACCCTCGCGCTGCGCGCTCTGGGATTCGCCCTTGGGGCGGCCCGGCGGGCTCATGCGGCGAGTTCGGATCGCTTCTGCCATTCTCCCTGCCGGCAGCGGACATCCGCGTCCGTCGCCGTGGCCGAGCGTACCGGAAAACCTGCCGCTCCTGAACTTGGCCACTCTTGATCGTGGCGGCAGGAGCATTAAAGTCTTGCCGACGCGGCCACCACTTTCCGGAGGACCTCATGTACAAGCGCATGCTGCTCGCCTACGACGGATCGGAGTCCGGGCAGAAGGCCTTGCTCGAGTCGCACGACCTCGCGCAGTGGAGCAAGTCGGAGATCTTCCTGATCGCGGTGATGCCGAGCCCGACCTCGACCTACGTCGGCCTCGACAGCGGCGCTTACGTCGGCGTCTACGAGGAAGAGGAAAAGCAGAAGTATCAGGAGATCCTGCAGGACGGACTGCGCAGGCTGGCCGAAGCCAGCCATACCGCACACGGCGAAGTGCTGGTTGGCGACACCGTGCGCGAGATCACTTCGTACGCGAAGAAGATCGACGCCGACCTGATCGTCGTCGGCCACAAGCACCTCGACAGCTGGGCCGCGCGCTGGTGGCGCGGCTCGACGTCGCCTGCGCTCATCGAGCACGCACCGTGCAGCGTGCTGGTGGTCATTACGCGCTGAAGCGGAGCGCGGATTGCAGATCGCGGATCGCGGATCGCGCGACCCGCACGACGGGCAGCCGCCGTCAGTAGGGCTGCAGCGGCTCGACCTGCGGCTCTGTCTGGTACGCGGGCACGTCGTCATTGTTTTCGCCCACCAGCATCGTTCGGCCGGGGCGGTTGTGCCAGTACCGCGCGTGGTGCGTGCGCATCGAGTCGACTTCGATGGTCCCGTCGCCGTGCAGCCGCCACTGCGTCGCGCCCGATTGGTCAGTCCGAATTGCACCCGCCGCCACGGCCGCGTAGCGCGCGACGACTTCGTCGGCCGGATGGCCGAAGCGATTGCGATAGCCTGCCTGGTACACGACCCACGTCGGGCGCGTTGCGTCGACGAAGACATCGCTCGACGAGCTGCGGCTGCCGTGATGGGACGCGGTCACGAGCGATGCGCGCAGGCCCGGATGTCGCGCGACGAGGCGCTGTTCCTCGCGCGCCGGCAGGTCGCCCGTCAGCAACACGCGGTGCGGGCCCGACGTCAGCTCGAGCACGCAGCTCATCGCGTTGGTCGACAGCCTGCGTTCATAGTCTTCGGCCGGCGGCCGCAGCACGCGCAGCGCGAGCGAACCGAGCGCCAGCGCCTGCCCTTCGCGGCACCGCTCCGCCGGCGGCAGCGCAGCAAGCATCGGATGATCGCGGCGCACCGAGGTCCAGACGCGTTCGACCGGCACGCTGCGCGCGAGTGAGGCGGTGCCGCCCGAGTGATCGCTATCCAGATGCGACACGACCAGCAGGTCGAGCCGATCGATGCCGCGCCAGCGCAGGTAGGGCGCGATCACGCGCGCGCCGGCGTCGGTCTCGGCCGAGTAGCGCGGTCCGGTGTCGTACAGCAGCGCGTGCTGGTCCGTCTCGGCCAGCAGCGCCATCCCCTGGCCGATGTCGAGCGCGGTCACCCATAGCTCGCCGGGTCCCGGGCGCGCGGGCGGCCAGGCGAACAGCGGCACGAACCACGCAATCGCGATCCAGCGCAACGGCCAGCCACGCGGCGCGAGCAGCCAGCCGACCGCCACGATCGCGAGCGCGATCGCCCACGCGGGCGGCGCGGCGATCGCGAGACTGGCCCACGGCAGCGCCACGCTCCATTGCAACGCTGCCGCGAGCTGCGCGAAAAGCCAGTGCGCGATCGCGAGCGCCGGCACCGCGAGCGCCGCCAGCGGGCCGGGCACCAGCACGAACGACCCCGCCACAAGCGCCAGCGGCGTGACCACGAGGCTCACCAGCGGGATCGCCACCGCATTGGCGAGCGGGGATACGATCGACACCTGCTGGAAGAGCGCAATGGTCAGCGGAACCAGCGCCAGCGTGACCGCGACCTGCACGCGCGCGGCCGCGCGCAACTGCGCGCGCCAGCCGCGCTCCGCGGCGGGACGTCCGGTCACGACGTGGAAGATCGCGGCCACCGCGCCGAACGACAGCCAGAATCCGGGCGCGATCGCCGCCCACGGATCGAGCGCGCACACGACGGCGGCGGCGAGCGCGAGCGTCGTGAACGGTCGCGTGCTCAGACGCGCGAGCAACGCCACGGCCACGGTGGCCAGCATGAAGAACGTGCGTTGCGCCGGCACGCCCCAGCCGGCCAGCAGGCAGTAGGCGAGCGCGGCCAGCATCGCTGCGAGCGCAGCAGCGCTCTGCGCGGGCGCCAGCGCCAGCAGCCGGCGCGAACGCCGCCACAGCGCGCTCGCGCAGGCGGCCGCCAGGCCGGCGATCATCGTGATGTGCAGCCCGGAGATCGACACCAGGTGCGAGATGCCGGTGCGGTTGAAGAGCGTCCAGTCGTCCTCGCGGATCGCGCGCTGGTCGCCGAGCACCAGTGCGATCAGCACGCCGCCGTAGCGCTCGCCGTGCAAGTGCTGCTGCAATCGCGCGCGCAGTTCGTCGCGGCCGCGATCGATCAGGGCGCCGAGATCCCACGCGATCGCATCGAGGCGCCGGGCGTCGCGCACGTAGCCGCTGGCGCGCAGATTGCGCTCGAGCATCCACGCCTCGAAGTCGAAGCCGCCGGGGTTGAGCACGCCATGCGGCCGCTTCAGCCGCACTGTGAAGCGCCAGCGCTCGGCCGGCTTGACCGCGGCGAGCGCGTCGTACCACGCGAGCGAGATGCGCGCCGGCACGTGCACCTCCGGTGCCTCGACGCGCTCGACATCGAACTCGAAGCGCGTGCCACGCTCGAGCTGCGCCGGCAGGCTCGAGACGATGCCGACCACCGGCACGTCGCGGCCTTCATCCTCGAAGCGTAGTTCATCGCCGAGGCGCACGGCCGCGAAGGTCGCCGCCCATGCGAAGCCGAGCGCCGCCGCGGCCAGCGACCGCAGCGCGAGCGCGCCCGCGCGCGGCAGTGCCGGGAGCAGCGACGCCGTGAACGCAGCGAGCGCGGCCCCGGTGAAGAGCGCAATGTTCGCGCCCGACGGCAACGTGGATTGAAGCTGGAGCGCGAATGCACCGGCGACGAACGCCGCAAGCGGCGCCGCCCGCATGTCAGCCGGCCGCGCCGAGCAACGCCGCCAGCCGCGGCAGCGCCGCGCCGGCGTTGGCGCGGTTGCGCGCGGCGATTTGCGCTTCATCCGACCCGCGCAGCGCGGCCAGAGTGGTGCCGATGCGCGCGAGCTGGTGCGGCTCGTTGCGCAACGTCGGGCCGCCGCGCA
>JAKORH010000139.1 GCA_029777935.1 Pseudomonadota bacterium
CGTGGTCCTGGATGTCCTCGATGTGGAACGTCGCGCCACCGGGCTTGCCGCGCAGCAGCGCCCCGACTACCGACTGCGTGAGCTGCTCGACGAGTTCGCGCACGCGCGCCGACGCCGCGCCCTGGCCGCCGTTGACCGCGAGAAAGGCCTTGGTCACCGCGATCGCGATCTTCGACGGCTCGAAGCCGACCACCGCGCCGTTGCGGCGGATGACCTTGTAGTCGGCGTAGGCAGGCGCGGCGACGGCGGCAACCGAATCAGCCGCGCCCGCCTGGGGCAACGGGTTGCTCGGGGTCGAATGCGCGTTTTCGGCGACCCATGACATGCGTGCTTCCTCCGGAGAGTCGTAATCGGAGCCCCGCCGCGGCGGGGCCAGGGAGCGTCGGGTCGCCGCCGTGCGGGCGATCCGGTCAGGTGATCGTGACCACTAGATATGGGGTCTGGAACCCGTTTCGGCCCAATTCTAGTGGCGTGTCACCGATGCGGCAAGTGTGAATTTCGCGACGGCGCAGCGATGCGCGACATCGCGGTGCACCATCGCGCCGTGATCACGGCACGCAATCAGGACGGCCGGACGAGCCCGCTCGCCTCGGGCATCGCGAGCACGCGCGCCCAGTCGAAGCGCGGCCCCGGATCGTGCTTGCGTCCGGGCGCGATGTCGCTGTGGCCGGCAATCCAGCGCAGCGGATGCCGCTCGCGCAGCACCGCGACGAGCCGCGCGAGGCGCCGATACTGCGGCTCGGTGAAGCGGTGCCCGCCATCGCCCTCGAGCTCGACCCCCAGCGAGAAATCGTTGCATCGCTCGCGCTCCATGAAGCGCGACGCGCCCGCGTGCCAGGCACGGGCATCGGTGGCGACGAACTGCAGCAACTCGCCGCGCCGCCGGATCAGGAAGTGCGCGGAGACGCGAAGCCCGCGCAGCGCTTCGAACGACGGATCCGCGCGCGGATCGAGCCGATTGGTGAACAGGCGTTCGATCGCGTCGCCGCGAAAACTTCCCGCAGGCAGGCTGATGTGGTGCACGACGAGCAGGTCGACTTCGACCCCGTCGGGGCGAGCATCGAAGTTCGGCGAAGGCACGCGCCGCGCGCAGGCGAGCCATCCCGGCGCCTGCGGCGCGGACGGCATCAGTGTGCCGCTCCGGGGGGCACTAGTTCAGCCCCAGGCGCTGCATGCGGTAGCGCAGCGCACGAAAGGTGATGCCGAGCAGGCGCGCCGCCGCCGTGCGGTTGTAGCGCGTCTTCTCGAGCGCGCGCTGGATCGTGTCGCGCTCGATCTGGTCGAGGTAATCGGGAAGCGACGCGGGGACGCCGTCCTCGGAGACGCGCACCGGGCGCCGCTCGGTCGTCGCCGGCGCCGGGTGCGATTCGGGCTCGCCCACCGGCTCGGCGCGCTCGTTCTCGTCGGCGTCCGAGACGGTCGGCTTCAGGCCGAGGTCTTCGACGTTGACGACCTCGCCATTGGAGAAGGCCAGCGCCCGCTCGAGCATGTTCTCGAGTTCGCGGACGTTGCCGGGGAAGTGATAGCTCTGCAGGTAGCGCACCGTGACCGACGCGAGCCTCGGCGGATGCGCCATGCCTGCGCGCCCGGCGAGTCGCGCGAGGATCGCCTCCGCGAGCGAAGGGATGTCCTCGAGGCGCTCGCGCAGCGCCGGCAGCTTCAGCTCGATGACGTTCAATCGATAGAAAAGGTCCTGCCGAAAGCGCCCCGACGCGACGCACTGGGCGAGATCCTGGTGCGTCGCGCTGATGATGCGTACGTCGACCGCTTCCTCGACCGTGGCGCCCACCTTGCGCACGCGCTTTTCCTGGATCGCGCGCAGCAGCTTGACCTGCATCGCCAGCGGCAGGTCGGCGACCTCGTCCAGGAACAGCGTGCCGCCGCTGGCGGCCTGGAAGAAGCCGTCGCGATCGTGGTCGGCGCCGGTGAACGCGCCCTTGCGGTGACCGAAGAACTCGGCCTCCATCAGCGCTTCGGGAATGGCGCCGCAGTTGACCGCGACGAACGGCTGCGCGACACGCGGACCCGACTGGTGGATCAGTCGCGCCGCGAGTTCCTTGCCCGACCCCGACTCGCCGGTGATCGACACCGGCGCCATGCTGCGCGCGAGCCGCTGGATCTGCGCACGCACTTCCCGCATCGCCGCCGATTCGCCCAGCAACTGCCAGACCGGCTCGCCGGGCGCGGACGCCTCGGCGCCACGCGGCGCGGGCTGCTGCGCAGGCAGCTGGATGGCCGAGCGCACCAGGCTGCGCAGCGCATCGAGCGCCACCGGCTTGGCGAGGTAGTCGAAGGCGCCCGCCTTGAGCGCCGCGACCGCGTTCTCGGCGCTGCCATAAGCGGTGATCACGGCCACCGGTGTCTGGGGGAAGCGGCGGTTCATGCCGGCGACCAGCGCCAGGCCGTCGCCGTCGGGCAGCCGCATGTCGGTCAGGCACAGCGCGTAGGCCTGGCGCTCGAGCAGCGTGTCGGCCTCGGCAAGGCTGCCGGCGCAATCGACGTCCAG
>JAKORH010000140.1 GCA_029777935.1 Pseudomonadota bacterium
CCTGTACCAGGTGCCGCCGCCGCCGCGCGCGCTGAACGACCGCGTACCGCCCTGGTTGCAGGAGGTGATCCTGCGCTGCCTCGAGGTCGATCCGGAGCGGCGCTACAGCAGCGCGGCGCAGATCGCGTTCGACCTCGCACACCCGGACGGCATCGCGCTCACCGAACGCGCGCAGCGCACGAGCCGCCCGCCCCTGGGGGCACGCTGGATGAACCGCTGGCGCTCGTACGATGCCGAATCCGCGGCGCGCGGCGCTTCGGCGCAGTTGCAGCGCGCGCCGATCGTGCTCGCAGCGATCGATCCGGTGCAGGAATGGGACGCGCTGGCCGAGGCGCAGCGCGCGACGGTGCGGCGGCTGCTCGCGGCCGATGCCGGCGCGCGCCTCGCATGCGTCACCGTGCTGAAGACGCACCGGATCGCGATCGACCCGCTGACGGACGAGTCCGGGCGGAACCTGCACGTGAAGCGGCTGGTGGAACTGAAGCACTGGACCCGTCCGCTCGCGCTGCCGCCGGAACGCGTCACGCATCAGGTGCTGGAGGCGCCGGACGCCGCCGACGCGATCCTCGACTATGCGCGCACCAACCACGTCGATCACATCGTGATCGGCTCGCGCGGCCCCTCGACGCTGCGCCGCTACCTCGGCAGCGTGTCGGCCAAGGTGGTCGCGCAGGCCGCCTGCACGGTGACGGTGATCAAGGCGCCGCGCGCGGGCCAGGAAAAGGGCCGGTGACGTCGCCGCCACCGGCCCCCTCTCCTCCTCCGTGCGCGCGGTTTCAGTCCCAGAGCGCGCCTAGTCGTTGGCGTAGATGTCGCGGTTCTTCGTCTCGCGCAGGAACAGCACGCCGATCACGAACGAGATCAGCGCCACGACGATCGGGTACCACAGGCCGTTGTAGATGTCGCCGCTGGCGGCGACCATCGCGGTGGCGGTCAGCGGCAGCATGCCGCCGAACCAGCCGTTGCCGATGTGATACGGCAGCGACATCGACGTGTAGCGGATCCGCGCCGGGAACAACTCGACCAGGAAAGCGGCGATCGGCCCGTACACCATCGTCACGTAGACCAGGAACACGACGAGGATCAGCAGCGTCATCGCGTAGTTGACCTGGCTCTTGTCGGCCGTGCTCGGGTAGCCGGCCGCCTTCAGCGTCTCCCTCAGCTTCGTCTCGTCGAAACCTTCGATCCGCACGTCGCCGATCTTCGTCACCACCGCCTTGCCGGCTTCGGCCGGCAGCGACGTGAACGACAGCCCCTGCTTGGTCAGGAAGTCCTTGGCGCGGTCGCACTCGCTGAACTTGCTCCACGGGCCGACGAAGATGTGGAAGTTGCAGTCGCTCGCCGCCACCGAGAGGCTGGTCTTGGCCTGGAACGCCTCCAGCGCCGGGTTGACGTAGTGCGTCAGCGCCTTGAACAGCGGGAAGTACGTGAGCGCCGCGATCAGGCAGCCGGCCAGGATGATCTTCAGCCGCCCGATCCGGTCCGACAGCCAGCCGAAGAAGATGAAGAACGGCGTGCCGATCAGCAGCGAGGCGGCGATCAGGATGTAGGTGGTGATGTAGTCCAGATGCAGCGTGACCTGCAGGAAGAACAGCGCGTAGAACTGGCCCGTGTACCAGACCACGCCCTGGCCGGCGGTAGCGCCGAGCAGCGCGAGGATCACGAACTTCAGGTTGCTCCAGCGGCCGAACGATTCGGTCAGCGGCGCCTTCGAGCTCTTGCCCTCGGCCTTGATCTTCTTGAAGACCGGCGACTCTTCGAGCTTCAGCCGGATGTAGACCGAGAACACGAGCAGGATGATCGACACCCAGAACGGAATGCGCCAGCCCCAGTCCGCGAAGGTCTTGGCGTCGATCCACACGCGGGACACGCCGATCACCAGCAGCGACAGGAAGAAGCCGAGCGTGGCCGTGGTCTGGATCCAGCTCGTATCCAGGCCGCGGCGATTATTCGGCGCATGCTCGGCGACGTAGGTCGCCGCGCCGCCATACTCGCCGCCGAGCGCCAGCCCCTGGATCAGCCGCAGCGCCACCAGCAGCAGCGGCGCGGCCCAGCCGATCGACTCGAAGGTCGGCAGCACGCCGACCAGGAAGGTCGAACTGCCCATGAAGATGATCGTGATCAGGAAGGTGTACTTGCGGCCGACCAGATCGCCGATGCGGCCGAACACGATCGCGCCGAACGGCCGCACGAGGAAGCCCGCCGCGTACGCGACGAACGCCGACAGCAGCGCGGCGGTGGCATTGCCTTTCGGGAAGAACAGGCTGGCAAAGAACGGGGCCAGCGTCGCGTACAGATAGAAGTCGTACCACTCGAAGACGGTTCCCAGCGAGGAGGCGAAGATGACCCGCCTTTCCTCGCCGGAGAAGTCTGACGGGCGCGGCGCAGTTCCCGGAATCGTCGTTCCGCTTGTACTCACGTGGTCTCCTTGGGTGATCGCCCCCGCTCATGCGGAGGTCTCGAATGCAGGAAGTCTCGCCAGCGTTGCTTACGCCAAGCTTGCAAAGGCCGGAAGCTGCCTCAAAAGAACCCCGGAACCCCGCGCGCAAAGCGGATCGCGGATCACCGTAGTTTCCCCAATGACCTCGGCGTCAACCGAGATCGCGGCCACGCTGATCGTCGATCGTGACCGCGCCGATCACCAGCGTCGCCAGCGCCACGCCGACCGCGTACCACAGCCCGCGATAGGGATCGCCCGTGGTCGTCATCACGGCAAAGGCGATCGTCGGCATGAGTCCCCCGAACCAGCCGTTGCCAACGTGGTACGGCAACGAAACGGCAGTGCAGCGGACGCGAGTCGGGAACATCTCCACCAGCGCCGCCGCCAGCGGCCCGTACACCATGGTCACGTACAGCGTCAGCAGGGTCAGCAGCAGCGCGAGCATGGTCTTGTCGGTCTGTCCCGACTCGGCGTCGCGCGGATAGCGCCCCTGCGTGTAGATCGCCTCTTCCATCTGCGCGCGGTAGCGCGCCGTCTGCGCGCCGGCATCGGGGGCGCCAGGCAGGTACGCCACGATCGCTTCGCTCCTGCCGACGAACACGAGCGCGTTCGCGCCGCCGCCGTCGCGCAGTGTGTAGGGAATGCCGCGTTCGCCGAGCCAGGCGCGCGCCACGTCGCAAGGCGAACGCGCCTGCGGCGCACCCAGCGTGCCGCCGAGAAGCGAGCAGCGGGCGCGATCGGCGACCACTACGACCGGCGCGCGGTGCATCGCGGACGCCAGCGCCGGATTGCCGAACTCCGTGATCAGTCCGAAGATCGGAAAGTAAGTGAGCGCCGCCAGCAGCAGACCGGCGAGGATGATGCGCTTGCGGCCGATCCGGTCGGACAGCGCGCCGAAGACGATGAAGAACGGCGTCGATACCAGCAGCGCGATGCCGAGCAGCGCCAGCGCCGTCGCGGCATCGATGTGCAGCGTCTGCTGCAGGTACAGCAGCACGAAGATCTGGCCCGTGTACCACACGACGGCCTGGCCGGCGACGAGTCCGAACAGCGCCGCCAGCATCCGCTTGACCAGCCCGCGCTCGGCCGCGAGATCGCGCAGACGCCAGGGCGCAGGTTCGCCGCCGTTCGCCAGGCGAACGAACGCAGGCGACTCCGCCAGCGAGGCGCGTACCCACAATGACGCGGCGAGCAGTCCGCTCGAAAGCAGGAACGGCAGCCGCCAGCCCCACTGCGCCATCGCGTCGTCGCCGAGCGTGGCGGTGGCCGCGTAGACGACGGCCAGCGCGCTGAACAGGCCCAGCGACGCGGTGGTCTGCACGAAGGCCGTGTACAGGCCGCGGCGGTCCGACGGCGCGTGCTCCGCGACATAGGTGGCCGCGCCGCCGTATTCGCCGCCGATCGCCAGTCCCTGCACCAGCCGCAGCGCGGCCAGCGCCAGCGGCGCGGCCACGCCGATCGACGCCTGCGTCGGCAGCAGCCCGATGCCGAAGGTCGCGGCCCCCATCAGCAGCACCGTCAGCAGGAATGCGCGCTTGCGGCCGATGCGATCGCCGATGCGGCCGAACAGCGCGGCTCCGAACGGGCGCATCAGGAATCCGGCGGAGAAGATCGCCAGCGCGCAGATCAGCGCCAGTGATGGATCCAGATTGGCGAAGAAGTTGCGCGCGAAGACCGGCGCCAGCAGCGCGTACAGATAGAAGTCGTACCACTCGAAGACGGTGCCGAACGCGGCAGCGAGCACGACCTTGACGTCGTCGCGCGCCAGGGCCCGCCATCGCGGTCTTCGCGAGCGCGTCGCGGCCGGAGGATCGACATCCATGGAAACAAGACTTTCGCTGGCGGCACGCCGCGCCCGCCTGTTCCGGACACCGCGAGCGTGCAGTCTGTGCCGCGCGCCTTACACCTGGCTTGCACGCGCTGAAAGAGGCTGAAGCCGCGCTCTCAGGCGCCGGCCGGTGCGCGCGCCGGGCGCAGGTTGCTCCCGCGCGAGCGGGAGTGCGCGCTCCAGCCCGGACTTCCGCCCGCGCGAGGACCAGCGCGCCCGCGCCGTCGGTTCACCTCTGGAGTACGGCCGATGTCGTGTCTCCGGCCGCTCGGCGTGCGCCCCGCTCGCCTCGTGATCGGCGAAGGTCGGCGTGCGACGCAAGATCCGCCGGCACGAGCCGGCTCTATTTCACCTCTTGAATCCGGCGGATATTGTCCGCGCCGTACTGCTTGGCGAACTCGGACCACACCGGCGTCATCGCACGGCGGAACGCGTTGCCGTCGGGGTTGGTCACGACCTGCATGCCGGCCTTGCGCAGTTCCTCGATGCCGGCGGCCTCGTCGTCATTGACCTTCTTCCGCTGCGCGGCCCCGGCGGCCTTGCCCGCTTCGGTGAACGCCGTCTTGTCGGCGTCCGCCAGCTTGTTCCACAGCGCGGGCGACACGATCAGCAGCGCGGGCGAATACACGTGGCCCGTCAGCGTCAGGTATTTCTGCACCTGCGCGAACTTGGCCGACAGGATCACCGGGATCGGGTTCTCCTGGCCGTCGACCGTGCCCTGCTGCAGCGCTGTGAACAGTTCCGGGAACGCCATCGGCGTCGGCTGCACGCCGATCGACTGGAAGGCCTGGATGTGCACCTTGTTCTGCATCGTGCGCACCTTCAGGCCCTTGACGTCGTCCGGCGTGTTGACCGCACGCTTGCTGTTGGTCAGGTGCCGGAAGCCGTTCTCGGTCCACGCCAGCGCGATCAGGCCCTTGGCGGGAAACTTCGCGCGCAGCTCGTCGCCGATCGGGCCGTCGAGCACCTTGCGCGCATGCGCGTAGTCGCGGAACAGGAACGGGATGTCGACGATGTTGACCTCGGGCACGAAGTTGCCGACCGGGCCGGTCGAGGTGTTGACGACGTCGAGCGTGCCCAATTGCACTGCCTCGATCATCTCGCGCTCGCCGCCGAGCGCGGAATTCGGAAACTGCTGGCACTTGTACCGGCCCGACGTGCGCTTCTCGACTTCGTCGCAGAAGACGGCCGAGCCGACGCCGTAGTGCGAGGCCGGCGAGGTCGCGTAGCCGATCTTGATGATCGTCTGCGCCTGCGCGCCGAGCGCGGCGGCGAGCAGGCCGGACAGGAGAATCGTTCGCGCCAGCTTCATCATCTCTCCTTTCAGGGCCGCGGAAGTGTCCGCAGCGCATGCTTCCGTGTCAAGCCGGGACTCACAGCGCCGCATCGCGGCGCGCGATACGCGCGCTGGATTCGCGCTCGACCGCCTGCGCCAGCCGCGCGTACGCGAGCGCAGCGTCGCGATAGTGCTCGCGCGCGCCGTCGGTGTCGTCGGTGTGCTCGGCGAGCTGCGCGCGCGCCAGCGACGTCTCCGGGTGCGGCGCGATGGCGGCGCTGCGCGCCAGGTACTGCTGCGCCTTGCCCCACAACTGTTCGCGCATGCACAGCCGGCCGAGCGCGCGCAGCAGCACCTCGTCGTCCGGATGGTCGGCGAGCAGCGCCTCGCACCTCTCGATGCGGTCGCGGTAAGGCGGCGCGTCGATCTGCCCATAGGCATCGAGCAGCCGCGGGTCCCATTCGTGGCCGAGCGCATCCTCGATCAGCGCAGCGGCACTCGCGCCGCGCTCGACCGCGGCCAGCCAGCGCGCCGCATCCGCCGCCAGCCCCGGCTCGCGCCGGTCCTCGGGCGGAATGCGCGCCAGCTCGGCTTCGAGCAGGTCGGCGTCGTGGCGCTTCTCCAGCAGCCGCGCGCGATAGCCGACGCGCTTGTAGCGCGCCGCCAGCAGCTCGTGCAATGCATTGCGCTTGGCCAGCGCGCGCACGTTCTTCAGCAGCTCGTCCCAGCGGCCGGCCTGCGCGTTGGCCGCCAGCGCGATGCGCGCGGCGTGGATGTGGCGGCTGCCCCCCGCCTGCACGCCACGAATCGCCTCCAGCGCGCGCTCGTTCTCCCGGCTCTCGGACCACATCTCCGCGCTCGACACCAGACGCGCGGTCTGCACGCTGCGGTCGACTTCCGCCGACCGCAGCCAGGCATCGCGCCGCTCGTATTCCTGCATCCGATGCGCGGCGCGCGCGCCGATCAGGGCGGACAGGCCCGCGCTCTCGGGCGAGGACTGCGCGGTGCGCGCGGCGCGCTCGGCGCGCGCGAAGCGGCCTTCCAGCAGCGCCTGCAGCGCCTCCTTCAGCGCGCGCAATCCGCCGAGCACCTCGCGCCGCTCGCGGTACAGCGCGACCCGGCGGGGAAAGTCGAACGCGCGGTGGGCGACGAACGCGATCACGTACACGGCGAGCGCCAGCACCACCACCAGCAGCAGCGCGAGGTTCAGCGACAGGTCGATCCGGTACGGCGGCACCAGGATCACGACGTTGCCGTCGTTGAACTGCGCGACGATCGCCACCGCCGCCGCGACCAGCGCCAGCAGCAGGGCCCAGACGAGCGACTTCATCGCGCCGGCTTCATTTCGCCGACTTCTGCGCGCCGCGCAGCGCGCGCAGCGCGGCGAGGCTGTCGGTGATCGGCGGCGCATCGACCGCGAGCGTGGTCTGCGCGATCTGCTTCAGCGTCGCGAGCGCCGGCGCGGCAGCGCGCGCGTCGAAATAGCGGTGGATCGTCGCCTGCGCGTCGGCCAGATCGCTGCGGAACAGCTTGTCGTTGCGCGCCAGCAGCGCCTGCCGTGCCGACAGCAGCCGCAGCTTCAGCCGTTCGCGCACGAGCTGCTGCTGGCTGCTCGACAAGAGCAGCGCTTCGGGCGTCTGCACTTCGTGGATGCGGACGAGGTCGCCGAACTCCTGCCCGATCCACTCGCGCACCGCGCTCCACAATCCCGGCGGCGGCGCCGGCGGCGGCGCGTTCCTGGCTGCGGCGGCGCGCGCCGGTTTCGCATCCGCGAGCAGCGGCCAGCCGTCCACGCCCTGCACGAGCTGATCGAGCTTCAGCGCCAGCCCGGTGAAGTCGATTTGCGGTACCGCGCGCAGCCGCTCGATGTCGCGCGCCAGCGCGCGCCGCAGCGCGAGGTACTGCGGGCGGTCCATCTGCAGCAGGCGCTGGTCCGCCGCCTGCAGCGCGGCAAGCGCCGTGGGCACGTGGCCGGAGATCTGCAGCTCGGCCGAGGCGAGGGTCACCAGCCGCTCGATGTCGATCAGCGTCGCCTCGTCGCGCATCCGGACCACGTCGCCGACCACCTGATCGAGCGACGCGCGGTCGGCCTGCATCGCGTCGACCGCCTGCTTCAGCTCGGCGAGCTGGCGCTGCGTGTCCTGCACGTCCTTGCGTACCTGCGCCAGCGCCGGTTCCGCGTCGCGCGCGAGTTGCGCCACCCGGTCGCGCAGTTCGGCATTGGTGTTCGACAGTTCGCGGTACGCGAGCGCGCCGCTGATCGCCAGCGCGATCATCGCGAGCCACGGCACGGCACGCCAGCGGCGCGGACGTGCGGATGGCGGGACGGCGGAGGGAGGCGGAGCGGACGGCGTGTTCATTGCGGCAGCGGCGCGCGATGCACGCCGAGCGCGATTCTATCTATCTACTGCTCCGAGTCCGCCGCCGTGCGCGACGCAAGGATCGCGTCGGCTTCCAGCGCCACCACGCGCACGCGCGCGAAGCCGGCGTCTGCGAGCCGTTGCGCGATGCGCGGGTGCGACGCGATCGCCACGCCGCGCAGCAGTGCATCCCACGCCGGCGGCGGCAGCAGCGAACGCAGCGCGTCGACGGCCTCGCTGCTGGAGAACACGCCGTCGATCGGCTGCGCGCTCATCTGCGCCAGCCGCGCGCCCTCGGCGGCGCTCAGCGCGTGGGCGCGTCGTTCGTACACCGCGAGCGCCTCGACGTGCGCGCCGCGTTCGGCGAGCCGCTCGGCCAGCCACTCCCGTCCGCTCGCCGCGCGCACGATCAGCACCTGCCCGGGCGCGAAAGCGGCCTCATCGAGCGCGCGCAGCAGTTCTTCGGAACCGCCGGCGTCGACTGACGGGGCGATCACACGCACGCCTTCGCCGGGACGCAGCCGCGCGCGTACCACGTCGGCGGTAGCACGGCCGACCGCGCCGATCGCGGTTGTCGCCGGCCACGGCCCTCGCAGCAGCACCGCCGCCGCGCGCACCGCGGCCGGGCTGACGAAGATCGCCAGATCAAACTGCGCGAGGCGGGCGAGCGCCGCGCGCGCCGCTTCCGCATCGGGCGCGGGCGCGAGATCGAACGCCGGCAGCCACAGCGCATCGGCGCCGCGCCCGATCAGCGCGGAGGTCAAGGCGCGGCCCGACTCCTCCGGCCGCGTGACCAGGATCGGGCGCACGGCGGCTCACCTCGGCAGCAGTTGCAGCGCGCCGCGCGCCTTCAGTTCCGCCACCGCGCGCGCCGCGAGCGCCTCGGGGTCGCTCGTCGCGCCTTCGACGTGCGCCTCGACGAACTCGCCACTCCGGTGGTTGCCGACCAGCGCGCGCAGCCGCACCGAGCCGCCCTCGATCTCGGCGTAGGCGGCCAGCGGCACCTCGCAACTGCCGCCGAGCAGCCGCGACACTGCACGCTCGGCGGAGGCCGCGACGCGCGTGGCCGCGTGCTCCAGCGGCGCCACCGCCGCCGCCGCTTGCGCGTTGCCGGCGACGATCTCGATGCCGAGCGCGCCTTGCCCCGGCGCCGGCAGGAAGGTCGCCGTCGGCAGGATCTGACGGATGCGATCGGCGAAGCCCAGCCGCTTCAGCCCCGCGGCCGCCATCAGCAGCGCATCGAAGTCGCCGCGGTCGAGCTTCGCCAGGCGCGTGCCGACGTTGCCGCGCACCGGCTGGACGTCGAGGTGCGGGTAATGCGCGCGCAGCATCAGCTCGCGCCGCAGGCTCGACGTGCCGACCTTCGCACCCCGCGGCAGGTCTTCGAGCGACGCAAAGCGCGCCGACACGAAGCAGTCGCGCGGATCCTCGCGCTCCAGCACCGCTGCGAGGCGGAACTCGGGCGCCAGATCCATCGGCACGTCCTTCAGCGAATGCACCGCGAGTTGCGCGCGCCCTTCGAGCAGCGCTACCTCGAGCTCCTTGATGAACAGCCCCTTGCCGCCGACCTTGGACAGCGCGCGATCGAGGATCTGGTCGCCGCGCGTGGTCATGCCGAGCAGCTCGATGCGCGCATCCGGGTGCAGCGCGCGCAGCCGCGCCTGCACGTGCTCGGCCTGCCACAGGGCGAGCGGGCTTTCGCGGGTGGCGATGACGAGGATCACGGGCGGGGTCGCAGGAGGATTCACGGGCCGAACCGGGCAGCAATGACGGCCCCATATTTACCACAGAGGACACAGAGGGCACAGAGGAGGCGCAGGCGCGGTTCTCTGTGTTCTCTGCGTTCTCTGTGGTTCAATCAGCGCTCTTTCGATCGTTTCCGGAAATGAGCGCCGATTCCGATCCGGATAGCGCACTGCGCGAAGACATCCGGCTGCTCGGCCGCCTGCTCGGCGACGCGCTGAAGAACTATGAGGGCGAGGCGCTGTTTGCCGCGGTCGAATCGATCCGCCAGGTGTCGACACGCTTTTCGCGCGGCGGCGAGCCGGCCGATGCGCGCGAACTCGACCGCCTGCTGAAGAAGCTGCCGCGCGACGCAACGGTCGCCGTGGTGCGCGCGTTCAGCTACTTCTCGCACCTGGCCAACATCGCCGAGGACCAGCAGCAGATCCGCGCGCTGCGAGCGGCGCGCCACAACCGCACGCCGCTGCCGGGCAGCCTCGAGCAGACCTTCGCGCTGCTGGCGCAGCAGGACATCGCGCCGGCGCGGATCGTCGAACTGTTGAACCGCGCCTGTGTGATGCCGGTGCTGACCGCGCACCCGACCGAGGTGCGGCGCAAGAGCATCCTCGACGCCGAGCGCGAGATCGCGCGGCTGCTCGACGCGCGCGGCCCGGCCGCGGCGCAGGGTGACGGCGACGAGGTCGACGCGATCGACGCGCGCCTCGCCGCGCTGGTCAGCACGCTGTGGCAGACGCGCATGCTGCGGCCGCAGCGGCTGACCGTCGAGGACGAGATTGTCAACGCGCTGTCGTACTGGCGCACGACCTTCGTGCCCGAGATGCCGCGGCTGTACGCGGCCCTCGAACGCGAGCTCGGCGGGGAGCGCGTCACGCCGTTCCTGCGGCTCGGCTCGTGGATCGGCGGCGATCGCGACGGCCATCCGCACGTTACCGCGGCCACGCTGCGCGCGGCGCTCGCCGCACAGGGCGAACTCGTGTTCGATCACTACCTGCGCGAGGTCCACGCACTCGGCGCCGAATTGTCGATGGCCGAGCTGCTGGTCGCCGTCGATCCGGCGCTGGCCGCGCTCGCGGACCGCAGTTCCGACCGTTCGCCGCACCGCGCCGATGAACCGTACCGGCGCGCGCTGACCGGCATCTACGCGCGGCTGAGCGCGACCGCGCAGTCGCTGGGACTGCAACTGCGCGCGCCGGGCGCGCTCGGGCCGGCCGAGCCATACGCGAACGCGCAGGCGCTCGCCGCCGACCTGGCGGTCGTCGCGCGCTCGCTCGAACACCACCGCAGCCGAGCGTTGACCGCGCACCGGCTGGCGCCGCTCGCGCGTGCAGTCGACGTGTTCGGCTTCCACGGCGCCACGCTCGACCTGCGGCAAAGCTCCGACGTGTTCGAGGACGTGGTCGCAGAGCTTCTCGCCGCCGCGGAAGTCTGCCCGGACTATCGCAAGCTCGACGAGGTGGAGCGCGTGAAGCTGCTGGCGCGCGAGCTGGCGCACACGCGGCCGCTGCGGTCGCCGCATCTGGCGTATTCCGAGCGCACGCGCGCCGAGCTGGCGGTGTTCGATGCCGCACGCGAGCTGCGCGCGCGGTTCGGCGCGAACGCGATCGACAAGCACATCGTGTCGCATACCGAGCGGCTGAGCGACCTGCTCGAAGCGGCGCTGCTGCAGAAGGAAACGGGCCTGCTGACCGGCACCGAGCTGCGCTGCTGCACGCTGATGGTCGTGCCGCTGTTCGAGACGATCGACGATCTCGCTGGTGCGCCCGCGATCATGCGCGACCTGCTCGCGCATCCGGGGCTGCGGCACATGCTGATCCCCGCCTCCGGCGGGCGTCCGCTGCAGGAGGTGATGCTCGGCTATTCGGACAGCAACAAGGACGGCGGCTTCCTCGCCTCGATCTGGCACCTGTACCAGGCGACGCAGCGATTGCGGCAGTTGTTTGATGAGCATGGCGTGCAGCTACGGCTGTTCCACGGCCGCGGCGGCACGGTCGGCCGCGGCGGCGGCCCGAGCTTCGAGGCGATCCTCGCGCAGCCGCCCGGCAGCGTGCGCGGGCAGATCCGCCTCACCGAGCAGGGCGAGATCATCCAGGCCAAGTACGCCGACGCAATGATCGGCCGGCGCCATCTGGAACTGCTGGTCAGCGCGGTACTGCAGGCCAGCCTGCTGCCGGCCGCGCGCGAATCGGTCCGAGTGCAGAAGCAGTACGAGGCGGCGCTGGCAGACATCGCGCGGCACGCGCACGACGCCTATCGCGCGCTCGTGTACGGCACCGACGGGTTTGCCGAATTCTTCTTCAGCGCCACGCCGATCGCCGAGATCATGGAACTGAACATCGGCAGCCGGCCGGCGAGTCGTCAACTTGAACCTGGCAGGTCCAGCGGCCGCATCGAGGAGCTGCGCGCGATCCCGTGGGTGTTCTCGTGGGGACAGTGCCGGCTGCTGCTGCCCGGCTGGTACGGCTTCGGCAGCGGCGTCGACTTGTATCTGCGTGCCGCCGGATCGGCGGCGGGACGCCGGCAGCGGCTCGAACTGCTGCGCTCGATGCACGCGCACTGGCCGTTCTTCCGCGCGCTCGCCTCGAACATGGAGATGGTGCTCGCGAAGGCCGACCTCGCAGTCGCCAGCCGCTACGCGCAGCTCGCATCCGATCGCAGGCGCGGCCGCGCGATCTTCGCGGCGATCCGGCGCGAGTTCGAACTGACGGTCAGGCACTGGCTCGCCATCAGCGGCCAGCGCGTGCTGCTCGAGTCAAACCCGGAGCTGGCGCGCAACATCCGCCTGCGGCGGCCGTATCTGGACCCGCTGAATCACCTGCAGGTGGAACTGATCAAGCGCTACCGCGCCGGCGCCACCGACGAGCGCGTGAAGCGCGGGATCCACCTGACGATCAACGGGGTGTCGGCGGGATTGAGGAATACGGGCTGAATCAAGTCTTCGCCGCCGCCTTCACGCTCGGCCACTGGCGGCGCGAGATCGGCAGCCGTTCGGCGAGGTCCTTCAGCATCACTTCCCAGTGGCCTTCGCCGGTTTCGCCGTCTTCGTGCACTTCGCCCTTGACGCGCTGGAAACCGAGGATCGACTTGCGCGCGACCAGCGCGTTGCGGTGGATGCGCACGAAGCGTTCGCCGAACTCGTTTTCGAGCGAGGTCAGCGATTCCTCGGTCAGGTGCTCGCGCTGCGCGGTGCGGATGGTCACGTACTTCAGTTCCGCGCGCAGGTAGATGATCTCGTCGACCGGGATCAGCACCATGCGGCCGCGCTCGGACACCGTCAGGTGCGTACGCTGGTTGCCGAGAGCGCGCGCGACCTCCTCCAGCCGCGGCTCGTTGGTGCGCAGCGCCTTGGCGCGCGCAAGCGCACCCGCGAGGCGCTCGACGCGCACCGGCTTGAGCAGGTAGTCGATCGCCTGCACCTCGAACGCCTCGAGCGCGTGCTCGTCGAACGCGGTGACGAAGATCACCGCCGGCGGCGTCTCGCGCGCGGCCAGGTGGCGCGCCACTTCGATGCCGCTCATGCCGGGCATGTGAATGTCGAGCAGCACGATCGCGGGCTGCTCGCGGTCGACCAGGTCGAGCGCGGCAATGCCGCCGTCGGCCTCGATCACTTCGAGCTTGCCCTCGCCGCGGTCGACCTCGGCCAGCAACTGGCGCATGCGCACGCGCGCGGGCGGTTCATCGTCGACGATCAGGACCTTTGTTGTCATTTCTGCTCCACCGGTATCGTGAGTGTCAGTTCGAAGCGATCGTTGCGCACCCGCGTCTCCAGCCGCGCTTCGAGATCGTAGATCAGCGCCAGCCGACCGCGGATATTAGTCAATCCGATCTGGTTGCCCTCGCGCTGGATCGGATCGCGCGCGATCGGGTTGCTGACGAACACTTCCAGATTGAACCCGCGTTGCCTGACCTGGACCACGATCTCGCACTGGCCGGCGAGCTTCTCGGCGCCGTAGCGCACGGCGTTCTCGATCAGCGGCTGCAGCAGCAGCTGCGGCACTTCGGCGCGCGGGTGCAGCGCGCCGATCTGCCAGTCGACCTGCAGCCGGTCGCCGAGCCGCGTCTGCTCGATCTCGACGTACTTGCGGCACAGGTCGAGTTCCTGCTCCACCGGTACCAGCTTGCGCACGTCGCCCATCACGGCGCGAATCAGATCGGCGATCGATTCGAGCATGCGCTCGGCACGCGCCGGGTCGGTGCGCACGATCGATACGGCGGCGTTCAGGCTGTTGAAGAAGAAGTGCGGCCGGATGCGCGACTGCAGCGCCTGGAACTTTGCTTCGGCCAGCACCGGCGAATACGCGCGCGCGCGCAGCTCCATGTAATGCTGGATCAGCATGCCGGCGGCGAGTGCGCCGAGCGCCATGCCGAACGACGGTGCGTGCAGCGTTCCCTGCGCCGAGGCAGTCAGGATCGGCACCACGATCAGCATCGCCGCCAGCGGCACGCACCAGGCGATCGCGCGTTGCAGCCGCGCCGCGAGCGGCGGCAGCCCACGCCGCAGCAGGCACCAGATCAGCAGCGACACCAGCGTCGTCGGTTCCAGGATCGCGGCCTGCGCCAGGAACAGGCGCGGCACCGCGGACCACTGTTCCGCCACGATGGCCGCGCCGACCAGCGCGGCGGCGTTGACGGCGAGCGCCACGCGCAGGATCACGCCGATGTTGCAGCCGTCGGGGACGACGAGGCGCGGCGTCGGCGCCGCGGTCTCATCGCGTGAGCCGATGTAGATGTCGACTTTTCCGGGCGCCCTGCGCACGAACTTATACTTGTCCGAAGTGACTTGGACGCCTATCCGTCGAACGGCGTCCCCTCCAAAAGGCCGCATCATCGCCTTGCGCGGCCCGGCGAAGCAAGCGCATGAGCACGAAATCATCTCTGCACGCCAAAGACAGTGGGTGGTCCGGCCGCTTCAGCGAGCCGGTGGCCGACTTCGTGCTGCGCTACACCGCCAGCGTCGGCTTCGACCGGCGGCTCGCGCTGGCGGACATCGAAGGCTCGGCCGCGCACGCGGCGATGCTGGCGCACGTGGGCGTGCTGCCGCCCGAGGATCTGGCGGCGATCGAAACCGGCCTGGCGCAGATCCGCGGCGAGATCGAGCGCGGCGAGTTCG
>JAKORH010000141.1 GCA_029777935.1 Pseudomonadota bacterium
CCAGCGCCGGCAGCTTCGCGTCGGAAAGCTCGGCGAACAGCGGTACCTGCTTTTCCTTCTGCTTGCGCTCCGACGCCCTGATACGCGGCTCGGCGCGCTCGATGTGCACCGGCGGCGCTTCGTCGATGCGTTCGCGTTCGTGCTCCAGCATCTGCTCGCGGCTGCGCGCGACCGCCTCGCCGATCGCGCGGTCCTGCTTCTCCTCGCGCGCGGTGCGCACGCGCTGCGCGATCGACTCGAACAGGCCGCCGACGCGCTCGGCGACCGCGAGCCACGAGAAGTCGAAGAACAGGCTGGCGCCGAGCGCGATCGCCACCACCAGCAGCACGGTGGCGCCGGTGAACCCGAGTGCACTCTGCAAGCCGCCGGCGGCGAGCCCGCCCAGCACGCCGCCCGGCGCGGCGGGTACCTGCACGCCCAGCGTGTACAGCCGCAGCGCTTCGAGCGCGCTGCACGACAGCAGCAGGACGGCGAAGCCCACCGCCTGCAGCCAGTCCGGCAGTCCGTGATCGCCGTATTGCGCATGCAGTCGGCGGAAGCCGCGGACCGCCCACGCGCCGCCACCGACGACCCACAGCCACGCGGAAAATCCGAACACCATCAGCAGCATGTCGGCAATCCATGCGCCGACGCGTCCGCCGGCGTTGTGGATTGCCGCGCCGGAACTGACGTGCGAAAAACCGGGGTCGGCGCGCTGGTAGGTGACGAGGATCGACGCCAGCGCGATGACCGCGGCCGCGCCGAGGATCCAGCGCGCCTCCGCCAGCAGCCTCGCGCCGCGCGCCGGCGTCACCGGCGTCTCCGTCGCCGCGGCGGCGCGGCGCCGCGCATGCACGCCGCCGGACTGGATCGTGGATTCGATGCGACTCGACATCGGCCGATTATATGTACGCGCCTCGCGCGGGACGACGCTTCGTCCGCATTAGCGCGGGTTCGTCGCTTGTGCGGGCGGTTCGTCGCAGCCGCTTGATAGGAAGAGCCGGCGCGCGGGAAAATGCCCGCGTGTCATGCTCGCGCAAGCCGAAATCCAGACGCGGTGCTGCACCCGACTGGATGCCCGCTTGCGCGGGCATGACACGCGAACGATCCCGGCGCTCTGATCGACTGACCGCGCGTCCTGACCTGCATGGCCATCGCGACTGGCACCCCCGCCGACCTTGCCGCCGCCGAACGCGGCGCGCGTCGCTACCTGCGCGATTTCCTGCGCCTGTTCAACTTCGGCACCGTCGCGCTGGTGTTCTTCATCTGCTTCGCGGTGGCATTCACGCGCTGGCTGCCGATGGCGTATACCGATCCGCTGTCGACTTGGTCGTTCGACGGCATACGCTACCTGCGGCAGCACCTGATCAGCGGCATGTGCGCGCTCGCCGCGATCGCGCTGGTGCTGGCGCTGGCGCGCGCGCGTAACTGGCCGCGGCGCCGCACGGTCGCGGCCGGCGTGGCCGCGATCGTCATTGCCGCCGTGCTCGGCGCAGTAGCGCGGCTGATCGTCTACGGCGTGCCGCTCGGAGAACTGCTGCAGCGCTGGACCTGGGGCGTGGGCATCGCGGGCCTGTGGTCGCTGGTCGGCGGTCTCGGCTTCGCGCTCGCGCATGCCGCGGGCGAGGAAGCCGGCGCGCGCCGCCGCCTGAGCGAAGCCGCGTGCGCGCGCGAATCGCTCGATGCGCAAATGGTGCAGGCGCGGCTGTCGGCGCTGCAGGCGCAGATCGAACCGCACTTCCTGTTCAACACGCTCGCCAACGTCAAGCGGCTGTACGAAACGACTCCGCACCTTGGACGCGAGATGCTGGTGAGCCTGATCGCCTACCTGCGCGCCGCGCTGCCGTCGATGCGCGGCAACGGCTCGACGCTCGCGCGCGAGCTGGAGCTGGCGCGCGCGTACCTGACGATCCTGCAGATGCGGATGGGAGAGCGGCTGCGCTTCACGATCGACGCCGCACCCGAACTGCTCGCGGCCGAGATGCCGCCGCTGGTGCTCGGCACGCTGATCGAGAACGCGATCAAGCACGGGCTGGCACCGTTGCCCGAAGGTGGAACCATCGCGATCCGCGCCGTGCGCGCCGGCGATGGCATTCGCATCGAAGTGCGCGACACCGGCCGCGGCGTCATCGGTCACGGTGGCAGCGGCGTGGGGCTGGCCAACATCCGCTCGCGGCTGGCGACGCTGTATGGCACACGCGCCGCGCTCGAGATGGCGGCCAATGCACCGCGCGGCGTGGTGGCCGCGGTCACGCTGCCGTGGCGCGCCGCCTCCGGAACCACTGCATGAACGCGGTCACGCAACGGCCGCTCGACGCGGTGGCACCGGTCGCGCCGCACGGGTTGGTGGCGATCCTGCGCAGCCTCACGTGGCGCGAGACGGGCTTCTTCGTGCTCGTCGCGCTGCTGATCGCGGCAATCAACGCGACCAGCTACTTCGAGCTGGCGGCCACGGACCAGGCGCCGATGAAGCTCGCGGTCGGCATCCTGAATCCGCCGCTGGTGGTGCCTTTCGCCGTCGTCGCCTGGCTGATCGCCGATCGGGGCGCCGACGCACCGCTGCCGCGGCTGCCGCGCATGATCGCCTGTGCAGCCGGCGCCGCACTGCTGGCGGCGCTGCTGGTACCGCACGCGATCGAGCTGATCGGCCTGCAATTCAACAGTCATTTCGAGGTCGACGGCGTCGTCAAGCACGTCCCCGACTGGCTGATGCAGACGAGCTTCGGCCTCGACGTGGCGTTTTTCATCGGAATGTCGTTCGCGGTGCTGGAGATGAGCAACCGCCGCCGCCGCGCCGAATTCGCGGTCGCCGCCGAGCAGCGCGAGCAGGCGCGGCTCGCACGGCAAGTGCTCGAGTCACGGCTGGCAGCGATGCAGGCGCAGGTCGAGCCGCAGTTCCTGTTCGATGCGCTGGTCGACATCGAGCGCCTGTATGAGCGCGACGTCCACGCGGCCGCCACCAATCTCGACCGGCTGATCCAGTACCTGCGCGTGGCGCTGCCGCGGCTGCGCGAATCGGGCTCCAGCATCAGGGCCGAAATCGAGCTGGTCGAGGCGTACCTGGCGGTCGTGCAGGCGCTGAACGAAGGCCGGCCGGCGCTCGCCAAATGGATCGAGCGCGAGGCGGCGTACCGCACCTTCTATCCGATGCTGCTGCTGCCGCTGGTGCAGCGCGCGGTCCGGCGCGAGGCCGTGCCGCCGGCAATCGACCTCGAGGTCGCGCGCAGCGACAACCGGGTGCGCGTGACGGTGCGCATCGCCGCCGGTGGATTGTGCGAAGGCAACGGTGAGCTCGAACGCGTGCGCGAGCGCCTGCACGGCCTGTACGCAGGCCGGGCGCGGCTCGACTGCGCCGAGCCGGCGGCCGGCGTCAGCGAGTTCACCCTCTGGCTGCCGGAATGAACGCAACCGCGGTCGTCGCCGAGGACGAGGCCACGCTGCGTCATCAGCTGGTCGAGCAGCTCGGCCTGTTGTGGCCGGAGCTTTCGATCGTCGGCGAGGCCGCCGACGGCGTACGCGCACTGAGACTGCTGGAAGAGCAGAAGCCCGACATCCTGTTTCTCGACATCCAGATGCCCGGCGCGACGGGACTCGAAGTCGCGCGGCAGGCGAGCGGCAGGAGCCGCGTGGTGTTCGTCACCGCGTACGACCAGCACGCGGTGGCCGCGTTCGAACACGGCGCGATCGACTACGTGCTGAAGCCGATCTCGGCCGCGCGCCTGTTCACGACGGTGAGCCGGCTGAAGGAGCGGCTCGGCAGCCCGCCGGCAAGGCTGGAGAACCTGCTGAACCAGTTCGCCGGGCCGGCGCCGAAGACCTATCTGCGCTGGATCAACGCGTCGGTCGGACAGAACCTGCGGCTGATCACCGTCGACGAGGTCGTGTACTTCCAGGCCGACAACAAGTACACGCGCGTGGTGACCGTCGACGGCGAAGCGCTGATTCGCAAGCCGCTGAAGGAGTTGCTGGAGGAACTGGACCCGAACCAGTTCTGGCAGATCCATCGCTCCACGCTCGTCAACGTCGCGTCGATCGCCGGCGTCGCGCGCGACTTCCGCGGCCGCATGCAGGTCAAGCTGCGCAAGCGCGACGAGTCGCTGCTGGTGTCCGACTCGTACTCGCATCTGTTCCGGCAGATGTAGGCTGGCGTGGCACCGGATCCTTCAGGGCCGCGTGCCGACGCCGACCACCAGTTCGCACGGCGCCTCGAAGCCGTTGCGCTCGAACTGCTCGAGCTTGGCCGCAATCTCGTCCCACGCCGCCTGGCGCGCATCGCCGTCGAGTCCGGACAGCATCTGATGCAGGGCGCCGAAGGATTCCTGTTCGAAGCGCACGCACTCGGCCGCGGATGACATGCGCAGCGGCGCTGCGACCAGCCGGCTGCTGACGTTCGTGAAGCCAGCGGCTCGCAGCGCGCCTTCGAGGGCGCCCGGACTGCCGAGGCTGAACGGGCCAGGTTGTCCGGGCAGGGGTGGCGGCAGATCCGCGCGCGCGCGGATCACCGCAACCGGGACGGAGAAGAACGGATTGCGCTCCGCGGTCGAGTAGACGATGGCCGCGACCCGGCCGCCGGGCCGCAGGGCGCGCTTCATGGCGAGCAGCGCCCGCTGCTGATCCGGAAAGTAGATCAGTCCGACGCGCGAGATGACCGCGTCGAACGCGCCCTTCGGCACGTCCAGTTCCTCGCCGTCAGCGACTTTCGTCGCGACGTGGCGATACCCCGCCGTGCGGGCATTCTCCGCCGCCAGCGCGAGTATGTGCGGTGAAATGTCTGTGGCCAGTACGTAGCCTGAGGGACCCACCCGCTCCGCGGCCTGCAGGGTCTGGTCGCCGGCGCCCGCAGCGACATCCAGCACATGGCTGCCGGGCCCGATGCCGGCCAGGTCCAGCATGACCTCCGTCGCGGCGCCGAGCCACTGCCGCAAGAACGGTCCCCAGCGGTCCCAGGCCGCCGCGGCGGCGTCCCACTGCTGTCGGGTCGTTTCCTTGAACCGGGCGGCATCGAACTGAACTGCTTCCTGTGTGATCATTGCTCGCTCCTTGTGGATGCAGGCAGGACCCGGCCGCGCGATTGCCGCGGATCAGGTCTTGCCGGTTGGGGGCTTCGGTTCCGGCTCGAGTTGCGCCATCGCCAGAACCTGGTCGCGCGAGAGGTTCATGTTGTGATGACTCCTGGCGTGCTGCTGCAATTCGGCGACCAGCTGGTCGTCGTTGTCTGCGCGGACCACGAATCCGCAGTCGCATCGCACCGCTTTCATGACCATGTCGACCTCCTGCACGTGCGGAGAATGATCGTTGCGCCACCTTGGCGCCGCCTTGGCGGGACCTTGGCAAAACGTTGGCGGAGTTCGCCGCAATGGCGCTTCGAATCTACCTGATGGGCCGGGTCGCGATCGAGAGCGGCGCCGCGCTGCTCGATCAGGACGCGTTTCCGGGTCGCCAGGGCATGCTCGCATTCGCGCGGCTCGCGCTGAACCGCGGGGCAGCGGTCAGCCGGGAGGAGCTGGCGTCGGTCCTGTGGCCGGACGCGCCGCCGCGCGCCTGGGACGCGGCGATGAACGCGGTCGTCAGCAAGCTGCGCGCGCTGCTGGCGCAGGCGGGGCTGGACCGCTCCGACGTTTTGCCTGCCACGTTGGGCTGTTATCAGCTGAATCTGCCGGCCGGCGCCTGGATCGATACTGAAGCGGCCTTCGACTCGCTGCACGAGAGCGAAGGGCTGCTCAAGTCCGATCGCTTTCGTGAGGCCTGGGCGGCCGCGCAGGTCGCGTACCACATCCTGCGCCGGCCGTTCCTGCCCGGCGAGATCACGCGCTGGGTCGCGCAGACGCGAGAACAGCTGAGCATCCTGTTCGTGCGGGCATGCGAGTGCCTGGCCGAAAGCTACATCCGCAACGGAGAGCCGGAAATCGCGGCCCATGTCGCCAGCCAGGCCGTGGCCGCGCAGGCGTTCCGCGAAACCAGCTACCAGTTGCTGATGCGGGCCCACGCGGCGGCCGGCAATCGCGCCGAGGCGCTGCGGGCTTACGAGGCCTGCCGGCGTCTCATCGCTGACGAGCTGGGCGTGTCGCCGTCGCCGGAAACGCAGGCGGTATATCTGCAGGTGCTGCGGATGAAATGAACAAGGCTCGCGCGGCTTGCGGACCCGGGCCCGGCCGTGCTAAAAACAAACATTCGTTTGGTTTAGCCGCCCTGCCCGATGCCCGCCGTCCGCGCGCCGCGCGCCGACAACCGCCTGCCGCAGATCCTCGACGAAGCCGCGCGCCTGTTCCGCGCGCAGGGCTTCCAGGGCACCTCGGTGCGCGACATCGTGCGCGCGGTCGACATGCTGCCGGGGTCGCTGTACTACCACTTCGCGACCAAGGAGGACCTGCTGGCGGAGGTGTATGCCGAAGGCGTGCGCCGCATCTCGGCGCGCGTGCGCGCGGCGATCGAGGGCAAGCGCGATCCGTGGCAGCGGCTGGATGCCGCGTGCGTCGCGCATCTCGAAGCGATCCTGGAGGATGACGACTACGCGCAGGTCGTGATCCGCGTGCGGCCGAGCGACGTGCCGGCCGCAAACAAGCGCCTGACCGCGCTGCGCGACGAATACGAGGCGCTGTTCGCGAAGCTGGTGCAGGACCTGCCGCTGCCGCGCGGCACCGACCGCCGCACGCTGCGGCTGATGCTGCTGGGCGCCTTGAACTGGTCGCAGACGTGGTACCGCAGCGGACGCGACTCGCCGAAGACCCTGGCGCGGCGCTTTGTGCTGCTGCTGCAATCCCCGCTCGGAAAGGAAACGTGATGGACATCCGACCGAAGGTCCTGATCACCAAGATCGGCTTCGACGGCCACGACCGCGGCAGCCGCATCGTCGCCGCCGGCCTGCGCGACGCCGGCATGGAAGTCATCTACACGCCGCCGTGGCAGGAGATCGCGACGGTGGTCAAGCTCGCCACCGAGGAGGACGTCGACGTGATCGGCGTCTCGTCGCTCGCCACCGACCATCTGATCGTGCCGAAGCTGATGGACGCGCTGCGCGCGGCCGGACTGGACGACATGGCGGTGATCGTCGGCGGCATCGTTCCCGACGAGGATGAACGCACGCTGCTCGCCGCCGGCGTGGCGCGCGTGTTCCATCCCGGCGCCTCGCTCGCCGAGATTGCGCAGTGCGTGACCGAGCTGGCCCTCGCGGTGCGGGCGCGCCGCGCAACTGCAGAGGAGGCACGATGAACAAGCCGCTCGACGACCGTCTGCTCCGCGCGACCGACGCCGAAGCGCAGTGGCAGCGCGACTACGCGCAGCAGATCGGCACCGACCGCGAGGTCGTCAACCGCTCCGGCATCGCGATCAAGCCGCTGTACACGAACCGCGACCGGGATGCCGCGCGCGGCGACGGCGAGCTCGGCTATCCGGGCCAGCCGCCCTACACGCGCGGCATCTACGCGACAATGCACCGCGGCCGCACCTGGACGCAGCGGCAGTTGATCGGGCTGGGCACGCCGGACGACTACAACGCGCGCTTGCGCGCCGTGCTGGCGCAGGGCGGCAACGCGGTGTCGCTGATCCCGTGCAACTCGGTGTTCCGCGGCGCCGACATGGACGAGTCGCACTTCGAGCTGCTCGGCACCTGCGGCACGGTGGTGAACTCGGCCGAGCACATGGATCGCGCGCTCGCGGGCGTCGATCTGGTGCGCACGTCGTGCGCGATGAACGATCCGTCGCCGTTCACGCTGCTGGCGTTCATGCTCGCAGTGGCGAAGAAGCGCGGCGTCGACTGGGCATCGATCACCGGCACGTCGAACCAGAGCGACTACCTGAGCCACTACGTGGCCAACCACATGTTCTTCCGCATCGCGCTGCCGGGCGCGCGGCGCATCCTCGGCGACCACATCGACTTCTGCAACCGCTTCGTGCCGAAGTGGAACCCGATGTCGGTGGTCGGCCAGCACATGCAGCAGGCCGGCGCGACTCCCGCGGAGGCGATGGCCTTCACGCTGTCGACCGCGGTGCAGGTGGCGCAGGACTGCATCGGGCGCGGCATGGATCCGGACGCGTTCCTGCCGCGCTTCACGTTCTTCTTCGACGTCTCGCTGTCGTTCTTCGAGGAGGTCGCCAAGTTCCGCGCCGGCCGCCGCATCTGGGCGCGGCTGGCGCGCGAACGGCTGGGCGCGCAGGATCCGCGCTCGTGGCGCTTCAAGTTCCACGGCCAGACCTCGG
>JAKORH010000142.1 GCA_029777935.1 Pseudomonadota bacterium
AGGCCGGGCTACTGTCCTGCGCCGGGCGCCTTGCATCCGGGCTTTCTGGCGTCAACGCATCGCACGAATAATTCACGGATAGGTTCTCAGGTGGTGCACGTACTGTTCGAGGAAGACGGCGTGTTCAAGGCCGGCACGCTGTTGAGCGGCGCCGAGGCGTCGTGCCAGGTCGAGCTCGCGAGCGGCAGGCGCGCCAAGGTCAAGTCCGCACACGTGCTGCTGCGCTTCGAGCAGCCTGCGCCGGCCGCCTTGCTGGCAAGCGCCCAGCGCGACGCGGAAGCGATCGACCTCGACTTCCTGTGGGAGTGCGCGCCGCAGGAAGAGTTCGGCTTCGAGGCACTGGCGCGCGAGTACTACGGCCACGCGCCGAGCGCGACCGAGGCGGCGGCGATCCTGTTCCGCCTGCACGGCGCGCCGGTGTATTTCCATCGCAAGGGACGCGGTCGCTATCGGCCCGCGCCAACGGATGTGCTGAAGGCGGCGCTGGCGACGCTCGAGCGCAGGCGGCAGCAGGAGCTGCTGAAGCAGAAGTACATCGATGAACTGGCAGCCGGCCGCGTGCCGGCGCCGATCGCGCAGCAGGCGATCGCCCTGCTGACCGCGCCCGACCGCAACGGCATCGAATACAAGGCGCTGCAGCAGACGGCGGACAGCGCGCACCTGTCGCCGCTGCGGCTGCTGCTGAAGTTGGGCGCGATCGCCTCACCGCTGCGCTGGCACGTCGACAGCTTCGTGGCCGCGGCCTTTCCGCTCGGCACGGGCTTTGCGCCAGGGCTCGCCGTGCCGGCCGTCGGGGACGAGTTACCACTGGCCGAGGTCGATGTGGTGTCGATCGACGACAGCGCGACGACCGAGATCGACGACGGCTTCTCGCTCATGCCACGCGACGGCGTCGTGCGCGTCGGCATCCACATCGCCGCGCCCGCGGTCGCGATCGCGCGCGGCGATGCGCTCGATGCCGCGGCGCGCGCGCGCATGTCGACCGTGTATGCGCCCGGACTGAAGATCACGATGCTGCCGCAGGCGATGATCGATGCGTTCTCGCTGAACGAGGGGCGCATCGTGCCGGTGGTGTCGCTGTACCTCGACGTGGACCCGGAAAGCCTCGACATCCTCGCGCACGAGACGCGGGTGGAGCGCGCGCGCATCGCCGCCAACCTGCGCCACGATCGCCTCGACGCGGTCGTGACCGAAGACAGGATCGCCGCCGGCGGAATGGACCTGCCGCATGGCGCGCTGCTCGCGTTCCTGTGGCGTTTCGCGCGTGCGCTGCATCGGCGGCGCGAAGAAGCACGCGGCCGGCCCGAGCCGCTCGACCGCGTCGACTACACGTTCGAGCTGGCGGGTGACCTGCAGGCCGAGGGCGACGCAGCGCGCGTGACGATCCGGGCGCGGCAACGCGGCGCGCCGCTCGATCTGATCGTCGCCGAGCTGATGATCCTGGCCAACAGCACCTGGGGCGAATGGCTCGCGCGCGCGGGCCGTGTCGGCATCTATCGCTCGCAGTCGCTGGGGCGCGTGCGCATGAGTACGACGCCCGCTCCGCACGACGGCCTCGGCGTCGACCACTACGCGTGGAGTTCGTCGCCGCTGCGCCGCTACGTCGATCTGGTCAACCAGCGCCAGCTCGTCGCCGCCGCGCGCGGCGCGCCGGCGCCGTACGCGCCGAACGACGCCGACCTGTTCGCGATTGTCTCGGCCTTCGATGCCGCGTATACCGCGTACGCCGATTTCCAGACCCGGATGGAGCGCTACTGGTGCCTGCGCTGGGTGCGGCAGGAGGGCATCGCCCGTTTCGGCGCCACGGTACTGAAGGGCGAGGTGATCCGGCTCGACCGCATGCCGTACGTCGCGCGGCTGCCGGGGCTGCCGCAGCTCGCGCGCGGGCGCCGCATCGAGGTCGATGTGCTCGGCGCCGACGAGATCGACACCGCGCTGGAACTGCGCCTGCATCGCGTGCTCGCCGAAACCGAGGACGTGCTCGAGGACGAGATGGCGCTCGACGACGTCGCGGGCGAAAACGCCGGCGGCTCGAATACGCTCCCGCAGGGCGGGTAATCCGCGCCGGGCGCGCGCGCGGTGCTGGATACAATCGTCTCACCCCGGCGCCGGCCCGACGATGCACACGCTGTCGCAGACCGTTTCCAACCGCACGCTGATGACGGCGCTGGCCGTCTCCTGCGGCGTGCATGCGCTCGTCCTTGCGATCCGCTTCGTCGATCCGGATTTCCTGCGCGTGCGCGCGAGCGATCCGTCGCTCGAGGTCATCCTGGTGAATGCGCGCAGCGAGGTGCGGCCGAGCAAGGCCGAGGCACTGGCACAGGCGAATCTCGACGGCGGCGGCTCGAACGACGCCGGGCGCCGCACGTCACCGCTGCCGAATCTGTTCGACCACCGCGACGGCGACGCGCTCGAACTGGAGCGCCGGCGCGCGCAGCCGCTGGAGGAGGATCAGCGGCGGCGGCTCGCGCTGCCCGGCGAGGGCGATGCCTTCGCGCTGACGCCGCACAAGGAGGCGCAGCCGCTCGAGCCCGACCGCGGTACGCAGGAGGAGATCCGCGAGCGCCTGGCGCGCATGCAGGCCGAGATCGCCAAGCAGATCTCCGATTACCAGAAGCGGCCGCGCCGGCATCACTTCATGCCGAGCACGTCGGAGTACCGCTTCGCGCGCTACGTCGAGGATTGGCGCGGCTGGGTCGAGAAGGTCGGCAACGAGCACTATCCTGACGAGGCGCGCGGGCGCTTCTACGGCGCGCTTCGAATGACGGTGGTTATCCGCAAGGACGGCACGTTGCTGGATGCCATCGTCGAGAAGGGCTCGGGCTCGAAGGTGCTCGACCGCGCCGCGCGCCGCATCGTTGCGCTGGCCGCGCCGTTTCCGCCGTTTCCGCCCGAGATCGCGCGCGATACCGATATCCTCGAGATCACGCGGACCTGGATATTCACCAACGATCAGTTCGCCACGCAGCACAGCGGCGGCGGGTCTGCTAACGTGAAGCCATGAGCAGCAGCAAGATCGACCGCTACGCCGTCGTCGGCAACCCGATCGCGCACAGCCGATCGCCGGAGATCCATCGCCTGTTCGCCAAGGAGACGCGGCAGGCGGTGAGCTACGAGAGACTGGAAGCGCCGCTGAACGGCTTCGAGGAATTCGCACTCGGACTGCGCGACGCCGGCTATCTCGGGCTGAACGTCACGATCCCGTTCAAGCTCGACGCCGCCAAGCTCGCCGACGCGCTGACGCCGCGTGCGCGGCTGGCCGGCGCGGTCAACACGCTGAAGTTCGACGGCGACGCGATCCTCGGCGACAACACCGACGGCATCGGCTTCGTGCGCGACGTGTGCGAGCGGCTGAAGTTCCGCATCAAGGACGCCAGCGTGCTGATCCTGGGCGCCGGCGGCGGCGTGCGAGGCTTGATCGGCGCGCTGCTGGAGGAGCGGCCGAAGTGGATCGCGGTGGCCAACCGCACGCACGGGCGCGCCGAGGAACTTGCCGACGAGTTCGGCGTCGAGGCGATCCACTTCGACGAGATTCCGGCCGAGCACTTCGACCTGATCATCAACGGATCCGCGAGCAGCCTGAACCACGAGGCGCCGAAGATCGATCCGGAAGCGTTCGACGACTGCACGCTCGCCTACGATCTCGTCTACGCCGCAGCGCCGACGCCGTTCATGCGGCTCGCGCAGCAGGGCGGTACGCAGAAGGTCAGCGACGGCATGGGCATGCTGATCGAGCAGGCCGCCGAATCATTCGCGCTCTGGCGCGGTGTGCGCCCGCACACCGCGCCTGTATACAAGGAACTGCGGCGGCTGCTCGAGGCCGAGCATTCCGCCGCCGCGGCGGCCGTGCGCTGAGAAGGCATGAAGATTTCGTCGCGAGCGGTCCGAGGTCGCACCGAGCAGCGGACGTGTACAGGCTCGTACAGCGAGTAGCGCAGCGGCGAGATCGGGACGCGCAGTTGAAGGATTCATGCCTTCTCAGCGGCGCGGCGCGTTGCCCGGTGTGATGCTGAACTTCCCTCGATGAGCGCGCTGCGCGCGGTCGGCCGCATGTTCGGCTGGCTGCTGCTCGCAGTCGCGCTGATCGTGCTGGCGTTGCAGTTGTGGTACTTCGGCTGGATCGTCGTCTGGCGCTGGCACAATCCGGCGGAGACCGCGTTCATGCAGCGCGAACTGGCGCGCTTGCGGCAGGCGCGCCCGCAGACCGCGCTGCGATGGCAGTGGGTGCCCTATGAGCGCATTTCCAGTCACCTGAAGCGCGCGGTGATCGCTGCCGAGGACGCGCGCTTTCTCGAGCACGAGGGCGTCGACTGGGAGGCGATCGAGAAGGCCTACGAGATCAACCGCCGGCGCGGCCGCACCGCGCACGGCGGCTCGACCATCACGCAGCAATTGGCCAAGAACCTGTTCCTGTCGCCCGAGCGCAGCTATCTGCGCAAGGCGCAGGAACTGGTGATCACCTACATGATCGAGTTCACCTGGAACAAGCGCCGCATTCTCGAGGTGTACCTGAACGTCGCCGAGTGGGGCGAGGGCGTGTTCGGTGCAGAGGCGGCGGCGCGCCATTACTACGGCATCAGTGCCGCGCAACTCGGCGCCGAGCAGTCGGCGCGGCTGGCGGCAATGCTGCCGCGGCCGCGCTTCTACGACCGCAACCGCGGCTCCGCTTATCTGGCGCGGCGCGCCGAGGCGATCCTGCGCTACAGCGCCGAGGCTCAACTGCCGTGACCCGGCGCCGCGCGCGCCTAGAATCGCGCGCGCCATGAGCGAGTTCGAGCACACACGCGTGCCGCCGTCCGCGGGCGCGGCAACGCGCGCGCGCGACCCGGAGGAAGCGCAGCGCGCGCTGGCGCGCGTGCAGTCCTTGCTCGACAAGCAGCGGCGCATCGAAGCGCTGGTGGAGCGCGGGCAGACAGCGGCAGAGGAGAACAAGCCGCTGGTCGAGCAGCTCGCCCGGCGCCAGCACTTCACCGAGCTGAAATCGATCGTCGACCGGCTGCACCCGGCCGACATCGCGTACGTGCTCGAGGCGCTGCCGCCCGACGAACGGATCACGGTGTGGGACAGCGTCAAGGCCGAAGTAGACGGCGAGGTTCTGCTCGAGGTGTCCGACGCGGTGCGCGAATCGCTGATCCCGGCGATGGACGCGTCCGAGCTCGTGGCCGCCGCGCAGAAGCTCGAAGTCGACGAACTGGCGGACCTGGCGCCGTACCTGCCGCCGGAAGTCGTCGACAAGGTGTCGCAGACCCTGTCGACCAAGGAGCGCGCGCAGCTTCACGCGGCAATGAGTTACCCGGAGGACTCGGTCGGCGCGAAGATGGACTTCGAGCTGCTGTCCATCCGCGACGACGTAACGCTCGAGGGGGTGCTGCATTATCTGCGCGGCTTCGACAGCGTGCCGCATCACACCGACCAGGTGTTCGTGGTCGATCGCGAAGGCACGCTGCGGGGCGCGCTGCCTATCGACCGGCTGCTGGTGAATCAGCCCGACACGGCCGTGACCGCGGTGATGAAGATGGACGTGCTGACGCTGGCGCCGATGGATGACGCCGGCGACGCCGCGCAGGCATTCGAGCGCTACGACCTGGTGTCGGCGCCGGTGGTCGACGCCAATGGCCGGCTGGTCGGGCGGCTGACGGTCGACAAGGTGGTCGACGTGATCCGCGAGGAGGGCGAACAGGAAGTGCTGGCCGCCGCCGGCCTGCGCGAGGAGGAGGACCTGTTCGCCAGCGTGTGGCGGTCGGCGAAGAATCGCTGGCTGTGGCTGGCCGTGAATCTGTGCACGGCATTCTTCGCGTCGCGCGTGATCGGCGCTTTCGAGTTGACGATCGAAAGGGTGGTCGCGCTGGCCACGCTGATGACGATCGTGATGGGTATCGCCGGCAACTCCGGCAACCAGACGATGACGCTGATGATCCGCTCGATCGCCCTCGGCCAGATCACTGCCGCCAACGCCCGCCGGCTGATCGTCAAGGAACTGGTGATCGCCGGGCTGAATGGGCTGGTGTGGGGTGGCGTCGCCGGCTCGGTCGCGTGGTGGATCTATGCCGACTCGCCGCAGGGACCGCTGATCGGCGCCACCATGCTGATCGCGATGACGCTGAACATGACGGTCGGCGCGCTGGTCGGCATGTTCATTCCGCTCGCGCTGCAACGGCTCGGGCGCGATCCGGCGCTCGGCTCCTCGGTGCTGCTGACCTTCACCACCGACAGCATGGGCGTGTTCATCTTCCTCGGGCTGGCGACGCTGCTGTTCCGCTGACCTGTTGCCGCGGTTTCCTCGCCTTCCTCTTCGAGAGCATGGCGGCCTTCGTGGCCGGCGTCGCGGCGGCGGCGGCGGCGCAGTGCTGCGCGATCCTATCGGCCACTGCTTGCAGTCGTGCCACGATCTCGCGCGTCATAGTCGCGTCGGGGTGGTCGCGGACGAAGTCATAGTCGGCCGCGAGCGTCTCGGTGCACATCCGGCTGCGCACATAGGGCCGCGGTTGCGGCCGTGCGGTCGCCTCGATGCACGCCAGCTCGCCGAGCCAGAGTCGGCGCGCCTCGTCGTAGCGCCTGGCCCACTCGCGCCCGCTCGCCGGATCGCGGGCATCGCAGTAGGCCGCCGCGAGTCCGGCCCATGCGAGTTCGTTGGTCGCTTGTAGACGTTGAGCCTCGGCGGCCTGCGTGAACAGCCCAACCGCTTCCGAGGGGCTGCCCTGCGAGAGCGCGCGCTCGCCGTCGCAGATCGCGCGCATGAACCCGTCGATGCGGCCGGCATCGCCCGGACACAGGCCAAGCGGCGCACGCTGAGCTGACAGCCCGGCCGCTGCGGGCAGCAGCAGTGTCAACGCCGCGATGATTGCGACGCGCGTGGCGCGGTGCCGGTGCGGCAACACGTCCGATTTCAACGCACGCGCCGCTGCGTGAATTCTTCCTGGATCGTGTCCTTGTATACGCTGGCCGGCGAACTGCTGGCCAGAAAGCGCCGCGCGATCTCCTCGCCGACAGCGGTGTGCTGAATGACCGAGCCGTCGTCGAATTCGATCTCGAGCACGCGGCTGGTGCGGTCGTAGCCGGCGGACTTGATGCCGCCGCGGCGGATGGGTCTGCGCTCAATCGACATGTGCTGCTCCTACAGGCCGAGTTGGTTCCAGATGGCGTCGACTCGTGCCTTGACCGCGGGGTCCATGGCGATCGGGCGGCCCCAGGTGCGCTGCGTTTCGCCGGGCAGCTTGTTCGTGGCATCGATTCCCATCTTGCTGCCAAGGCCGGAGACGGGGGATGCGAAGTCGAGATAGTCGATCGGGGTGTTCCCGACCAGCACCGTATCGCGTTCCGGGTCGACACGGGTCGTGATGGCCCACACGACGTCCTTCCAGTCGCGCGCATCGACATCATCGTCGACCACGACGATGAACTTCGTGTACATGAACTGGCGCAGGAAGCTCCACACGCCGAACATCACGCGCTTGGCGTGCCCCGGGTACTGCTTGCGCATCGACACGACCGCGAGGCGGTAGCTGCAGCCCTCGGGCGGCAGGTAGAAATCGGCGATCTCGGGGAACGTGCGGCGCAGGATTGGCACAAACACCTCGTTCAGCGCCACGCCCAGCACCGCCGGCTCGTCCGGCGGCTTGCCGGTGTAAGTCGAGTGATAGACAGGGTCGCTCCGCATCGTGATTCGGTCGATCGTGAGCACCGGAAACCATTCGCGTTCGTTGTAATAGCCCGTGTGATCGCCGAAGGGTCCTTCGAGCGCCACCTCGTACCCGATCCGCGGCGGCGCCGGAGCCGACTTATCCTCGGGTACGGGCGGCGGCGCCGCTTCCGGCTGGATGTGCCCTTCGAGCACGATTTCGGCGGGTGCCGGCACCTGCAGGTCCAGGCCGATGCAACGAACGATCTCCGTGCGGCTGCCGCGCAGCAATCCGGCGAACTGGTATTCCGACAAGGAATCCGGCACGGGGGTCACGGCACCCAGAAGAGTCGCCGGATCCGCGCCGAGCACGACCGCGATCGGAAAGGGCTGCCCGGGCCGCGCCAGTCGGTGATCGCGAAAATCCAGTGCGCCGCCGCGATGGGGCAGCCAGCGCATGATCACCTTGTTGCGCGCGATGACCTGCTGCCGGTAAATCCCCAGGTTCTGGCGTCGCTTGTGGGGTCCGCGGGTTACGACGAGGCCCCACGTGATCAGGGGCGCGACATCCCCCGGCCAGCAGGTCTGGATCGGCAATCGGCCGAGGTCGACGTCGGAACCTTCCACGACCAACTCCTGGCAGGCGCCGCGGCGAGCCTCCTTCGGCGTCATATCCCACAGGGCTGACTTCAGCAGCGCGATCTTCCCGATCGCGTCGCGGAGTCCGCCGGGAGGCTCAGGCTCCTTCAAGGAAGCCAGGAGTTCACCCACCTCGCGCAACGCGCCGACCTCGGTGGCGCCCATGCCGAGCGCCACGCGGTGCGGCGTGCCAAACAGGTTGCCGAGCACGGGAATTCGAAACCCGATCGGCCGCTCGAACAAGAGGGCGGGGCCTTGTGATCGCAGCACGCGGTCGCAGATCTCGGTGATCTCCAGGCGCGGTGACACTTCAGTCGTGACCCGCTTCAGCTCGCCCGCCTGTTCAAGCCGCCGGATGAAGTCGCGCAAATCCGAGTACTTCATCGATTTGCGGCGCCGGCGGCAACGCCCGAGGTGTGTACTTGCTCATCGCAAGAAGACGTTTCTAACTTCGTCAAAATGACCCAATCTCGCCAGTTTTCCGCGCCAACCTGGGTCCGGTCGGCGAAGGCCGATGGTCTGCGAGGGCAGGCTCGGCGGTGGTGCATAGCGGAAATTCGGTGGGTTTTCAAGTTGACGGAGAGGTCCGCGCCAATACAATGAGCTCCACTATTCGGCCTAGCTCTGGAGCAACTGACATCCGGATAGGACGGCGCGCAGCGCCGGATCAATGGAGTTGATTTCTCGGGCTTCGGGGTGACCCTTTCACTCCGGTCGGTGGCGCGGACGCTGGGGCGGAAAGGGCCATCGACCAAGTAGCGGCCGGAAATGCACGTGGGCTTTCCGGTCATCGTTCCAACCTGTGAGTGACGACTCGTCGGTGCTTGATGCCGGCGGCCGCTCAGCATAAGGAGGCACGCATGTCCAATGCCACGAATTATGCGCTCCATCGCACCGGGGACCCGGCGGCAGTGTGGTCCGAAGCCGGGCGGGACCTGATCCGGGGAGCCCTGCTTTTCGCCAGGCTCACCGTCGTCATGGTCGGCTGCGCGACCCTGATCATCGGCGGTACCCTGGCAGTTAGCGGCGATGCCCGCTCGCGGCTGATCGAGCGCGCCGTCGAGCTGGCAACCTCGATTCCAGCCGCGGCAATCGATGTCGCAGATCGGGTTTCGGCGACCCCCCGTAACATGTTGGGAGCGATCCAGGGCCTCGCCGCGCCGGCGACGGCGCCGCTCGCCCTCGAGCCGCAGCAAGCACATGTCGCGCAGTATCTCGCGCGGCGTTACCGCGTGGCCGACGAAGCGGTGCGCGTAATCGTCGCATCGGCCTATGAGACCGGCCGCACGCTCGGGCTCGATCCGCTGCTGATCCTTGCGGTCACTGCGGTCGAATCGAGCCTGAATCCCTTCGCGGAAAGCGCAGTCGGCGCCCAGGGTCTGATGCAGGTGATGACGCGCGTCCATGCGGACAAGTTCGAAGCGCATGGTGGCGATTACGCCGCCCTCGATCCCATCGCCAATCTGAAGGTCGGCTCGATGATCCTTAAGGATCTCGTACGCCGCGGCGGCTCGGTCGAGCGCGGCCTGCAGCTATACGTCGGTGCCGGCAACCAGTCGGACGACGCCGGCTACGCGGCCCGCGTGATGGCAGAGCACAGCCGGCTGTCGCTGGCCGCTGCAGGACGGGTGGAACGTGCGCTCGCGGCTGCGCGCGCACCGGCACCGTCGGCCGACGACAAGCCGAAGAGCGAAGCGGGGGAAACGGCGCCGACGCTGCAGGCCAAGCCGCTGCCGGCCACCGAGCCGAACCCGGCGGACAACGCCAACGCGACATAGTCGCGGCGGCGCGTCAGCGCCGGCGCCCCAGGAACTTGGCAATTCGTCGCACCGCCTCTTGCAGGCGGTCGAGGCTCGTGGCGTAGGACACGCGAACGAAACGCTCGGGCGCAGCGCGACCGAAGTCGCGTCCGGGCACCAGGCACACGCCGGCGTTTTCGAGCAGGTCGAAGCAAAGCGACCAGCTGTCGTCGGCCAGGTTGCTGACATCAGCGTAGACGTAGAACGCGCCGTCCGGCGTGATCGGCACGCCGAATCCCAGTTGACGCAGCGCCGGCACCAGGAAGTCACGCCGGCGTCGGAACTCGTCGCGGCGCGCTTCGTAGATGTCGCGCGCTTCGGCGCCGAAGCATGCGAGCGCGGCACGCTGCGCGATCGCCGAGGCGCAGATGAAGAGGTTCTGCTCCAGCTTTTCTATCGCCGGTGCCATCGCATCCGGGACCACGAGCCAGCCCAGCCGCCAGCCCGTCATGCCGAAGTACTTCGAGAAGCTGTTGATGACGATCACCTCGTCGGACACTGCGAGCGCCGTCGACGCAGGAGCGTCGTAGGTCAGGCCCTGATAGATCTCGTCGACGATCGCGAAGCCGCCCCGTTCGCGCACGGTCCCGATGACTTCCGCCAGCGCCGCCGCTCCGATCGAAGTCCCGGTGGGATTGGACGGCGTCGCGAGCAGCACACCCCCGGTCCGTGTCGACCATGCCGCGTCGATCGCCCGGGCGCTCAGATGAAAGCGCTGCGACGCATCGGTCGGAATCAGTTGCGCGCGGCCGCCGAGCACGGCCGCGAAATGACGGTTGCACGGGTAGCACGGATCCGGCATCAGCACTTCGGCGTCGTGCTCGAGCACGGCGGCGAAGGCGAGCAGCAGCGCGGCGGACGCTCCCGCCGTGATGAATATCCGTTCGGCCGGCACGTCGATGCCAAAGCGTGTGGCGTAGTGGCGTGAAATCGCTGCGCGCAGCTCGTCGATTCCCGCCGCCGGCGTGTACTGCGTGCGCCCCTGATCAAGCGCAGCCTTCGCCGCCTCCAGCACCGGCAGCGGCGCGGTGAAGTCCGGTTCGCCGATACTGAGGTGGATGATCGACGTTCCGCGCGCCGCAAGCGCCTCGGCCGCCTTCACGACCTCCATCACGTAGAAGGGCTCGATCCGGCCGAGCCGCGATGCCATGGCTGTCAACCTGCCTCCCATGTCGTGTAGTCGCGATGCGGGCGTCATAATGCACGACCTCGATCGAGGCGATACCGATGGCTGACCCCGACAACGCCGAATTTCGCACCGCCGCGCTCGAATACCACGAGCAGCCGCGTCCCGGGAAGATCTCGGTCACGGCGACCAAGCAGCTCAGCAACCAGCGCGACCTGGCTCTTGCGTATTCGCCGGGCGTGGCGGCTGCAAGCGAAGCGATCCATCAGGATCCCGCCGCGGCCTTTCGCTATACGAGTCGCGGCAACCTCGTCGGCGTGGTCACGAACGGCACTGCGGTGCTCGGGCTCGGTCCGATCGGCCCGCTCGCTGCCAAGCCCGTGATGGAAGGCAAGGCGGTGCTGTTCAAGAAGTTCGCCGGCATCGACGTGTTCGACATCGAGATCAACGAGCGCGATCCGGACCGGCTGGTCGAGATCATCGCTGCGCTCGAACCGACTTTCGGCGGCATCAACCTGGAGGACATCAAGGCACCGGAGTGCTTCTACGTCGAACGCAAGCTGCGCGAGCGGATGAAGATCCCGGTCTTTCACGACGACCAGCACGGCACCGCGATCATCGTCGGCGCCGCGATCACCAACGGGCTGGCGATCGTCGGCAGGTCACTCGCCGACGTGAAGCTCGTTTGCAGCGGGGCCGGCGCCGCGGCGCTGGCCTGCCTCGATCTGCTGGTCGAACTGGGGCTGCCGCGGAAGAACATCTGGGTAGCGGACATCGAGGGCGTCGTGTACGACGGGCGCACGGCGCTGATGGACCCTGAGAAGGCGCGCTATGCACAGAAGACCTCGGCGCGCCGGCTCGCCGACATCATCGGCGGCGCCGACGTCTTCCTCGGGCTCTCGGCCGGCGGTGTGCTCAAGCGGGACATGGTCGCGCAGATGGCCGCGCGACCGCTGATCCTGGCGCTCGCCAACCCGACTCCGGAGATCCTGCCGGAGGAGGTCAAGAGCGTGCGCGACGACGCGATCATCGCCACCGGCCGCTCCGATTATCCGAACCAGGTCAACAACGTGCTGTGCTTCCCCTTCATCTTCCGCGGCGCGCTCGACGTGGGCTCGACGACGATCACGAAGGAGATGGAGGTGGCGGCGGTCAATGCCATTGCGCAGCTGGCGCGCGAGGAGGCGAGCGACATCGTCGCCAGCGCATACGGTGCGGAGGACTTCCGGTTCGGGCCCGAGTACCTGATTCCCAAGCCGTTTGATCCGCGATTGATGATGCGGATCGCGCCGGCCGTGGCGCAGGCGGCGATGGCCAGCGGCGTGGCCGCGCGCCCGATCGCCGATCTGGACGCCTATCGCAGCCAGCTGCAGCAGTTCGTATACCACTCCGGCACGTTCATGAAGCCGATCTTCGACACGGCGAAGAAGGCCATGGCGAGCGGCGGTCGCACGCGCGTGGTGTTCGCCGAGGGCGAGGACGAGCGCGTGCTGCGCGCGGTGCAGATCCTGCTCGACGAGGGCATCGCCCGGCCGATCCTGGTCGGCCGCCCGGCGGTGATCGAGCGGCGTATCGAGCGCTACGGGCTGCGCATGCGCGCGGACAGTGATTTCGCGCTGGTCAATCCGGAGTCGGATCCGCGCTACCGCGACCTCTGGCAGACCTACCACCGGATGACCGCCCGTCGCGGCGTCACCGAGCAGCTGGCGAAGATCGAGATGCGCCGGCGCAATACGCTGATCGGCGCGATGCTGATGCTGAAGAACGACGCCGACGCGATGATCTGCGGCACCTACGGCACGCCCGACATGCACCTCGTGTACATCGACCGCGTGATCGGCAAGCGGCCCGGCGCGACGGTCTACGCGGCGATGAACATCCTGATGCTGCCCGGCCGGCAGGTGGCGCTGGTCGACACGCACGTCAACGTCAACCCGAGCGCGGAGGATGTCGCCGAGATCACCGTGATCGCGGCAGAGGAACTGCGACGCCTCGGCATCACGCCGCGCACGGCGCTGCTGTCGCACTCGAACTTCGGCTCCAGCCGGGCGCCGAGCGCCGAGAAGATGCGGCGCGCGCTTGCGCTGGTGCGCGCGCGCATGCCCGACCTGATGGTCGACGGCGAGATGCACGCCGACAGCGCGATCGACGATGCGACGCGGCGCTCGCTCATGCCGTACTCGACGCTGGAGGGCGACGCCAACCTGCTCGTCTGCCCCGATATCGACTCGGCCAATATCGCGTACAACCTGCTGAAGACTGCCGCCGGAAACAACGTCGCCATCGGTCCGATCCTGCTCGGCGCCGCGCGGCCGGTCCACATCCTGACCGCCTCGTCGACCGTGCGCCGCATCGTCAACATGGCCGCGTTGGCGGTGCTCGACGCCAACTCGGTGCGCTGACCTTGGCAACCCGGCGCTGCGGCGGGCACAATCCCGGCCCGCCGCGCCCTCGTCCGCGGCGAGCGGCCGCGCAAAGGGGACGGCCGGCATGCTGAACAGCCAGAAGGAATCGTCGGTCCGCGTCGCGGCGCTCGCCGGTCTGACCGACGCGATCGTGTGCGCGACCGCCGCGGCGACGTCGAATTCGTCGCTGCTGCTGGCCGACGCCCTGAAAACAGGACTGGAGTTTCTCGCGGTGCTTCTGGCGTGGGTGTCGATCCGCCGCATCACGCGCGGTGCGGGCGCCGACTTCGAGTTCGGCATCGGCAAGCTCGAAAACCTCGCCAGCCTGGTGATCGGTTCGCTGATGGTGTTGGGCGTCGCGATCATCTCGTTCGCCGCGATCCGCAGCCTGCTGAATCCGGTACACGCCAGCGGCATCGGCATATACATCAGCCTCGTGGACCAGATGGCCTTCGGCTTCGTCAACGGCCACCTGATGCGGCGCGCCGCGCAGGCCGCGCGGCACGAGAACTCGCCGCTCATGGCTTCGCAGGCCAAGATGTTCTTCGCGATGTTCTTCGGCAATGTGTTCGTCTTCGTCACGGTCGCGCTGGGGCTCGCGTTGCACGACTTCGGCTGGAGCGCGTACATCGATCCTCTTTCGGCGCTGGTGGTCGCCGCGACCATCGTGATGACGGTGATCGAGGTGTTTTCGACCTCGTGCTACGACCTGCTCGACGGCGCGTTGGCCGAGGAGGACAAGCTGCGCATTCTGCGGGTGCTGGCCGAGAACTTCGACCGCTACGACATGATCTACGGCGTGCGCTCGCGCCGCTCGGGCAGCCGCGCGTTCGTCGAGATCTACCTCGGCTACGATCCGCAGCGAAGCGTCGGCGAGGTCGAGCGCGAAATCGAGATCGTGCGCGCGGCGGTCGCACGCCTGATCACGGGCAGTTCCGTGATCGTCGTGCTCGGGCCCGAATCCAAGGCGCACGATCCGATGCTGGCCGCGGCGTGAAGCGAACGCATCGCGGCGCGGCGGCCTTGCGCGCCTGCAAGGATGTACCTAATCTCGGTTCCCTTCGCATCGCTGCCAAGGCCGATCCGTGAGCGAGATTCCGGGCGGAACCACGAGCTGGGACGGACGCACTGCCCTGCTGGGCCGCGTGATCGATCCGGGCGGGAGCACCGCCAGCGACGACCTCGGCCATTACCTGGTGGTCGTCGACGGTAACGAAGCCGGCCGGCGCATCGAGTTGGCCGAAACCGCTCTGTCGTTCGGGCGCGTGCGCCCCTGCGACGTGGTGTTCCCGGACGACGAGGTATCGCGTCGCCACTGCACGATCGGCGTGCTGCTGGGCCAGGTCGTGGTCACGGATCTGAAGTCGACCAACGGCACCTTCATCGACGGCAAGGCCATCGCCGGCGCGGCGCCGCTTCCGGTCGGCTCGGTATTGCAGGTCGGCCGCCAGATGCTGAAGTACGAGCGTCGCAGCCGCAGGGAAGTGGAGGCCGCCGAGGAGCTGAACCGCGATCTGGATCGCGCCGGCCGCTACGTGCTTTCACTGCTGCCGCCGCCGCTGCGCGACGGCCTGGTCACCGCCGACTGGGTCTACCTGCCGTCGGCGCGCCTGGGCGGCGACGTGCTCGGCTATCACGCATTCGGCAAGGGGGCATTCGCCGTGTACCTGGTCGACGTGTCGGGCCACGGCGTGGAATCCGCGATGCACGCGGTCGGGGTGATGAATGTGCTGCGGCAGCGCGCGCTGCCCGACACGGACTTCACTCGCCCGGCCGACGTGGTGCGGCGGCTGAACGAGATGTTCCCGATGGAAGAGCACGCGTCGATGTTCTTCACCATCTGGTACGGCGTGTTCGACGCCGGTCGGCGCGTGATCGACTTCTGCTCGGCCGGTCATCACCCCGCGTACCTGCTGCCGCCGGACCGCGCGATGCTGACGCCGCTGCACACGCCCAACATCGCGGTCGGCGTACTGCCGGAAGCCGACTTCGTCGCCGGCATGGTCACCGTGCCGGACGGCGCCACGCTGTACGTGTTCAGCGACGGCGTGTTCGAGATCGTGACGCGCGCCGGCCAGCGCTGGGAGCTGGACAACTTCCTGCCGCTGATCAGCGCGCCGCCTGTGCCGGGTGTCAGCGAGCCCAAGCGGCTGCAGGCGCGCGTGGCGGACGTCGCACGTGCCGGCGGCTTCGACGATGATTTCTTGCTGCTCGCCGTGACGTTCGCGTAGCCATGCATAACGCACTTGCGGTCGAGCACGTCGCGCGCCTCGAGAATCTGCCGCACTTCATGGCGTTCATCGACGAGGCGTGCCGCAGTGCCGGCGCTGACGAGGACACCGCGTACGCGCTCCGGCTCGCAGTCGAGGAGGTGTGCGTCAACCTGATCCGCTACGGGTACAAGGACATGGCGCCGGGACCGATCCGTGTCGCATTCCGGCAGCGCGGCGACAGGTTGGTGGTGCGGATCAGCGATCATGCGCGACCTTTCGATCCGGCCGACGCTCCCGAGCCCGACCTGACGTCGGACGCGGAGAAGCGGCCGATCGGAGGTCTCGGCTGGTATCTGGTCAAGCATTCGGTCGATCGGCTCGAATACCGCGCCGATCCGGTGCACGGCAACGTTCTGACCCTGACCCGGCGGATGCGACAACCTGCGCGGCAGCGCGCGGAAGGAGAAACGAGTGGAACTGTCAGTTAGAGCCGCAGGCAACGTGACGATCGTCGAGATCCGCGGCAGCGTGGACGGGCTGACCGCCGACCGGCTGATGCAGACGCTGACCGAGCAGGTGCAGGGCGGCAACGTACGGCTGGTCGCCGACTGCGCCGGCCTCGACTACACCAGCAGCGCCGGACTGCGCGCGCTGCTCGGCACGGTCAAGCAGGCGCGTCAGAAGGGCGGCGACCTGCGGCTGGCCGCGGTGCGCGCGCCGGTGCTCAAGGTGCTCGAACTGTCCGGCTTCACGTCGATTCTGAAGCACTTCCCGGACGTGCAGGAAGCCTCCGCGAGCTACGGCTGATTGCGATGGCTGTGACTGTTGACGTGCCGCGCAACGGGCGGCGCAGCGTTGCCGTCGTGATCGGCTCGGGCAGCGTCAAGTGCGCCGCGTCGCTCGGGCTGATCAAGGTGCTGCAGCGGGAAGGCATCGCGATCGACATGCTGGTCGGCTGCAGCGCCGGCTGCCTGTACGCGACGCTGATTACCTCCGGCCGCAGTGTGGCCGAGGCGGTCGAGTTGACGCGCCGGCTGTGGACCAGCGAGATCACCGCGCGGCGCAATCACCGCTCGCTGCTGCGCGCGATGATGCCGCGCGTGCTCGGCTTCGACGCGAGCTTCGGCCTGCGCGACGACGCGCTGATCATGGAGCGGTTGCAGCGTGCGTTCGGCGAGGAACGCATCGAGGCCATGGACATTCCGCTGCATCTGGCCGCGACCGACTTTTCCAACGGCGAGCAGGCCGTGTTTTCCAGCGGCCTGGTGATCCATGCGATCCGGGCCAGCATGGCGCTGCCGTTCCTGTTCAGCCCGTGGCGCATCGGCGACCGCCTGTATATCGACGGCTACATGTCCGATCCGCTGCCGGTCGGCGTGGCGATCCGCGAAGGCGCGGACATCATCATCGCGATGGGCTTCGAGAGCCCGTACCAGGAGCGCATCGACTCGCCCGGACGCTTCGCGTTCCAGGTCAGCTCGATCCTCAGCAACAACTTGCTGAAGTCGCAGTTCTCGTTTCACGGCCTGGCGCACCACGCCGAGGTCATCCCGATCCTGCCGGAGTTCCGCAGCCGGATCCGCCTGTTCGACACCGAAAAGATCCCGGCGATCATCGAAGACGGCGAGCGTGCGGCCGAGCAGCAGCTGCCGTACCTGCTGCGGCTGCTCGAGTCGCAAGGGCGCGTCTGATACGTTCGGCTGATCGCCGCGACGGTCCCGGTCCGGGCCCGGGTCGAATACCATCGCCATGCGACCGGAGCGCGGGACGGGATGCCGCGCGGGAGAGGAGTTGGACAAGGAAGAAGAAGCACTGGCCAAGTCGATGCTGCCGCCGGGCGGAAGCATCGATGGCGACGCGACGGGTGCCGCGCCGACCGTCGTCGCGCACTCGGTCGGCGTCGGCCATTCGCTGCCCGGCCGCACGCTGCAGCCCGTGGACGGCCGGGGCGAAGACGTTCCGGCGCGCCAGGTCGGCCGCTACCAGATCCTCGCCAGGCTTGGCGAAGGCGCGATGGCGTCGGTCTACAAGGCCTTCGATCCGAGCATCGGCCGCGCGCTCGTCATCAAGTTCCTGCACTCCGACCTGTGCGTCGACGCCGAGTACCGCAGCCGTTTCCTGCGCGAGGCCAAAGCCGCCGGCGCGCTGTCGCATGCAAACATCGTCACCGTATTCGATGTCGGCGAGATCGAGGGGCGGCCGTACATCGCGATGGAACTCGTCGACGGCGGGCCGCTGTCGGCCCTGTTGAAGAAGACCGAACGGCTGCCGCTGCGCGACGCGGTGCACATCGGGCTGCAGGTCGCGGACGCGCTCGACTACGCGCACAGCCGCGGCATCTTCCACCGCGACATCAAACCGAGCAACCTCCTGCTGCTGAAGGACGGCGCCACGGTCAAGGTGGCGGATTTCGGCATCGCGCACATGGCCGGGGCCGACGCCGGCGACCGCACGCGCATCGGCGCGGTGATCGGCACGCCGCACTACATGTCGCCCGAGCAGGCGATGGGTTCGAAGATCGACGGCCGCTCCGACCTGTTTTCGTTCGGCGTGGTGCTGTACCAGCTGATCACCGGCGCGCGACCGTTCGAAGCCGACAGCATGGTGTCGCTCGCGCACAGGATCGCGCGGGAAGAGCCGCGCCCGATCGACGAGCTCCGGCCCGACGCGCCGCCGGCGCTGCGGCGGATCGTCGAACGCTGTCTGCGCAAGCAGCCGGACAAGCGCTTCCAGACCGGGCGCGAAGCGGCTGATGCGCTGGCGAAGTTCGGGCGCGAACTGGAAGAGGAAGCCGACGGCCGCGGCCGGCCGCGCCGCGCGCCGCTGAAGCTGAAGCTCGCGCTCGGCATGGCCGCGCTGGTCGCCGCGACGATGGCTCTGACGTCGGCCTTCGTCACGCAGCGGCAGTATCAGACGATGCTGGCGCAGACGCTCGACCACGGCGCGTCGCTGACCAAGATGATCGCGGTCGAAAGCGCCGCATCGGCGCTGTCGGAGGACTGGGTCGGCATCGACGTGTTCGTGCAGGAGGTGGCGCGCGCGCTGGCACTGAAATCGCTCGCGGTCAGCGACTCCGGCGGGCTGGTTCACGTCAGCGCCGACGCGGCCGGGGTCGGCAAGCAGGCCGCGCCGCTGGCCGGCGAGACGCTTGCCACCGCCGAACGCGGCGTGCGCGTGGTGCGCACCACGATGCGCTCCGGTGAGTCGGTGTTCGATTTCGAGGCGCCGATCACCTTCCAGAACAAGCGTGTCGGCATGGTTCGGCTGGTGCTGCCGGAGGCGCCGCTGGCGCGCGCCGCGCAGCAAAGCCTGATCCTGCTCGGCCTGCTGCTGGTGATCACCGCCGCCACCGTGGGCCTGGCGACTTACGTGCTGGTGGAGTACTACGCGAAGCCGCTGCGGTTGCTGCGCGAATCGCTCGACGAGATCCGCAACGGCCGCTACGCGTATCGGATCAACGAGACGCGCCGCGACGAGTTCGGCGAGGTGTACGCGGCGTTCGATGCGATGGCTGCGCGCCTCGAGCGCGACGCGCCCGACGCCGCCGGGCCGGCCGGGAGTCCCGCGCCGTGACGGCGGCGAGACTGGCGCCGCGCTGCCTGCTCGTGTTCGCGGCGGCGCTGCTCGCCGCGTGCGCCACCGCGCCCGAGCTGCGCGCGCCGGCGCTGCCCGCGGCGGCGGCGCGGACCAACGCCATCATCGCGCGCAACGACAGCTACGTGATCTACGCGGCGGACGACGGCGATACTTACGCTGCACTCGCGCGCCGCTTCCTCGGCTCCGAAGCCCGGGCGTGGGAGATCGCCGACTTCAACGGCGCGAGCCGCATCGAGCGCGGCCAGGTCGTCGTGATTCCGCTGCGGCCGGTCAACCCGAAGGGCGTGACGACCGGCGGCTACCAGACCGTGCCGATCCTCACCTATCACCGCGTCGGCCCGCGGGTGAACCGGATGATCGTGGCGCCCGACGCGTTCGAAAAGCAGCTCGAGTTCCTGAAGCGAAACGACTACCGCGTAATCCGTGTCTCCGACCTGCCGGACTTCCTCGAGGGCAAACGGCCGTTGCCGAAGCGCGCGGTGGCGATCACCTTCGATGACGGTCACGTGTCGTCGTACCAGTATGCGTATCCGCTGCTGAAGAAGTACGGCTTCCCCGCCACGTTCTACCTGTACGCCGACTTTCTCGGTGCACGCGACGCGCTGACCTGGGCGCAGATCCGCGAGATGCACGAGTCGGGACTGATCGATTTCGAGGCTCACTCCAAGACGCATTCGAACCTGATCGTCCGGAACGCCGACGAATCCGATCAGCGCTATCGCGAACGCATCGACCTTGAACTGCGGCAGCCGCGCGACCTGATCCAGCGCCATCTTCCGACGCATGTCACGCAGTTCGCCTATCCGTACGGCGACGCCAACGAGACCGTGCTCGAGCGGCTTGCACTGGCGGGCAATTACCGTCTCGCCCTGACCGTGAATCCCGGCGGCAATGCATTCTTCGCGCACCCGCTGATGCTGCGGCGGACGATGGTGTTCGGCGAGCACGACCTGGCGGCGTTCAAGTCTGTGCTGCAGATCTTCCGCGAGGTCAACCTGAAGTGAATCCGCGCGCGGCGATGTTCGCGATCGTGGCGGCCCTGATGCTGGCGGGCTGCGCCGTGCCGGCGCCGACCGCCGGGCCGGCACCATCGCCCGCGCTGTCATCGCGCGAACACACGCTCGAACGCGACTGGCGGGCGCGTGCCACGGCGTTGACGCGCGAGCAGCGCTGGGCCGAGGCCAGGGTGCAGCTCGAGCTTCTGCAACTGCTTGATCCGGCGGCGGCCGACTACCGGACGCAACTGGAGTCGGTGCGCCGGACGATCGCCGGCGTCGCGGCCGAGGCGCATGCGCAGGCGGCCGCCGCACGCAGGCGCGGCGATCTGGACGCGGCGACCACGCAGTACCTGCGTGCGCTCGCCGCCGACCGCGACGACGCGGCCGCGGCGCAGGGTCTGCGCGAGATCGAGCGCGAACGCGTGCGGCGCGCGTGGCTGAACCGTCCGCCGCGCTCGATGCCCAACGGCGCAGCGGGCAAGCCCGCCGAGATGGAACCGGAGTACGTGCAGCACCAGAAGAACGGCAACGGCGACGCCGCGTCGCCGCGGCGCTGACTGGAACCTGCCCCGGAGTCCCTGGCGATCCGTTGGGGACTCCGAGGCAGGTTCTACTTCATCTGATCCAGCCGCCGCTGCAGTTCGATCGCTTCCTGGCGCCGGGCCCGCGCCAGGTCATTGTTCGGATCGAGCTCGAGCACGCGATCCCATTCCTTGATCGCAGTGGCGAGGTCCTGGCGGCGAAAGGCCGCGATGGCGTTGCGCTGGTGGCGCTCGATCTGTGCCCTGATCTCGGCCGCCTTCATCGCGCCGCGTGTCGACCCGACGCTCGACGGCGGCGCGGGCTCGGTCGCCTGCGGCGGTGTCGAATCCAGCGGCCGGCCTGTCCGTTCGGGTGCGTTGAGCGCCGCCTTGCCCGGGACCTTCAGCACCTGCCCGACGTAAAGCCGGCTCGGCACGCGAATCAGGTTGTAGCGCGCAAGCAGGTAGAACTCGCAGCTCTCGCCGAGCGCGCGTTGTGCGATCGAGCCCAGCGTGTCGCCCGGCCGCACCGAGTAGCTGATCGAGTCGCGGCCGAGCGTGGCGACCGGGTCGGAGGTCAGCCCGCGCTGCAGGCACAGCCCCGTCTTGTTGCCAGGATCGAGCACCAGCGCCTGCGCGATTTCATCGCGGGCGCTGTCCTCGTTACCCTCGTTCAGTTGCTCGGCGGCCTGCTTTAGCAGCATCTGCGCTTGAGCTCTCGCGGCGGGTGAACCGGGCGCGGGGCCCTCGACCCTCGGCTCCGGCGCCGGCGCTGCGGCGGCTGGCTCGGCCGGCCGCGACGTATCCGAAGGCGTCTGGCAGGCTGCCAGCGCGGCGCAGGCAAGGCAAAGGGCGAGGCTTCTTCTCATACTTGTGCGCGCGCCGCGGCGCGGCCGCATCGGTGTGGGCATCATAAGCGGGCCCTGCGCGAGGCGAAACGGCGGCAACGAACGGACGCCCGTGAATGTTCATTCGGCCGCGCCTCGCCTCATCCCGCCAGCGGGTGGCCAGGCCGCGGCGGCGACCGCACAATGCGGGCATGGACGCCACGCCAGGACGCGCGCACCTGCGGACCTCGACCGCAGGGCTGGTGCTGCTCGGCGGCGGCGCGCGTGCCGCCTACCAGGTCGGCGTGCTCAAGGGCGTGGCGGCGCTGATGCGCAAGGCGCGGCTCGGCATGGACCCCGAGCTGGCGCGCGCGCGCAATCCGTTTCCGATTCTGGTCGGCACTTCGGCCGGCGCGATCAACGCCGCGGCACTGGCGTGCCGCGCCGACGATTTCACCGCCGCGGTCGATCAGCTCGTGCGCGTGTGGGAAGGCATCCGCGCCGAGCAGGTCTACCGCGCGGACGCGCTCGGCGTGCTGCGCACCGGCGCGCGCTGGCTGTCCCTGCTGTCGATCGGCTGGATGGTGCGGCGTTCGCTGAAGCTGCGGCCGAAGTCGCTGCTCGACAACGCGCCGCTACGCGAGCTGCTGGCGCAGCTGATCGATCTCGCTGGCGTGGAGCGCGCGCTCGCGCGCGGCCATCTGCGCGCGCTGGCGGTCAGCGCCTCGGCGTACGGTTCGGGGCGGCATGTCACCTTCTACCAGTCGCGCCACGCTTTTCCGATTCCGGCCAAGCTGCAGCGTGTGAGCCGGCACGCTCGCATCACGCACGATCATCTGATGGCGTCGAGTGCGATCCCGTTCGTGTTCCCGGCGATCGCCCTCGAGGCTGACGACGGCGGTGCGGCCGAACACTTCGGTGACGGCGCGATGCGGCAGATCGCGCCGATCAGTCCGGCGATCCACATGGGTGCCGATCGCGTGCTGATCGTCGGCGCCGGCCAGCTCGGGGGCCCCGGCATGCTGAGCGACGTGAACCCGGCCGCATATCCGACGCTGGCGCAGATCGCCGGCCACGCGCTGTCGACGATCTTTCTCGATGCGCTCGCCACCGACATCGAGCGGCTCGAGCGGATGAACTGCCTGGCGGACGCGCTGACGCTGGAGCAGCGTCACGGGCTGCGGCTGCAGCGCGTCGATTCGCTGGTGATCTCGCCGAGCGAGCGGCTGGACCTGATCGCGCGCGACCATGCGCACGCGCTGCCGACCGCGGTACGCGCGCTGCTCGAAGCGCTCGGCGCGCACGGCGGCAGCGGCGCCGCGCTTGCCAGCTACCTGCTGTTCGAGAGCGATTACACGCGGCGCCTGATCGAGCTGGGCTGCGCCGATACGCTGGCGCGGCGCGACGAGGTGCACGCATTCCTGTTCGATGACCAGACCGCGTCGATCCGTTCCGATGCGACCGCTTGAGCGCCTGATTGTTCTGCTGGCGCTTCTCGTGATGCTCGCCGGCGCCGTGCACGCGCGCGGCGTGGCAAGTGAGATTGCCGTCACCGCGCTTCCGCCGGAGGCGCGCGCCACGCTGGCGCTGATTCACCGCGGCGGGCCGTTTCCTTACCGCAGGGACGGCGTCGTGTTCGGCAATCGCGAGCGCCGCCTGCCGCTCCGCCCGCGCGGCTACTACACCGAGTACACGGTGCCGACCCCGGGCGCGCGCGACCGCGGCGCACGCCGGATCATTGCCGGCAGGGGCGCCACCGGAGTCCCGGCGACCAGCGGCGAATACTGGTACACCGATGACCACTACCGTACCTTCCGTCGCATCCGAGAGTAGATGACCAAGCGTCCGCCCGCCTCGCTCGCCGATCTGCCCGCGCACACGGTCGCGGCGCGCAGTACGCTCGACATCGATCAGTTGCGCCGCTGGGCAGAAGAAGCCGGCCAGCGTTTCGTGCTGGCTGACCTTTCCGCGTGCGACGACCGCAAGGCGGTGCTGAAGGAACTGGGACGCGCGTTCGCGTTTCCGGACTGGTACGGCGCCAACCTCGATGCGCTGTACGACTGCCTGACCGATCTGGCCGAGCCTGGCGCGAGCGGGCTCGTGGTCGTGCTCGATCACCTGCCGAAGTCGCCGCGCTTCGACGCCGAGCAGCGCACGCGTTTGATCGAAGTGTTCCGCGACGCGCTCGAGCCGTTCACCGAGCTCGGCGTGCCGCTGCGTGTGTTCTACCGTTATTCCATTTCTTGATCAATAGATCAATAATAGCCATGTCACAACCGACGAGGGGATAGACATGGCGAGAATGGCGAGGGGAAGAGAGGTACTGGAGATGGCGCGCGAGATGGTGGCGCGCGCCGAGACGATCGAGCAGCTGCGGCAGGCGCAGGCGGTGGTGCTGCCGCTGGACTTCGGCCTGAGCATGGAGCAGAC
>JAKORH010000017.1 GCA_029777935.1 Pseudomonadota bacterium
CGAGCGCCGTACCCGGCAGGCCGCCCGCGAGAAACACGACGATCGCGGTCAGGAATGGGAATGCGCAGGGGGTTCTCAAGGCATGACTCCGAGCGCCTGGTTCAGGCGCGAACGTGCGGCAGCACGGGCGATCCGCTGGCGATCGAAGAAGGCTTCGGCTTCGAGGGCCTGGGCGCGCGCGCGCAGCAGCGCGAACAGCGCGCTCTCTCCGAGCGCGAACGACCTCTCCGCAAGTCGCAGGTTGTCTGCGGTGATCGCGCGACGCTGCGAGGCCATCGCGAGCTGACGTTCGGCCGCATCGAGGTCCGAGCGCGCACGCTGCTCGTCAAACCGCGTCTGCACGCGCGCACGCGCCAGTTCGGCTTCGGCCTGCGCGACCTCTGCCCGGCCCGCCGCGCCCAGTTGGCGCGTACGCGGACCGGCTGCGAACGGGATCGTCAGCTTCACGCCCACCGCGTTTCCGAACGGCTCGGCGAAGTCGCCGCGCTCGCGCACCACGCGCACCGCGAACTCCGGCGCAGCGCGGCTGCTCGCCTCCGTCACCGCCAGGCGCGCGCGCACGACTCGCGCGATTGCCTCCAGCGCTTCGAGCCTTGGGTGAATGCCGTATGCCTTCGCGGAATCGGCCGCTGCATCCTCCTCGGACAATGCCGCCGGCGGCTCGCTGCCGGTCAGCGCGCGATACGCGGTCTCGGCGCGGGCGACGCCGGCGGCCGCTTCGAGCTGATCCGCCTCGGCGGCGATTCGCTCGTCGCGGGCGAGGTTGGCGTCGATCCGCGCCAGGTCGCCCGCCTCGAAGCGGCGCACGACATCCGCCTCCAGCAAGCGGGCGCTGGCCGCACGACGCCCGGCAAGCGCCTGTGCGTTGCGCGCCGCCGCGACGGCCCACCATGCCTGGCGCAACTCGCCCGCAAGCTGCCAGCGCAGCCCGTTGCGGCGCGCGGAGACCTCTTCGATCGCGGCCCGGGCATGCTCACCCTGCGCAGACTTCTGCCCGGGCAACCACAGCGGGACGGCCAGTTCGACCTCCAGTTCGCGCTGGCCGCGATCGCGGCCCAGGCGGTCGTCCAGCGTCGACATCGAGACCGCCGGTGGTCCGGGCGTGATGCCGGCGGCGATCTCCGCGCGCGCCTGCGCCTCGGCCGTGCGATCGTCCCAGGTGCCCGCCTGCGGATGATTCGCCCACGCGCGCTCGAACGCTTCGGCCAGGCCCTGGGCGCTGGCGGGAAGCGCGCCGGCCAGCAAGGCCACCAGCGCGATGCCTGCACGGCAGCAGCCGCTTCGCAAACGCGTTGCCCCCCGGCGCTCCGCCGCGCTACTGCGTGATGTCACGCCTCTTTTCCTCGAACTCCGCCTTGCCGATCTCGCCGTTCGCGTAGCGCTTCTTCAGCACGTCGAGAGCCGTCTCGCCGGGCGCCCCGGCCGGCCCCGAAGCCGGATTGGCACTGCGTCCGAGAAGGCGCACGAGCACGATGATTCCGAGGATCACCAACACCCACCAGAGCAGGCCATGGACCATTCCCATGCCCCACGTCCAGCCCCACCCGTCGTACCCGCCCCACATCATTGCGATCCCCCCTCGAGCTGCATCCGATGGCACGATGATGCGACCCGGTTCCCCACCGGAAGCTGACCTCCCGATTACATCTTCGTAATCCGCCGCCACCGGGCCGCGGCGCCGTGCACAATGGCCGCAACAAGGACGCGAACCCGGAAACGTCGATGAAGATCCTCATCGTCGAGGACGAGCACAAGACGGGCGACTACCTGAGCCAGGGGCTTTCCGAGGCCGGGTTCGTCGCCGATCTCGTTCGCGACGGCATCGAAGGCCGGCACGCAGCGCTCAATGGCGACTACGATCTGGTGGTGCTCGACGTCATGCTGCCCGGTCTCGACGGATGGCAGGTGCTGCGCGACATCCGCAGCGCAGGCAAGGACGTCCCGGTCCTGTTTCTCACGGCGCGCGATCGCGTCGAGGATCGCGTCAGGGGTCTCGAGCAGGGCGCCGACGACTACCTCGTCAAGCCGTTCGCCTTCTCCGAACTGCTCGCACGGATGCGTACCCTGCTGCGCCGGGGCAAGCCCAGGGAATCGACCAGCCTGCGAATCGCGGATCTCGAACTCGACCTGCTGCGCCGCCGCGTGACGCGCTCGGGCCGCCGCATCGACCTGACCGCCAAGGAGTTCGCCCTGCTCGAACTCCTGTTGCGCCGGCAGGGGGAAATCCTGCCGCGCTCGCTGATTGCCTCCCAGGTCTGGGACATGAATTTCGACAGCGACACCAACGTGGTCGAAGTCGCGATTCGGCGCCTGCGCGCGAAGATCGACGATGACTTCGAGCCCAAGCTGGTTCGCACGGTGCGCGGGATGGGTTACGTTCTCGAGGCGCCCGAAGTTCCGTGATCCGCGCCCGCTCGATTACCACTCGCCTGACGGTCCTCTTCTCCGCAGTCGCGGTGACGGTGTTGCTCGCGTTCGGTCACGTGGTCGACCTGCTCGTCTCCGGACATTTCGAAATGCTCGACCAGGCCGAACTGGACGGCAAGCTGCAACTGGTCCGGCATGCGCTTGCGAAACCCGGCGCGATCGACAATCTCGCCGCCACGCAAGCCGAACTTTCGGACGCGCTGATCGGGCATCCGGGGCTCTCGGTCGTCGTCACCGGACCCGACGGCGCCACCCTGTTCGCTTCGGACGCGGACCACGTCGCTGCGCCCCTCGCGCGGCTCGCGGCCCGGAAGGGGCCGCCTCATGACGCCTCCACGCGGGTCGTCGAGGTCGGCGAACACGTCTACCGGACGATCGTCGCGTCGCTCGGGAACGGATCGACGAGCGCGCCGCCGGCGATCGTGACGATCGCACTGGACATCAGCCATCACCGCGATTTCCTGGCTCGATTCCACGCGCAGCTCTGGTGGGCCATCGGCGCCGGTGTCGGATTCGCGGCGCTGCTCGGCTGGCTCGCCGCCCGGCGCGGCCTCGCGCCGCTTCATCGGATGGCGCGCGTCACCCAGGGCATCTCCGCGCGGCGCCTGGGCGAACGGATTCCGCTGGAATCGTTCCCCGGGGAACTGACCGAACTGGCCACGGCCTACAACGGGATGCTGGAGCGGCTCGAGGACTCGTTCCGTCGCCTGTCCGAGTTTTCGTCGGACCTTGCGCACGAGCTGCGCACGCCGATCGGCAACCTGATGATGGAGACGCAGGTCGTCCTGTCGAAGACGCGTTCCGCCGACGAGTACCGGGAGGTGCTGTACTCGAACCTCGAGGAGCATGAGCGCCTCGCCCGGACCATCGCCGACATGCTCTACCTCGCGCACGCCGATCACGGACTGCTCGTTCCCGACAGCCAGCCAGTGGCGCTGGCCGACGAAGTCCGCGAGCTGTTCGCCTACTACGACGTGCTCGCCGACGAACGCGGCGTTGGCCTGTCGCTGCTCGGCGAGGGCGTCGTCCAGGGCGACAAGCTGATGATCCGGCGCGCGCTGAGCAACCTGTTGTCGAACGCCATCCGCCACACGCCGGCGAACGGCACGGTGCAGGTGACGATCGCCGGCAGCGACGACGCCGCGGTCCGGGTCAGCGTGGAAAACCCCGGCCCGGCGATCGACGCCGCGCACCTGCCGCGGCTGTTCGACCGCTTCTACCGCGTCGACGCCGCGCGCGCCCAGGGCAGCGACGGCGCCGGCCTCGGTCTCGCGATCACGAAGTCGATCGTCGACGCGCATCGCGGGACGATCGGCGTGTCGTCGATCGACGGCTGCACCCGCTTCGAGATCGGTTTCCCCCGCGCGGACCGTGCCAGCGCGTCGTGACGCCTCAGGACAGCGACCGGCCAGGCCCTGCTTCGCCGCCCGCGCGCTCCCGACGCAGCCGCAGCGCGTTCGACACCACCGACACCGAGCTCAGGCTCATCGCGAGCGCAGCGATCATCGGCGACAAGAGCACACCGAATGCGGGGTACAGCACGCCCGCGGCCACCGGTACGCCGAGCGCGTTGTAGACGAGGGCGAAACCCAGGTTCTCGCGCATGTTGCGCACTGTCTGTTCGGAGATGTCGCGTGCCCGCGCGATCGCCCGCAAGTCGCCCTTGACCAGCGTGACGTGCCCGGCGTTCATCGCGACGTCGGTGCCGGTGCCCATCGCGATGCCGATGTCGGCCTGCGCGAGTGCGGGCGCGTCGTTGATGCCGTCACCGGCCATCGCGACCCTGCGCCCCTCGGCCTGCAGGCGTCGCACGATGGCCACCTTGTCGGCAGGC
>JAKORH010000143.1 GCA_029777935.1 Pseudomonadota bacterium
GTCGCGGTGCGCGCGGGGGGCTCCTGGGCGTTGACGATGACCGGCAGCAGCGCTGCCAGCGAGGCAATGGCTGTGACGCTTCGCGTCCGCATGTTCGACTCCCTGTCGCGGGTCGCGGGGCAACCCGCTGTTGCATTTACGCGTCGCGCGATACTGCGCCAAGACGCGTATCTTTGGAAGTCCCGCAACACTGGGTCGCCGGGAGGGCGGCATGCCGGGAGCCACCAGGGTCATGACGCGCCGCAAGGCGCTCGCGAGGCTTGCGGGTGCGTCCGCGGCGCTGGCCTCCGCCCCGCGAGGCCGTGCGACCGGCGCGCAAAGGGCGCCCCGCCGGGATGCAATCGTCGTGGGCGCCGGTGTCTTCGGCGCCTTTACGGCCTGGCACCTGCTGCGACAGGGCTGGCGCGTGCGGCTGCTCGATGCGTTCGGCGCCGCGAACAGCCGTGCTTCCTCGGGCGGCGAATCAAGGCTCACGCGCTCGATCTACGGCGCGGACGCCGTGTACACGAAGATGGCCGGCGAATCGCTGCCCGAGTGGCGCGCGCTGTCGGCGCGGTCGGGCCTGCCGGTGCTGCATGCCTGCGGCGTCCTGATGTTCTTTTCGAAGGAGGAATCGTTCGCGCAGCAGAGCATTGCGACGCATCGCGCGCTCGGCCTGCCGCTCGATGTGTTCGAACGCGCAGGACTCGAGCGCCGCTGGCCGCAGCTCGCGTGGGACGGCGTCGAGTTCGGCCTGCACCAGGCGGACTACGGCGTGCTGATGGCGCGCCGCGCGGTGCAGACGCTCGTCGCCGAGTTCGTGGCGGCCGGCGGCGAGTACCGTGTCGCCGCAGTGACCGCGCCGGCTGCAGGCGCGGCAGCGCTCGCGAGCGTGCTCACGTCGGGCGGTGAGGAGCGCGCCGCGCAGTTCGTGTTCGCGTGCGGGCCATGGCTGCCGAAGCTCTTTCCAGAGCTCCTCGGCACGCGCATCTTCCCGACGCGCCAGGAGGTCTTCTTCTTCGCGCCCCCGCGCGGCGACGACCGCTTCCTGCCACAGCGCCTGCCGGGCTGGGCCGAGTTCACCGCGGGCGACATCTACTACGGCATGCCCGACCTCGAAAGCCGCGGCTTCAAGATCGCGCACGA
>JAKORH010000144.1 GCA_029777935.1 Pseudomonadota bacterium
ACTACAGCCGCGCGGTCGACATGCTGACCGGTGCCGCGATCAAGGAGATGATGATCCCGTCGATCCTTCCGGTCATCGTCCCGATTCTCGTCGGCGTGATCCTCGGGCCGGCGGCGCTCGGCGGCGTGCTGATGGGAACGATCGTCACGGGTCTGTTCGTCGCAATTTCGATGACGACCGGCGGCGGCGCGTGGGACAACGCGAAGAAGTACATCGAAGAGGGTCACCACGGCGGCAAGGGCTCGGACGCGCACAAGGCGGCCGTGACCGGGGACACCGTCGGCGACCCGTACAAGGACACCGCCGGCCCCGCGGTCAATCCGCTGATCAAGATCATCAACATCGTGGCGCTGCTGATCGTGCCGATCATCGCCTCGATCCACGGCGGCAAGCCGGCGGCGGCGATGCCGGCCACCGCCCCTGCGGTCGTGGCACCCGCCCCCGCGGCCAGCGCGCCCGCCGCAGCGCCGACGCCCGAAGCGAAGAAGGAAGAAGAGAAGAAATAGTCCGAATCTGCGCGCGCCCTGGCGCGTGACTTTCGACGGGCGGTGCGGTTCAATCTGCACCGCCCGATTCGTTTGCAACCATGACGCTCGAACTTCGCTCCGCTGGGGCCGGCGACCTTCCTGCGATCGCCGACATCTACGCGCACCACGTGCGGCACGGTCTGGCGAGCTTCGAGCTCGAGCCGCCGGCGCTCGACGAAATGCGCGCGCGCTTCGATGCGATCACCCGCGGCGGCTATCCGTACCTCGTCGCCTGGGACGGCACCCGCATCATGGGCTACGCGTACGCGAACCACTACCGCACCCGCCCCGCGTACCGCTGCTCGGTCGAGGATTCGATCTACGTCGCGCCCGACGCGACCCGCCGCGGCATCGGCCGGCAGTTGCTGGTGCGACTGATCGCCGAGTGCGAGTCGCGCGGCTATCGGCAGATGCTGGCGATCATCGGCGACTCGGCCAACGCGGCGTCGATCGAACTGCACCGTGCCTGCGGCTTCGTGCAGGTGGGCCTGCTGCAGTCGATCGGCTTCAAGTTCGGCCGCTGGGTCGACAGCGTGCTGATGCAGCGCGCACTCGGCGACGGCGACCGAACGCTGCCCTGACCCGCGGCGGACTCACGCCGTGCGTCCATTGCTTGCCTTCGCCTGCGCGCACCTGACCGATGAACGCCTGTACGCCGCGTTGATCGAGCGGTTGTCGCCGCGCTACGACTGCCGCGTGTTCGCGTTCCGCGACCACGATTCGCTGCGCGGCATGGCGTCCGAGTTGCTTTCGGATACGCCCGGAAGATTCACTCTGATCGGACTGTCGCTCGGCGGCTACGTGGCGTTCGAAGTGCTGCGACTTTCTCCCGAGCGCGTCGAGCGGCTCGTGCTGTTGGACACGACCGCCGCGGAGGACACGCCGGCACGGCGCGACGGGCGGCTGGCCGATATCGCGAAGGTCGAAGCGGGAGGCATCGATGCACTGGTCCCCGAACTGCCGCGCCGGTGGCTTCTGCCCGCGCACGCGCAGCGCGCCGACCTCGTCGCGCTGATGGCCGACATGGCGCGCAGCATCGGCGCGCGTGGCCAGCGCAACCAGCAACTGGCGATGCTGGCGCGGCCCGATTCGCACGCCGATCTTTCGCGCCTGCTCGTGCCGACACTGATTCTGTGCGGCCGCCAGGATCCGGTCACGCCGGTGGCCGATCACGAGGCGATGGCCGCGTGCGTGCCGGGCGCGCGGCTCGAACTCATCGACGACTGCGGCCACCTGTCGGCGCTCGAGCAACCCGAAGCGGTCTGTCGAATGCTGAATGATTGGCTGAAGCAAACTGATCCGACGCTCGGTCGCCCGCGCTGACCGAGCGCGTCGCCCCGGCGCAGGCCGGGGCCAGATCTTCAACGCCGCAAATTGGGCCCCGGCCTGCGCCGGGGCGACGGGCCCATTCTCAGAGCCCTTTCACCAGCGCCAGCACGGCGCGGAAATGCGCGTCGGTGCCCTGCTGCGCCCACTCGAACAGCACCGTCTCCGTCGTCGTCAGCACGCAGCCGGCCTGCTCCATGCGGCGCAGCGCCAGTTCGCGGTCGAGCGCGCGCACGCCGCGCGAGCCGATCGCATCGGTGACGACGAACACGCGGAAGCCCTGCTGCTGCAGCCCGAGCGCGGCCTGCAGCACGCACACGTGCGCTTCCATGCCGGTCATCACGACCTGGCGCCTCTGAGTCGCGTGCACGCGCTCGACGAACTCCGGATGATCGGTCGCGGAAAACGCGGTCTTCTCGAAGATCGCGTCGGGGGAAAATTGAGAACGCAGCGGCTCGATCACCGCGCCGATCTGATTCGGGCAGTGCTCGGTCAGCAGCCGCGGTATTCCGAACAGCCGCGCGGCCTGCAGCAGCGCCTCGGTGCGGCGGATGATGTCCTCGTGGCCGGCGATGGCCGGCGCGAGCTTGCGCTGGATGTCGATCACCAGCAGCATGGAATCGTCGCGGGCGAGGCGCATCGCTACTTCACCAGGTTCGATTCGTTCGTGGGCTCGGCAGTACGCGCAGTCGGCCACGGCAACGCCGCCTGCGCCGGCAGCTCGGTCATCTGGCAGCCCGCGACACAGCAGCGCGCCGGCTGGCGGTTGCGCGTGATCTTGCGCGTTTCATCCGCCAGCACGCCGCGATCGAGCAGCCGCTCCACGAGATCGACCTTGTTGCCGATCGGATAGTGGCGGTAGATCTCGGTTTTCATCGCGTCGGGCGAGCCGCCGCCGTGCAGGCTGATCACCGAGTACCAGCCGGCCTGGTACGACGCGGTCAGATCCTCGACCAAGCGCGCCACCTCGATCCGCTTCTCGTGCGGAATATCGCTGCGCGCGGTCAGCACCTCGGACAACCTGCCCGAGGTGGCCGGATTGTGGTCCTCGTCCGGCCCCGGCAGCGTGACGATCAGCCCGCCCGACACGTGATGCGCGAGGCGGTGCATGTCGTAGATCTGCGTCGACAGCAGCAGTTTGCCGATGTTCGAATACACCGGCTCCGGCGTCATGTTGCCGGCTTCGTTCCTCACCCCGTACACGGACGATGCCACGCCGCAGGCGAAGAAGCCCTCGACGATCTTGATCAGCTCGACCATCGAATCGCGCAGGTTGTAGTTGCGGTCCAGATCGAGGCCATTGGCTTCGATCATCAGCGCGCCGGCGCCGATCAGCAGATCCCCGAAGCCGGCGCGCGCGCCGATGCAGGTGTGGCGGTGCTGGCTGGTGTAGTCGTACAGGATCGTCGCCGCCCCGCGCCACTCGCCGGCCGCGAACACGCGCTCCCACGGCACGAACACGCGCTCGAACAGGCACACGCCGGTGGACTGCCCGTACCGTGCACTGAACCTGGCCGCCGACTCGCCGGGCCGGCCGGCGGGCCGCGCAACGATCATCAGCCCCGGCGCATCGAGCGGCACAGCACACGCGACCGCGAAGTCACGCTCGGACTCGGTCATCGCACGGCACGGCAGCACGATCAACTCGTGTACGTACGGCGCACCGGTCACGATCGCCTTGGCGCCCGAAATCACGATGCCGCGTGCGTTTCGCTCGACGATGTGCACATAGCTGTCCGGATTCGGCTGCCGGCCCGGCCGCAGCGAGCGGTCGCCCTTGGCGTCGGTCATCGCCGCGCCGAGCGTCAGGTCGTTCTCGTACACGTGCGCGACATACTCGCGCAGCCGCGCGTGGTACCCGGTGCCGTGCTCGGCGTCGATCGCGTGCGTACCTGTGAAGAGCGCGTTCAGCGCGTCGCCGGCCAGATAGCGCTGCGCACAGCCGGTCTCCTGGCACACGAGCCGCGCGGCCTCGAGCTTGTTCAGCAGGTCGGCCGTCGTGTGCGTCAACGCGAGCATCCGGTTCACCGGCGTCGCGAAGCCCGGCACGCTGGCCCGCATCACTGGCGCAAGATCGTCGCGCAGGCCCAGCTCGTAGGTCTTGGCCACCGCGTTGATGCCGGGCGCAAGCTGCGGCGCGTCGGCCACGCTCGCGATTCGCTCGCCGTCGACATAGACGACCGGCTTGATCCGGCGCAGCGATTCGCGATAGGCGTCGGCGGACATCAGCATCGGAGTCTCCTTGCGATCGTCGGGCGACTTTACTCCCGCCGCCGGCCGACGAAGAACGTAAACATCGCGCTCATCGCAGCGGCACCCGCCAGCAGCGCGATGCCGCCGTCCCACGCAGCGGTCGCGTCGCCCGCCGCGCGGCCGAGATCGAGCACCCAGCCGACCCACGGCTGCAGGATCCCCGTGCCGAGGAAGATGCCGAGATTGACCACCGAGGTCGCGATGCCCGAATACTGCGGCGGGTTGGCCTCCTTCGCGATCGTCCACGACAGCGTGAAGCCGGGGATCAGCAGCCCCATCAGCAGGAACCACGCGAGCGTGGCCCACAACGGCCATTGCGCGTGCGCAAGCCACGGTGCCCACGACAACGCGTACAGCACCACGGCCGCGCGCATCACGCCGGCGCGGCTGCGCAGCCGGTCGGAGATCACGCCGATCGCCACCGCACCGAACGCCACGCCGAGCAGCAGCAGGCTGGCGTGCTGCGCGGCCTGCACGCGCGGCAGGCCGTACGCCTGCTGCAAGTAGGGCACCGCCCATAGTCCTGCGAAAGCGAGGTAACTGCCGCCGACGCCGACGTTGACGAAGAACGCCGGCCATGTCGCCGGATTGACGAGCACGCTCGCCAGTGCGCGCGCCCACGGCACACGCGCGGCGGGTGCCGGCAGCGCGTGCACCGGCGGATAACCCAGGTCCTCCGGTCGGTCGCGCAGCCGCAGCCACGTGCCGAGCGCCAGCAGCGCCGACAGCGCCGCCAGCGCGACGAACACGGCGCGCCACGACGTCATCGACACCAGCCACGCCAACGGCGCACCGGCGATCACCGCGCCGAGGTTGCCCGCGAACATGGTCACGCCGTTCAGTGTCGCGAAGCGCTCGTGCGGAAACCACACCGCCGTCACTTTCAGGATCGAGATGAACGCGACCGCCACGCCGACGCCGACCAGCGTGCGGCCGACCGCCGCGATCTCCCATCCCGGCGCGAGCGCGAACAGCAGCGAGCCGGCGGCCGCGATCGCCGATCCGCCCGCCAGCAGCTTGCGCGGCCCGAGCGTGTCGGCCAGCACGCCTACCGGAATCTGCAGCACGGTGTAGACGTAGAAATAGGTCGCCGCGAGCGTGCCGAGCACCGCGCCGCTGATCGAGAACGCGCGCGTGAGTTCCCCCGCGATCGCCGCCGGAGCGGTGCGATGGAAGAACGAAAGCACGAAGCTGGCCAGTGCCAGCGCGAAGACAATGCGGCGCGCCCGCGCAAAGGCGATCATTGCAGCGATACTGATGCAATGCGAATGCCCGCAAGAATGCCCGACCCGCGCCCGCTCGTCGATACGCGCATGATTTCGGATGCGGCGGAATCGCCGCTCAAGCTGGCCGCGCGTCTGCGCGCGCACGTGCAAACGCTGGCCGGCGACATCGGCGAGCGCCATGTACGCCGGCCGCAGTCGCTGCACGCCGCCGAGGACTACATCGCCGGCCAATTCCGCGCCCTCGGCTATGGCGTCGCGCGCCAGACCTATCTGGCGGAACGCGTCGAATCGACCAACCTCGAAGTCGCGCGGCCGGGTACGGGTCGCGCGGATGAGATCGTGCTGGTCGGCGCGCATTACGACACCGTTACCGGCACGCCGGGCGCCGACGACAACGCGAGCGGTGTCGCGGGACTGATCGAGATTGCACGTGCGTTGCGCGACGCGCACGGCGCGCGCACGGTGAAGCTGGTCGCCTTCGTCAACGAGGAGCCGCCTTTTTTCTATTCTGGCCAGATGGGCAGCCGCGTGTACGCGCACGCCGCAAGGGCGCGCGGCGACGACATCCGCGTGATGCTGTCGCTCGAGATGCTCGGCTACTACAGCGATGCGGCGGACAGCCAGAGCTATCCGCCGCCGCTCGGCCTGTTCTATCCCGAGGCCGGCAACTTCATCGCGTTCGTGTCGAACCTGCGCTCGCGGCGCGCTCTCGGCGAACTGGTGCGCGCGTTCAAGGCGGCGTCGGCCTTCCCGGCCGAGAAGCTCGCCAGCCCGTCAGTCGTTCCCGGCGTGTCGTGGAGCGACCAGCGCTCGTTCTGGCGCGAGGGTTACCCGGGCGTAATGGTCACCGACACCGCGTTCTATCGCTATCGCCACTATCACGCGCCGACCGACTCGCCGGACAAGCTCGACTACCCGCGCATGGCGCGCGTGGTCGACGGGCTGGCGCGCGCGGTGCAAACGCTGGCCGGCGATGCCGCATAGCCCGGAAGATGTTCGCATCGGCTGCCGCGGCTTCGCGCTCGCGCAGCCGAAGCACTTCAGCACGTTTCGCCTGCTCGAAGTGCAGCGGACGTTCTACCAGCCGCCGCGCCCGGCGACGCTCGCGCGCTAGCGCGCAGGCGCGCCGCCGGACTTCGAGTTCACGCTGAAGGCGTGGCAGCTGATCACACACGAGCCCGCGAGCCCGATCTACCGCCGTCTCGTGACGCCGATCCCGGAGTCGAAGCGCGCACGCTGCGGCGGCATCCGCTGCACCGACGAAGTGCTGGCCGCTTGGCGCACCACGCTCCACGCAGCACGCACGCTCAAAGCCGCCGCGATCGCATTTCAATGCCCGCCGTCGTTTGCGCCCTCCGCCGCCTACGTGCGCAACCTGCGCGAGTTCTTCCGCGCGATCCGTGCCGATGCCGCCGCCCTGATGCTGTGCTGGGAGTCGCGCAGCGCATGGAGTCGGCCGCGCGAACTCGAACTCGCGGCCGAACTCGGCCTCGTGCTCGCGGTCGACGCGTTGTTCCACGGCGGGCCGCCCGCCGCGCCGCGTCGCTACTTCCGCTTGCACGGGATCGGCGGCTACCGCTACACGTATTCGGTCGCCGACCTGCGCCGGCTGCTCGAGACGTGCGGCGGCGAAACGTGTTGCCTCTTCAACAACGTCTCGATGGCGGACGACGCGAAGCGCTTCCAGGCACTGCTCTCGCGGGAGAAGGAATGAACCCGCTGCGGAATCGCACCGGTCGTTCGCGCGGATGCGAGATCGCGTGGCGCGAAATGACGCCCGCCCCGGCAGCGGCGCTAGACGTGATATCCGGCCGGCATGCGCCGACCGATACGAAGTTGCCGCGATGTCGCTTGAGGGACGAAGCGACCCCACACCGCCGGAACCCGGCGCCCAGTGATCACATCCGCGCTCCGATTTCCTGCGGACGCGACGCGGTCTCGGCCGTCGCAGGTTTCCCGCCGTCAGCCGCGAAGATCGCATCGCACAGGCGCTGCAGCATCAGCACGCCGCGCACTTCGGTCTCGAACAGCGGCACGATCGCGCGCACGGCGCCGTCGAATTCGCGCCAGATTGTCTGCATGTGCTCCTGCTGCATGGCCACGCGGTTCTTCACAAACTCGGCCGCGTCGGGACCGACCGACTTCGCATCGATGACCATGTTGACGAGCACGCCGCCGACGGGGATCCCGAAATCCTTGAACCACTGGATGAAGCGCGTGACCACGGCGATCGGCAGCGCCTCCGGCAGAGTGACGAAGTAGAAGGCCGTGAGCCTGGGGTCGGTCAGCAGCACGCGCGCGTGACCCATCCGGTCGCGGAAGGAGACCAGGTAGTCCATCAGCGGGTCCGCTTCCTTCTTCTTCGTGAAGGACAGCATCTCGCGCAGCGTCCGCGCCTCCTCGCGGCTCTTGAGCATCTTGTCGACCCACAGCGAGTACACCGACGACATGCCGAGCAGCCGCCGCGCGTTGGCGGTGGGCGCGGTGTCGAAGACGTAAACGTCGTACTCGTTCTTGAACATCAGGTCGATCATGTTCTCGAACATCGCCGACTCTTCGAACGCCGGGTTCATCGTCGCCGATTCGACGAAGTCGTCGGCCTTGGTGGTGATGTCGGCGTACTTGAGGAACCAGCGGATCTTCTCGCGGATTTCGACCTTGCTGCGCTCGATGCTCTGCTTGGTGTCGATCTCGTAGGCCCACAGGTTGGGCACGCCTTCAATGGCCACGTGCTTGCCGAGCATGTCGCGGCCGAAGAGCCCCGTCAGGCTGTGCACTGGGTTGGTCGAAACGAGCAGCGTGCGGCGTCCCTGCCGGGCGAGCCCGATCGCCGCGGCGCCGGCGAAGACGGTCTTGCCCACGCCGCCCTTGCCGCCGAAGAAGAAGTACTTCAGGGTCGGGTGCTCGCGGATGTGCCTTCCCATCGGCATCGTGATCTCGGGCATCGCAAGCCTCCGCTACGCGAACATGATGTCGGCCAGCTTCTCGATCATCGGCAGCCCCGTGACGTCGCGCTCCATTTCGGGCACCAGCGCCATCACCCGATCGCCGAAGACCTTGCGCACGTCGCCGAGGTGCTGGTCCTGCATCGCAATGCGGCGGCGCAGGTACTCGGGGATGTTCTGCTTCAAGAGTTCGTGCGGGATCACGCGGTTGACCACGTAGCCGGCGATCGGCACGTCGAACTGCGCGAACATCTGCGCCGCCTTCTGCGTATCGTCGATGATCATCGCCTCGGGCACGACGACGAAGAAGAAGCCGGTCCTGGTCTTGTCGGTCAGGATCCCGGCCGACGTGTTGATGCGGTTCTTGATGTACAGAAGCTCCTGCAGGATCTGGTCCTGCTCGGTCACCTTCTCGCGCCGCAGGCGGCTCACCATTTCCTCGTACTCGCGCATCTCCTCGCGCAGCTTGGTAATCTTGTTGATCCACTCGTCGTAGACCTTGGCCATCGAGAGGTAGTACAGCGCGTGGCCGAGCGGCACGAGGTCGTAGATGTAGTAGTCGTAGTCGCCCTTCATGACCACGTCGACCACGGCATCGAAGATCGCGCTCTCTTCCATCGCCGGCTCGGCGCTCGCCGCCTGGATGTAGTTCTCGATCTCCTCGGGCACCGCGGGCAGCCCGTACATGTCGAGGATCTTCTGACGGATCTCCTGCTGGTACGCGCGGATATGGCTGTCGGCGTCGATCTCCTGCGCCCACAGGTTCTCCATGATCGGCACCGGCCCTTTACCGAAGATGTCGCGCTTGAAGATGTCGGTCAGCGACGCCTGCGGATCGACCGAGAACACGAGCACCTTCTTGCCCTGGCTGGCGAGCCAGTACGCGGCCGCGGCGGAAAACGTGGTCTTGCCGAGCCCACCCTTGCCGCCGAACATGATGTAGCGGCGCTCGGGGTGCTGCAGAAATACGTCCTTGAGACCCATCTGGCTCACCCGAACATCGCGTCGGAGACATCCTTCTCCCGCAACATGCGCCGCTTCCACGTCGCGATCTGCGGCACCACGTAGGGCAGCAGGCGCAGGCTGTAGTACGGCGGCAGGATCGGTACGCCGAGCAGGTCACCCATCGTGATCAGGATGAACAGGTGCTCCATCGACGCCCGCGTACGCAGCGCCGCGCGGCTCATGTCGTGCGCGGCCATGCCGTAGATCGTCTCGCTGATGTTCTGCCACAGGCTCTTCTTCTCTTGCTCGGTCATGACCGCTTCTCCCTCAAAGTCCGTGGAGGTGATGCTCGTGGTCGCTGCCCAGTTCGCGTTCGCGCAGCACGTGGCGCTTCCAGGTCTCGATCTGCGGCACCACGAAGGGCAGCAGGCGCAGACCGTAGTACGGCGGCAGCACCGGCACGCCGAGCATTTCGCCGAAGACGCCGAGCATGAACAGCGTCTCCATCTGCCCGCGGATCTCGAGCGCGTGCTGCGCGATCTCGTAGCCGGACATGCCGTACATGAACTCGCGCAGCGCCTGCCGCCATCCGCGCCGGACGGCGGTGCTATGGTCGCGACCGTGATGAATGAACTCGTCGGACTCGTTGCGATCGCAGTCGTCGCCTGGTTTGCCGGCGGCACGATCTGGAACGTCCGCGAAGGACGCGCGCTGATGCGCTGGATGCAGGGCGGCCTGCCGGTCCTCGGCAGCCGCACCACCGTGCGCTGGCTGGGTTCGACGGTCGTCGAGATGATCATTCGCGACGGCAAAGCGCCGTTCGCCAGCGCGTCGGTCGTGATCTTCCTCGAGGCGCGCGACCTGCCCTGGATGTGGGCGATTGGCCGCAGCCGCGGCCGCCGCGACACGCTGATCATCCGCGCCATGCTGCGCGGTGCTCCATCGTTCGAACTCGAGGCCCTCGCCCCCGGAAGCTGGTCGGCTCGCGATGCGCTCCCGCGTGTGCCACGGGACTGGCTCGTGCGCCAAGCGGCGGACTCCGGCGGCATGGTCGTGCATCATGCCGACGCGGCATCGCTCGGCCACGCCGATGGGTTGCTCGCGCAGACCCGACGCACCGGGCTGACGGTCTGGCGCCTGTCCGTGCGCCGCTCCGAGCCGAACTTCCAGCTCCACGTTGCACTCCCCGATCGCCGACAGTCCGCGCGCGAGTTCTTCGAAGCGGTGCACGCTCTCGCTGAACTCGCGCTCGCCTGACGCGACCCGCTTTCTATGCGTGCGCGGCGGGCGGCATCTGCCCAGGATGCAGGGCCGGCGCCGTCGGCGCCGCGCCGTGACGCAGGTAGGCCTTGTAGCCGTCCCACCCGATCAGGATTGCCGCGACGAACAGCAGCACCGACACCGCAATCATGGCCCACGCACCTGCGATGGGCAGCGCGGTCATCTGCGGGTTCGCCGCGATCGTCACGTACAGGTTGCGCGCCGTGACGACGGTGGCCGCCAGCGTGGTCACGTACATGAAGAGCATCGGCAGCAGCGCGAATGACGGATTGCGCTTCTCCGACTTCAGCCACACCGCCACCACGAGCAGGCTCAACGCCGCCATCAGCTGGTTGGACGCGCCGAACATCTGCCACAAGTAGACCCAGGTGCCCGTCAGCACCAGCGCCAGCGTCAGACCCATCGAGATCACGCTGGACACGTGCATGTTGCGCACGAGCGGGATCGCATCGCCGACCCACTCGGTGAGCGTCACCCGCATCACGCGGAACACTAGCTGTGTGACGGTGAGCACGATCATCACAAAGGTGCCGAACCCGAGCGCCGTGCCGAGGATCTCGGGCACGATCCCGAAGGTTCCCGCGTACACGAGTTTGCCCACCCCCATCGCGAAGCGGCCGCCGCCGCCGCCGACTCCGGCAATCGAGACCGCCGTCAGCGACAGCAGCGCCAGCGTGTTCTCGCCGAACATCGCGCCGGCGCCCACGGGCAGGCCGTCCGTCTCGTATTCGAGCTGCCGGGCGGTTCCCACCGAGCCGACAAGCGCGTGCCACCCCGAGATGGCGCCGCACGCGATGGTCACGAACAGCATCGGCCACAGCGGCTGCCACGCCTTGCCCGCTTCGATGCCGAAGCCGAGATCTTTCAACGCGGGCAATGCGAACGCGCCGATCAGGTTGCCCGCGGCGTCCTTCGTGCCGAGCAGCGGTGCGGCCACCATCCCCACCGCGCTCAGCAGGATGGTGATCAGCGTGATCCAGAAGCCGATGTAGTTCACTGGCTGCGCAAAGCGCCAGATCGGCAGGTTCGCGCCCAGGTAGCAGAAGGCGAACAGGAACACCATCCACATCAGGTAGTTCGGCAGCGTGTTGATCTGGCCGGTCGCGGCGTCATACGCGGTCGTGGTCGGACGCTTGCCATCCTTGCCCGGCGCCGGGATCCTCGGATCCGCCGCTGTCGGGTCCACCACGGTGAAGATCGGTTGCCGGTCCGTGATGCTGTCGACCGCATCGTTCACCGTTGCGACCGCGGCGGCCACGGGGCCGTTCACCAGCGCGCCTTTCTCGTCGCGGTGCTGACCCAGCGGTCCGACTGCCATGCCGACGAGCGTGAGGGCGACGACGAGGAGTGTGACGCCCATGATCCCCATCTTCCACCGGTACATCATCTGCCCGGCGAGCAGTCCCATCAGCGCCAGGATGATGATGCCGAACGGAACATCGGGACGCGCGGACAGGATCGCCGCCAGAATGCCGATGAACGCACCCGCCAGCAGCATCAGGTAGAAGAAGATGAACACGAACAGGATCATGCGCGTGCGGGGCGCGATGATCCGGTGCGCGATCGCCGACAGGCTGTTGCCGTCGTTGCGCACGGCGACCATGATGGCCGAATAGTCGCTCACCCAGCCGATGAAGCTGACGCCCAGAATCAGCCACGCCAGAGACGGCGACCATCCCCACAGGTTGGCCGCGGTGATTGGTCCGACGATGGGCCCGGCGGCCGCGATCGCCTTGAAGTGATAGCCGAACAGGATGTTGCGGCTGGTCGGCATGAAGTCGACGCCGTCCATGTACATCCGGGCAGGCGTCGCCCGCCTGGCGTCCGACTGTATGACGTTGCGGTCGATGCGTTTCGCGTAGAAGTTGTACGCGAGATAGATGGTGAGCGCGCTCAGGATCACGATCCAGAGAGTGTTCATGACTCTCCTCCTTCCTCGATCGAATGGCCGTAACCGCGGCGCGCGCTGACATCAGCGTCAACGGCGGCACGCCTGGCGCAGCTACCAAATCCCGGCTCGCCCGCGTTGCTCCTAGATCGGGGCAGCAGCCAGGCCGCGCCCTGCCTGTCGTTCACCCGTGAACTCTCTGTCGGCCACCTCCAAGCGGTCTCCTAAACACCACGCATATCGTTCGCCTGCGCGGGTCACGCATATTGACTCGCGTCAAGTCGCGTCGGTCGTTCTCGCTAACCGCTTGCGCGGCGACTACACGCAGCCACGAGCGCCGCGACCGCCATCGAGAAATCATGGGCGCAACATGACATCAACGCGAACCCCCCACGTCACAGCCCGTGCGCTGACCAGCGGCGTACCGGCCGACACCAGATAGAGCGGCACCCCACCTCGACCAAGGTCAAGCAACTCCGCGACGCGCGCGCCGCCGACTCCCCGCTGGCCGAGCGCCGCGGCGGCGAGGTCCGCGCGCAGATTGCGCGAGAAGACACGTTCGATCGCATGGGCCTGCACGATATAGCGCCACAGCTCCCCGCTCGTCGCCGCGTACACCATCAGCGGATACAGCGCGCCGGCCGAGGGCGCGGCGCGCAGCCCTTCGCGCGCATCGGTGCGACCCTGCGCGGCCCATAGCAATTGTCCGAGCTCCGCCACAGTGAGCGCGCGCGCCGCGAATTCACGTACGAAAAGTCAACGCGCGATCACCGCTGCGAGGGGCGCACCGCCTTCACACTCGGGCATCGGCAATGTGGTCTGTTCGGTCATCATCTTGCAGCCTCTCACCCGGTCGATCTGCGGAACACAGCCCGTGCCTCTGGCCATGAATCGAATTCTTCGATGCCGTCTGGCAGCGATTCGTGAGTGCCGAGGACCAGCGCGCCATCGGGTCGCATACGAAGCGCAATGCGGCCAATGACCTCGCGCTGGACTTCCGGCGCGCAGTAGGTCGCGATGACGTTGCGCAGCAGCACGACGTCGAATGGCCCGTCAGATATTGCGTAGCGCAGGTCCTGGCGCAGGAACTCAACCGTCCGATAGCCGGCGTGAAGGCACCAGTGCCGGCCGCGCGGTCCGAATGCGGCTGCGCAGGTCGTCCGTCCGTTCCTTCAGGCTGCCCGCCGCGTAGCAGCCGATGCGCGCGCGCTCGAGCAACACCGGGTCGCAATCGCTGGCGAAGATGCGTAACGCCAGCTTCGGGAACATCGGCTGCACGCGCAATCGCCACAGGATTGCCAGCGTTGTAGGGCTCCTCGCCGGACGCGCAATCCGCGCTCCAGCTATCGACCGTCGCGCGGGCCGCGGCGCGCGCCGCGCGCGAGCGCCGGCAGCACGATTCGCTCGATCGACTCGAACACGTCGCTATCGCGATGGAAGCGCGAGATCGGCATGCCGAGCAGGGCGTCGAACGCGGCCCACTCACGCGAATGCGACTCGAACCAGGCGCGGTACGCGTCGAGATCGGCGAGCCCGAGCGCGCACAGCCGGCGTTCGAGCCGCTTGGCGACCAGCCGCCGTACCTTGCGGTAGCCCGCCCAACGGCGCTGCAGGCGCGGCAGCGCCCACTGCCGGAACGCGATGCACCCGGCATCGGTCATGCGGCGGCGCGTGCCATCTGCTCGGCGTCGATCGCGCGCACGGGATCGATTGTGGCCGCCTCGTCGACGCGCTCTTCCGGCCAGCGGCCCTTCACGCGCGCGAAGCGCAGCGCGCTGCATGTCGACCGCCCCGACGCCGCGATGCAATTCACGCAGCGTCGCGCAACCGATGCCGAGCTTGCTCTGGAGCGTCGAACCGGACGGGGATGCGATCGCGATCTCCTCTGGCGCGGTCGCGCGCAAGCACGCGGCAAGTGCACCGCGCTCGGCCAGCCGGCTGCCGGTCGCCGCCGCGCGAGTGGACGCATCGACCAACGCGGCGAGCAGCGTCATGCATCGCGCACGTGCTTGAGCGCCTCGTGCGGAGACTCGTAGACGTGCGGCGCGACGCCGCGGTTCTTCAGCGCGCGGCCGAGCTTGGCGCGCAGGAACCCGGAAGTCGTATAGCGCGATACGCCGTCGTAGAAGCGCTCGACCAGCCCTTTCACCATCGCCGCGTAGGCGTCCTCGACGTCGGGCGCGAGCTCGAAGCTGTCGTAGTTGACGATCGCATAGACGCGGTGGCCGATCGGCTTCAAGTGCGTCTCGACCTCGCGCTCGATCGCGTCGACATCGGCCCGGGTCGCCACGCGCAGCCGCTCGAAGTTGATGAACAGGATGTTCTGCTGATCGTCGTAGGCGAAGCGCGACGACAGCGGAATCACCAGCATCCGCTCGCGCAGCCCCATCGGCGGCTCGCGGAAGATCGCCGCGTCCATCGGTGCCGGCGTGCCGCGGATGATCGGCTCGAAGTCCATCTTCGCCAGGATGTCGCGCTCGATGTCGATGCCGGGCGCGACCTCGGTCAGTTCCATGCCGTCGCGCGTCAGGCGAAACACGCACCGCTCGGTCACGTACAGCACCGGCTGGCCGCGCCTGGTCGCGTACTCGCCCGAGAACGTACGGTGCTCGACCTCGTGCACGAACTTCTTCGGCCCGTTGTCGTTGTGCAGGATGAGCTTGCCGTCGACCACGCCGACGCGCAGGTCGCCGGCGGTGAAGGTGCCGACGAACACCACGTTCTTGGCCGACTGCGAGATGTTGATGAAGCCGCCGGCGCCCGCGAGCCTGGGTCCGAACTTGCTGACGTTCAGGTTCCCCATCCGGTCGGCCTGCGCCAGCCCGAGGAACG
>JAKORH010000145.1 GCA_029777935.1 Pseudomonadota bacterium
CATCGCGCAGCCGCCGCTGTACAAGGTCAAGCACGGCAAGAACGAGCGCTACGTCAAGGACGACCAGGAGCTGGCGCACTACCTGCTGCAGCTCGCGCTCGACGGCGCGCGGCTGTATCCGACTGCGGACGCGCTGGAAGGCAATCAGCCGATCGCCGGCAACGCGCTGTCCGAGCTCGCGCGCCAGTACCTGCTCGCCGACGCGGTCGTGCAGCGCCTGGCCAACGTGATCGACCGCGGCGCGCTCGACGCGATCATGAACGGCGTGGCGCTCGACCTGCGCGACGCCGTCGCCGCCGAGGCCTCGGCGCGCGCGCTCGAAGCGGCGATGGGCAACCACACCGTCAACGTGTACGCACAGTACGACAGCGTGACCGACAAGCACCGGCTGCGCATCGAGCGCCGCCACCACGGCAACATCAAGCCGAGCCACATCGATGCCGAGTTCACGCACGGCGCCGACTACGCGGCGCTGGCCGAGGCGGCGCGCACCTTCAAGGGCCTCGTCGGTGCAGGCGCGCGCGTGGCGAGAGGCGAGGGCGACAAGGCCAAGGACGCACCGGTGGCCGACTTCCGCGCCGCGATGCAGTGGCTGCTGGCGCAGGCCGAATCGGGGATCGGCAAGCAGCGCTACAAGGGCCTGGGCGAGATGAACCCGGAGCAGCTTTGGGAGACGACGATGGATCCCGCGGTGCGCCGGCTGCTGAAGGTGCAGATCGAGGACGCCATAGGCGCCGACCAGATCTTCACCACGCTGATGGGCGACGAGGTCGAGCCGCGCCGCCAGTTCATCGAAGTCAACGCGCTGGCGGCGGGGAACATCGACGTTTGAGTTGCAGACTAGCGCGGCGGCGTGCCGACCGACGCGCGCCCGGCAGCCTTCCATGGATTACATCACCCCCCTCCTGACAATTGCCGGCGTGCTCGCGCTGAGCGTGATGAGCCCCGGCCCCAACGTGGCGCTGATCACCGCGATCGCCGCGAGCGTGTCCGCGGTCTGGTACTGCGGCTTGGCGTGTGTGTTGTCCGTGCCGGCGCTGCGTCGCGCGCTGCTGCGTGCGAAGGCGGCGATCGATGTGGCAGCGGGGGTCTTCCTGATCGTGATCGGGGGCCGCGTGCTGGCTGGCCGCTGATCCGCGTTTGCACGTCCATCGAGAACCTGCAGGTCGCTTGCGCCACCTCATCCTGCTGGCCGCCGCCGGCCTGATGACCGCCTGCGCGACGCCGCCGCGCATCGACCTCGACTCGCAGGCGCTGGCGAGCGCGCTCGCGCGCCGGCCCGTCGTGCTGCTGGGCGAGGTGCACGACAACGCTGCGCAGCACGCCGCACGCGCGGCCGCGCTGCGTCGATTCCTGCGCGCCGGCGCGCGCCCCGCGATCGCCCTCGAGCAGTTCGATCGCGAGCGCCAGGCCGACATCGACCGCGCGCGGCGCGAGACTCCACCGCCGGGCGTCAGCCGTGCCGACCACGTGATCGCGCAGGCGACGCCGCCGCGCAGCGGCTGGAACTGGGACTTCTATCGCCCGTACGTCGAGCTCGCGCTCGAGTACGACCTGCCGATCGTTGCCGCGAATCTGTCGCGGGCCGACGCCGAGAGCGTGGCGCGGCATGGTTACGGCGCGGTGTTCGATGCCGCGACGATCGCGCGGCTCGGACTCGAGGCGCTGCCCGCTGCAGTGATGAACAAGCAGCAGCGCGCGGTTGATGAAGGCCACTGCGGGCTGTTGTCGGGCGACCTCGTTCACCGGCTGGCGCGCGCGCAGGTGGCACGCGATGCGGCGCTGATCCTCGCGATCCGCCCGTACTTCGATCGTGGCGTCGTGCTGCTGACCGGCAACGGCCACGCGCGCAACGACATCGGCGCGCCGATCTACCTGTCCGGCGCCGAACGCGCGCGCACGCTGACGATCGGCCTGCTGGAAGACGAACACGCCGAAGCGGAATGGCGCACGCGCTACGACATGGTCTTCATTACGCCGACACAGCAGCGCCCCGACCCGTGCGCGAACTTCAGGAAGCCGGCGGCGCCCTGAAATCGCGCGACCGGAGGCACAACGTCATGCCCTGCCGCTTTCGGATTCCGCCGGTCCGCCCTGAGCCGGGCAACTGCAACTCGAGCCGGTACGACTCCAGCCCCAGCCCCGGCTCAGCCAGCAACTCGCCGGGCTTGCCCTTCAGGTACCGGTCGAGAAACGCGATCGCGTAGCGGTCGATCAGCGCCGCATTGGGCCGCGCTTTCAGACACGTATCGACGTTGGACTGGTCCGCGCAGGTGAGGTTGGTCCACTCCAGGTGCGTGCCGACGGCGAGCTTGACGAAGAACTTCGGCGGCGGCGTCGCCGCGTACGCGCCGTGCGGCCCCTCGAGGTTCGGCGTCATGCCCCAGTCGAGCGCCGCGCCCTGGTACATCACCGGCACCTGCAGTTGCCCGAGCGTGCCGTGCGCGATGAAGGGCGCCACGTACGGCGAGAACGCCACCACCGCCTTGACCGCCGGCGTCCGCCACGCGGGCCACGCGCCGGCCATGCCGAGCACCGCATAGCCGCCGAGCGAATGCCCGATCGCGCCGATGCGCGAGGTATCGGCGATGCGAGCAAGCTGCGGATCGCCCGCCACCAGGCGGATCACCGCGCGCAGATCGCGCAGGCGGCCGATCTCGCTGCGCTCGTTCCAGCTTGCGGGGTCGAGCAGCGGCATGTCGGTGCGCAGGTTGCCGAAGTTCAGCGCATCGCTGCCGATCGCGCACGCGGCGTCCGCATGGTCGGGCGCGGCCACCACGTAACCGTGGCGCGCGAGTTCCTCGGTCACGAAGGTCGACTGCAGCGCGCAGCCGCCGAGGCCGTGCGAGAACAGCACCAGCGGCACGCGCGGACACGCCGCCGGCGGCGCGTCGACCGCCACGCTGCTGCTGAAGCCGCTCTTGCCCGGATTCGACACCGGCTCCGCGACGGCCGCCGGATACCAGACCGCCACATTGCGGCCGTTGTCGAGCGAAAGCACGCGATAGCCGGCCGACTGGCGGGCGCTGCAATCGGCCGCCTGCGCGGGCGTGCCGAAACCGATCGAGACGGCGCACAGAAGCGCGGCAAGCGATGAACGCAGCATGGCAACCTCGTCGGCTGACAACGGCTGTCGATCGAAGTTCGACGACACGACGCGCGCCAGCGCAGAATGCAGCCGAACCATGAGCACGCGTGACCCTGGCCGGCTGGATCGCATCATCGCCGAGGCGCGGCGCGCCGCCGACGAGCGCGCACAGAGCTACCGCGAGCAGGCGCTGAAGATCTACTCGTGGATCTGCGGCCGCTGCCGCCGCGAGTTCACGCGCGCCAACGTGCGCGAGCTGACCGTTCACCACCGCGACCACAATCACGACAACAACCCGCCCGACGGCAGCAACTGGGAGCTGCTGTGCCTGTACTGCCACGACAACGAGCACCAGCGCCAGCTCGAAGCGATGGCCGGAGGCGGCGGCACCGGTGCTACCCAGAACGTCGCGACCCACACGCCCTTTGCCGATCTGAAGGCGATGCTGAACAAGAAGCCGCCACCGAAGTGACGCCGAGTCCGCACCACATCGAAGAGCACGCGTCGCCCGCGCCGCCAGAGGTCGAGGTCGTGATCGAAGTGCCGCGCGGAAGTTTTCTCAAGCGCGGGTCGTCCGGCCATATCGACTTCGTCTCGCCGCTGCCGTGCCCGTACAACTACGGCGCCGTGCCGACGCTGATCGGACTCGAAGACGATCTGCTGGACGCTGTCGTCCTCGGGCCGCGCCTGCCGCTGGGCACTCGCGTCCGCGTCAAGGCGTGGGGCGCGGTGATCCTGACCGATCGCGGCATGACTGACGACAAGCTCATCTGCAGCACGCATCCGCTGCAGCCATCGGAGCGAGCCGACGTGCTGCGGTTCTTCAACTTCTACGCGCGCTGCAAGGCGCTGCTCAATCTGCTGCGCCGCCGCCCGGGACTCAACGCCTGCGAGGGCTGGTGCGGCGCCGGCGAGGCGCTCGCGCGCGCTCGTCCGCGAGGCGACGCATGGCATGGGCCGCGGGTCGGCTTCTGAGTCTATGCGGCAAACGCACGCAGCCATCCGGTGTATCGCTTGCACAGTGACATCGGCGGCATAATCCACTCGGATCCGACTCATGCACGAGATCATCAAGTCCTCGAGCGAAGCGCTGGCGGTGCTTTGTCGTCGCCACGGTGTGCGGCGACTCGAGTTGTTCGGCTCGGCGACGACTAGCGCCTTTGATCCTCAGCGCAGCGAGTTCGATCTTCTGGTCGAGCTCGACGGCAATTCAGCGCAACTGTTCGACCGCTACTTTGGCCCGAAGGAAGCGCTTTACGGTCGCGACGTCGACCTGGTAGCCGTCGGTGCCCTGGAGAACATTTACTTCATCGAAGCGGTCAACATGACGCGCCAGCTCGTCCATGCAGCTGAAGGCGCCGAAGCTGCTTGAGGACATCCGCGACGCGGCTGACTTTATCGAGGCGGCCGCGCGCGAAAAGGCGCTCGACGACTGCCGGCGTGACTGCTTCCTGCGGCAGGCTGTCGACGCTGAGGACCAATTCGCTGAAGCGCGAAGACCTGGATGAGTTCGTGCGACTGAACAACCCGGCGAATCGTCACGGATGAAAGCCGACGTGATTTGATGAAAAGGCGCCCTCACCCCGGCCCTCTCCCGCTGATGCGGGCGAGGGAGGGGATGGTCGCGGGCGCGCGTATACGTATGACGAGTTGATCGCGCGCGACGCATTAGGTGATGCTGACGTACTCGCGCGTGTCGCCCTTGGTCGAGCGGCTGGTGGCGTAGGAGTCGACCGACCGGCTCAGCGCCCGGGCCGCGGCGGCAACGGCAATGCTGCCTCGGCGCGCAGTCGCTTGAGCGCGTCCGGGTCGATCTTGTCGCCGGGGCTGGTTGTCAGAATCGCCATGCCCTTGTCGCTTTCGATCCGCTGCAGCAGGTCGTTCGTTTCCTGATCGGCGTAACGGTCGTGCGAATCGCGCACGTCGGTGCGCTTGCCGGGGAGCGCATCGGCTTCGTCGATCAGCAGCGTCGCCTCCGGCGCTTCGGCGCGCGTGAACACCGCGTCGAGGTTCTTCTCGGTTTCGCCGATGTACTTGCTGACAACCTGCGACAGGGCGATGCGCTCGGTCGCGCGGCCCGGCGCGTCGTGGTGCCCCGACTGCGCCACGCTCGACTCGAAGCGCAGCCACAGATCCGCGAATTCGCGGTTCGGCGCGGGCTCGCTGCTTGCGCCACCCACCGCGCCAGGTTTGCGTTGATCGGCAAGCGCCCGTTCATGGCCCGCCGTCGGCGCCGCTGCATGCAGCGCCATCGCTGCCACGGCATGAAGCGCGGGTCCGTCCGTGCGGAATGCGAGCGGCTGCGTCACCCACGAAGACAGCTCGGCCAGAGTCCTGCCGGGGTCGTGCTGATTTTGCGCGGTCCAGTCCGGCGCGCGATCGTTCGACAGCGGCTCGCTCAACCGATCGGCGGCGGCTGCACTCGACGCGTCGGTCGTCGAAGTCGCCACGCCTTCGATCGGATGCGCGGCGAATGGGATTTCGGCGACGTAAACAGCCGGCGCGAGGATTTCGGGCATGGCGCACGCAATTGAGGGACCGGCGTATAGGTTGCCGATGCGCGCGCAGCGGTTCAATCAATCGACGGCAAGCGCAAAGCGGCAGAGTGTCGCGATCGGCGCGACACTCTGCCCACTTCGCACCACCGTTGACTTCGTACCGTCAGCATCGACATCGCCGTCTCGCTACGCGACGAAGATGCCGAGCAGGCCGGCGACGAAGTAGCCCGCCACCGCGAGCAGCACCGCGGCTTCGGCCAGCCTCACGCCGAGCGCGCCGGGTGGCGCATACGGCCGAACCGCGGCAACGGCCTTGCCCGCCTCGCTTGCCCGGACTTCGGCGGCTTCGAGCCGCGCCGCCAGCTTCGCTGCGCGCTCGGCGGCGCGCAACAGCACGGCACGCAACACGCGCCGGGCCGGACCCAGTCCCGCCGGCGGGCCACGGACTTCGACTTCAGGAGCAAACCTCAAGACTCGCAACATGACGATCACCTTTGATTTCGCTTGGCGCCGCGCTTTGGCTGCGCGGCGCGTGGTTGATTACGGTCCCTCATCGAGGGCTTCCAGTTCGCTTCGCAGTCGGCACTGCATGGGTTTGTGCACCGACAGAGCACGTTCGGTTCTATTTGCGATCACGAAGGGCATGGCACCTCCTGTCTGCCGCGACATGCGGCTGGCAAAGTGGAAAGCGTGGGCCTGAAAATCGAACGGCCCGGGTGCATCGCTGCAACCCGGGCCGCCGACTGAGCGGTGACGCGCGCTATGTGACGCGCGCCTTCCGGGTTGAACGATGCAGGGCAATCGTCGCCGCGGCCCACCGGACGGCGGCAGCCATGCCCAGGCAGTGATCGGCGTTCAGCACGAACATCTGGCGACTCCTCGTCTCGGTGGGTTGGTGGGCCCGGCTGCGACGACACGACAGCACGGGAAGGTGAGCGAATGATATGCATTCCGCATGTGCGCGCAATAGCAAACGTGCGTGAATATTCGTGTGCTCGATTGCAGATGTAATCATCGCGGCGGTGGTCGAATGAACCTGTGCTGCCGCTGACTCGGCCGCCGCGAGAACCCGGAAGGCAAACGACTGATGTCGAACACCGACAGCTCCAGCTTCACCTGGGCCGGCATCGACCCCATCGAATGGCTGCGTGCCTGGCAGGCGGCGTGGCGGTTGGCGCCGGATAACCTGACGCAGCCGATCCTTCCCGGCTGGACCTTCAACATCAACAGCAACAACTCGTCGTCGCCGCAGACCGAAATCGACGTGCTTGCGAAGCACAGCTACGGCCGGCAACTCGGCCGCATCGCCGACGCGCTGGAGGCGCTCGTGGTCGAGCAGCACGGCGAAGCGCCGGTCGATGCGCGCTACGCGGAGTTCCTGCAGATGAAGCGCGAGATCGATCGGGTGAAGGAAGCCGGCGCGGCGGCGCGCATCGAGCGCTTCAAGAAGGACCTCGAGTTGTTGAAAGCGAAGAACGCGCCCGAGTACGAGCGGCTGCGCGACGAACTGCGGCGCGTGCTGAAGGAGTGAGCGGGGCGAATAGATGGTTTCTTCGACACAGTGCCGATACTGACGCGCGGCAGTGTGTCGCGCGAACGGATGCACACACTGTGTTTAGTCGGCGCGGGTCCGCGTCGATGCTGGCTGGATCGAGAAGGAGCGCAAATGACGACGCGTCGAACCACGATGAAGACTCGCACGGCGTCGAGCCCCAGGCGCGCACGCGCGGTGGTCATGCCGCCGAAGGCGGTCATGGAGCAGGCTCGCATGACGTCCGAGGAGTTAGAGAAGCAAGTGCTGCGCACTCGCAGGCGCGCCGAGAAGCTGGCGCGCAGCGCGCGCGAGCATGCCGCCGAGGCGGCGAAGGTCGTCCGCCGCTCGGTGAAAGAGGCGGTCGCCGCCTTGAAGGTCGCGACCAACAAGGCCGCGCGCCGGGTGGTCGAGGCCACGTCGCCGGCGAAGCCGGTCAAGGCACCGCGGCGGCACGCCGCAGGGTGACCGCACACGGCGGCGCTTCTCAAGCGCCGCCGCACTTGCGCCGTCTCCAGGGGCAGCAATTCACAGGGCCTGATATTCGCCACTGCGCTGTGCGAACTGATAGGCGTGAAGGCGGTCGACTCGGTCCAGACCACCGTGCGCGAGCGCGGCGCAGTCTTGATTGCGCTGTTGGAATCCACTGTCTCTGCCGTTGACGCGCGGGGCGCTGCCAAAGCGCTCATCGAACGCAATTCGAAGCTGTTCAAGCCAAGCGCCTTGCCTGACCCGCTGGCGGTCGAGCTCGACGGGGCCATGTCTACTTGGGCGTCGCGCACGGATCGGATTGCATTGACCAGGCGACTGCGGAAGCTGCTGCGCGGCCGTTGACGATCGCGACCGCTTCTGGCCCGCGCTACAGTGCGCGGCGGGGGGAGCGGGAGATGATTTCACGTGCGGACCAGCGCGCGCTGCGCGCGGTGCTTCAGAGGCTGCAACAGCGGCTGGCCGACTACGGCGCCGAGGCGCGCGGCGAAAAGCTCGCGCTATTGGCCGCGCTGCGCGAGGCGCGCTTCGATCGCGCCGACGACCTGGTGGCTCTGCAGCGGATCATCTGCTTCCTGCGCGCGTTTCCCGACGATGCACGCGTGCTGCGTGCGGCGCGGCGGCTCGCCAACGGATTCGCGGCGCGGGTGGCGCGGCTGGCGCGCGCCGAACGCGCGCTGCTCGACGACACCGGCATGGCAGGCACCGTGACGCGGCACGTGTACTCCTTCACCGCCGCGCAGTGGCTCGCGCGCCGCTACCCCGACGCGGCCGAGATCGACTGGAAGGGCTACGAGTCGCCGCATTCGCTGTCGGCCGTGTTGCAGCCGCTGCTCGATCCGTTCGAGGACGAACACACCGAATTCGACTGCGCCGGCGTGCGCACGTGGATCAAGGCCGCGAAGGGCGGACACGCGGGCTCGGATCTGCGCTGGCTGCTCGCGCAGGCGCCCTCGAACGCCAGGGATGCGCGAGCGTTCGCGCTCGCCTACGACGCCGCCGAAGTGCCGATCGCATGGCGCATCGGCGACGGCCGCGCGGCGATCGTGCACAACGCGTTTGCGCAGCCGCCGCGCTTGCGCGCCGACGGCCTGCGCAAGCCCGCACGCGATCCGCACTCCGCGATCCGCGTTCCGCTGACGAGCATCGCGTTGCTGTCGCGCCGCGAGGCCACGCGGCTGCTGGACGTGTGGCGCGCAGCGCTGTGGTCGCGCACGCGCAACGTGTTCCAGATGGAGCAGGCGAACCTCGACGAGTGCTACCTGTGCGACTTCGGCGGCGGACTGGCGATGGCGGCCGTGGGTGTACTGCCGTCACTGCGCAGCGCGCTCGAGGTCAACTACGGGTATCTGCTGCTCGCCAACGGCATGCCGATCGGCTACGGCGGCTTCACCGCGCTCTTCTGCCAGGTCAACACCGGCATCAACGTGTTTCCGGAGTACCGCGGCGGCGAGGCCGCCTACGCGTTCGAGCAGGCTCTGCGCGCGATGCGAACGCTGACCGGCTGCGAGCACGTGATCATCAATCCATACCAGTTCGGCGCCGGCAACGACGAGGCGCTCGCGAGCGGCTCGTACTGGTTCTACTACCGGCTCGGCTTCCGGTCGGTCGACGTGCCGGTGCGCAGGCTCGCCGAGCGCGAGTCCAAGCGGCTGCGCGCGCGGCGCGGCTACCGCGTGCCGATTGCCACGCTCCGCAAGCTCGCGGCGTGCGACCTGCGGCTCGACCTGTCGGAGCGCGTCGATCGCCTGTTCGACGAGGCGTGGCTGCCGGCGCTCGGTCGCGGCATCACGGCCGTGCTCGCGCGCGAGCCGGCGGCCAATCGCGCGCGCTCTGTGGCGCAACTGGCGCGGCGCATCGCTCGGCTGCTCGGCATCGAGCTGGCGCAGTGGTCCGCGCGCGAGCGAGCAGGATTCGCGCAGTTCGCGCCGATCCTGGCGCAGATCGAGGATCTCGCGCAGTGGCCCGCAGGGGAGCGGCACGCGCTGGCCGAACTGGCCCGCGTACGCTGGGCCACCTGTGAACGCGATTTCGCGACGCGCATGTGCGCGCACGATCGGCTGCGGCGTGCGCTCGCGGCCGTCGCCCCGGCGAAGGCCGGGGCCTAATTATTCGATGTGACAACTTGGGCCCCGGCCTGCACCGGGGTGACGCACTTCGCGATTCAGCGCTTGCGCGCCAGCGTGAGGCCGTCGCCGAGCGGCAGCAGCGCGAGGTCGACGCGCTCGTCGCGGTGCAGTTTCTCGTTGAAGCGCTGCAGCGCGACCGTGTCGGCGTCGGTCGACGGCTGCGCGACCTTGCCGCTCCACAGCGTGTTGTCGACCGCGATCAGGCCGCCGGTGCGCACCAGCTTCAGGCAGCGCTCGAAGTAGCCGTCGTAGCCGGTCTTGTCGGCGTCGATGAAAGCGAAGTCGTAGCGGCCGACTTCGCCGGCGAGGACGTGCTCGTCCAACGTCTGTGCTGCCGGCGCGAGCACGAGCCGGATCTTGTGCGCGACGCCGGCGCGCTGCCAGTATTCGTGCGCCACGCGCGTGTACTCGGCGCTGATGTCGCACGCGAGGATCTGGCCTTCGGCCGGCAGCGCCAGCGCCACCGCGAGCGCGCTGTAGCCGGTGAAGACGCCGATCTCGATCGTGCGCCGCGCGCCGACCAGCTTGACCAGCAGCGCCAGCAACTGCCCCTGCTCAGGCGCGATCTGCATGCCGGCGTTCGGCAGCGCGCGCGTGGCCTCGCGCAGCGCCGCCAGCTCCGGATGCTCGCGCAGCGAATGCGCCAGCAAGTAGTCATAAAGCGCGTCGTCGAGTTGCAGCGTTCGGCGGGACATGCGTCAATCATTCCACAACCACGCCGCGCCGCGCACGCCGGACGAATCGCCGTGGCGGTTATGCACGAAACGCGTGCGCACGTCGTCGGAGAACACGTACGGATTCCACCGCGCCGGCACTTCGCGGTACAGCGCGTCGATGTTCGACAGGCCGCCGCCGGCGACGATCACGTCCGGATCGAGGATGTTGATTACCGCGCCGAGCGCGCGGGCGAGCCGGTCGCAGTAGCGGTCGAGCGTGGCGCGGCACGCGGCGTCCCGCGCGGCCGCGCGCTGTGCGATCTGCTGCGCGGTCAGCGCAGTGTGCGTGCGCCGCTCGTGGCCGGCGGCCATGCCGGGCCCCGACAGATACGTTTCCACGCAGCCGGCGCGGCCGCAGTAGCAAACGGGCAGCGGCCAGTCATCGGCGCCGATGCGCGGCAACGGGTTGTGTCCCCATTCGCCGGCGATGCCGTTGGGGCCGTCGACCACTCGGCCGTCGACCACGATGCCGCCGCCCACACCGGTGCCGAGGATGATGCCGAACACCACGCGCGCGCCCGCGGCCGCGCCGTCGACGGCCTCCGACAGCGCGAAGCAGTTGGCGTCGTTGGCGATGCGCACCGGCCGCGCCAGACGCTGCTGCAGGTCCTGCAGCAGCGGGCGATGGTTCAGGCACACCGAATTCGAGTTCTTCAGCCGTCCGGTCGCGCGCGACAGCGAACCGGGCGTGGCGACGCCCACCGTGCCGCGTTCGCCGATCGTTCGTTCGGCCTCGGCGACGAGCTGCGCGATGGCGTCGATCGTCGCGGCGTAGTCGCCCTGCGGCGTGTCGACGCGCTGGCGAAACGATTCCTGCCCGCCGCCATCGAGCGCGATGCACTCGATCTTGGTGCCGCCGAGGTCGACCCCCACGCGGAGCTTGGCCCGACCTTGACCCGCCATCGCCTACGCGTGGCGGCTGCGCGCGAGCGCTGCGCCGCTGGCCAGCGCTTCGAGCTTCTTCACCGCAACCTCGCGATCCATCGGCGCCATGCCGCAATTCGTGCAGGGGTAGAGGCGATTCTTCGGTACGTACTGCAGGGCGGTGCCGATCGTGGCGGCGACCTCCTCCGGCGTCTCGACCGCGTCGCTGGCGACGTCGATCACGCCGACCAGCACGTCCTTGCCTTCGAGCAGCTTCATCAGGTGTGGCGGCACGTGCGAATGGATGCACTCCAGCGACACCTGCTTGATGGAACTCCTGGCCAGCGCAGGGAACACCTGCTCGTACTGGCGCCATTCTTCGCCGAGCGTCTTCTTCCAGTCGATGTTGGCCTGGATGCCGTAGCCGTAACAGATGTGCACGGCGGTCGTGCAGGTGAGCCCGGCCGCGGCGCGTTCCAGCGCCTGCACGCCCCAGCCGGCGGCTTCCTTCAGGTAGACGTTGAACGCCGGCTCGTCGAACTGGACCACGTCGACGCCGTCGGCCTGCAATTCGCGCGCGTCCTGGTTCAGCAGGTCGGCGAACGCCATCGCCATCCTCTCGCGGTCGCCGTAGTGGCGGTCGGCCACGGTGTCGACGATCGTCATCGGCCCGGGCAGCGTGAACTTCAGCTTCTTCTTCGTGTGGGCGCGGGCGAAGCGCGCCTCCATCGCGTGCACCCGGCCCTTCAGCTTCAGCGGGCCGACCACCTGCGGCACCATCGCCTTGTAGCGATCGGCGCGGATGCCCATCTCGACCTTGTGCTCGAAGTCGATGCCCTCGACCGCCACGAGGAAGCCGTGCACGAAATGCTGGCGCGACTGCTCGCCGTCGGTGACGATGTCCAGCCCCGCGTCCTCCTGCAGCTTCAGCCACAGCAGCGTCGCGTCACGCTTGGACTGCGCGAGTTCCTCGCCCTGCGCCTTCCACTGCGGCCACAGCTTCTTCGTTTCGGCGAGCCAGCCCGGCTTCGGCAGGCTGCCGGCGATGGTGGTGTCGAACATGGATGCTCCGTTCCGCGCGGTCGAGCGCGCGGTGGGAACGATAATTGATTCATGCAAAAGAATCCGGATGCGGTTGGCCGGCGTGGGCCCGACGCGTCTGAGCGTCGAAACCGATGCGCGCGCGTGCGTTTTCACCTATCATGAAATTTGAGGTCGTGGTCGGGACACAGGGTCCTTCCTTAGAGACGCGCTTCACGCGCGCAAAGGATCAGCAACAGACATGAGCCGGCGCATCAGCATCGTGGTGGTATCCGGAACGCACGAACGGCTGCAGATGGCGGCCATGATCGCGTCGGTCGGCGCGGTCACCGGCAACGACGTGCGCGTGTTTCTTTCGATGAATGCGCTGCCGCCGTTTCGCAAAGGCGCCCCGTCGCAGGCGCCTGCCGAGGGCGAGGTCGGCGAACTGATGGCGCGCAAGAACGTTCCGCCATTCAAGCAGCTTTTCGAAAACGCTGTCGAGCTGGGTTCGGCGCAGATGCTGCCGTGTTCGATGGCGATGGACCTGCTCGGCTACGAGCCGGCCCAGCTCGAGTCCTACCTGGGCGCGCCGACCGGCCTCACCAAGTTCCTGAACGACGCCGAAGACGGGCAACTGCTGTCCTTCTGACGCGACGCACATCGTCAAGGAGCAATCAGCGTGACCAGGAAAGTCATTGATGCACGCGGCAGCTTCTGCCCGGGGCCACTGATGGAGCTCATCGCTGCCATGAAGATGGTGCAGGTCGGCGACGAGATCGAGATCCTGTCGAGCGACAAGGGCTCATCGACCGAAATTCCCGAGTGGATCGCGAAGGTCAAGCACGAACACGTCGGCACCGAGCAGCGGGACGGCGTCTGGCACGTCCTGGTCAAGAAGACTCACTGAATCCGGTTTTCGCTCAGCAGAGGAGACGCACATGCGGATATTGATCGTCGGCGGCGGGATGGGCGGAACGATTCTGGCGAACAACCTGGCGCGCCGCCTCACGGAGCCGCTGCGCAGCGGCAAGGTCAAGCTGACGATGCTGTCGGCATCGGAACGCCACATGTATCAGCCCGGGCTGCTCTACCTGGCCGTCGGGCGCATGACGCCGGACGAGCTGTACCGGGACCAGGCGAGCCTGCTGGAGCCCGGCATCGAGTTCATGGTCGATCCGGTGGAGGAATTCCGCCTCGACAAGAACGAGGTCAAGACCAAGAGCGGCAGGATCATCGGCTATGACGTGATGGCGATCGCGACGGGCGCACGCCCGACGCCGGAGGAGATCCCCGGCCTGGCCGAGAACGCGGAACAGTTCTACACGGAAGAGAGCGCCGTGAAGATGTTCAAGCGCCTGCGTGAGTTCCAGGGCGGCAAGGTCGTGATCGCGATGGGAGTGCCGCACAAGTGCCCGATGGCACCGCTCGAGATCATCTTCATGCTGTACGACTACTTCAAGGATCGCCGCATCCTGGACAAGGTCAAGCTGCACTACACGTACCCGATCGGGCGCGTGCACACGCTGGAGAACGTCGCCAAGTGGGCCGCTCCCGAGATGGACCGGCTCGGCATCACGTACGAAACGCTGTTCAACCTGAAGGAGGTCGACGGCGGCAAGAAGATCGTCCGCAGCGAGGAGGGCGGCGAGACTGACTACGATCTGCTGATCTCGATCCCGGCCCACCGCGGCATGGAGGTGATCGAGAAGAACGGCCTCGGTCAGCGCGGCTGGATTCCCACCGACCGGTACCGCCTCAACATGGAGGGCCGCAGCAACGTGTTCGTGCTCGGCGACACCACCAATCTGCCGATCAGCAAGGCGGGTTCGACCGCGCACTTCGAGGCCGAGACGCTCGGCGAGAACATCGCCGCGATGGTCAAGCTGGGGACGCCGGTGCGCGACTACGACGGCAAGGTGTTCTGCTTCATCGAGGCCGGCAAGGACCGCGCCACGTACGCGATGTTCGACTACCTGAATCCGCCGCAGCCGGGGCAGCCGACCAAGGCGGTGCATTGGTTCAAGCTCGCCTACAACAAGCTGTACTGGGCGTCCGCCCGCGGGCTGCTCTAGGCCTTGCCGCAGGAGACAAAGATGGCGGACACATCCGACAAGGATCTACTGGCGCTCGAATCGGAGCGCCTGATTTCTGCGGCGCGCGATTCGCTGACCGACGAGATGGTCACGCGGCTGGCCGGCACGGCCACCGACGCGATGGACCTGATCGATCGTGTCAACCGGACCGGGCTTTACAAGGCCATTCCCGCGATCGCGGAGCTGGTCAACAACGGCGATCTCGATCGGCTGGCGCGGCTGGCGCGCCTTTACGCCTCGGCCGAAGACGCGCTCACCGACGACATGGTGCACCGGCTGGCCGATACGGCGGCCGAGGGCCTGTCGCTGCTGGATCGGCTGAACCGCGGCGGCGCCGGGCGGATGGTCGAAATGCTCGCGCGCATGGAAGCCTCCGGCAGCCTGAAGCGCATCGCCGACGCGTTGCCGCGGCTGCTGGAACGACTCGAACTGCTGGAGTCCCTGCTGCACGCGATCGAGGGTGCTGGCGCAGCGAGCGCGAAAGCGCCGAAGTCGGCCGGCGGTGTGGGCGGACTGTGGAGCCTCGTGCGCGAGCCCGAATCGCAGGACGCGCTGCGCTACCTGATCGAGGTCGGCAAGTCCGTGCGATCGGCGACGTCGGGGCGCAGCGCCTGACGCAAGCGGCTTAGAACCTATAGGTTCTTAGTCCGGCGCGCGTTGTCGCGCGCCGAACCGCGCTCAAGCCTTCCGCCCGCGCAGACGCTCGGAGCGGCGCCGCAGCAGTTCGGCGACGACCAGCAGCACGCACGCCAACAGCACCAGCAGCGTGCCGGCGGCGGTGATCGTCAGGCTGATGTTGTCGTTGATGCCGGCGAACATCTGGCGCGGCAGCGTGCGCTGACCGGGGCCGGTCAGCAGCAGCGCGACCACGACCTCGTCGAACGACGTGGCGAACGCGAACAATGCGCCCGAGAACACGCCTGGGAACAGGATCGGCAGCGCGACCCTGCGGAACGCCAGCCACGGCGGCGCGCCGAGGCTCGCGGCGGCGTTCAGCAGGTTGCGGTCGAAGCCCGAAAGCGTCGACAGCACCGTCACCAGCACGAACGGGCTGCCCAGCGCCGCGTGCGCCAGCATCAGCCCGAGGTAGCCGTCGACCAGCCCGACTTTGGCGAACGCGAAGTACACGCCGACCGCGACGATCACCACCGGCACCACCAGCGGCGATAGCAGCACCGCGAACAGCAGCCGCCGCAGCGGAAAGCGCGCGCGCCAGAAACCGAACGCGGCCAGCGTGCCGAGCGTGGTCGCGATCAGCGTGGCGCCGGTGCCGACGATCAGGCTGTTCTTCAGCGCGGGCAGCCACAGGTCCGAAGTGAAGAAATCCTCGTACCAGCGCAGCGACAACCCCGGCAGCGGAAAGTGCAGGAACGATCCGGCCGAGAACGACAGCGGCACGATCACCAGGATCGGCGCCATCAGGAAGACGAGCACGAAGACGGCGAACGACCACAGCGCATAGCGCGCTGCCCGCTGTCCCGTGGTTTCGTAGGCCGGCGTCATCCCATCCGGATCCGATCGATGCCGACCAGGCGGTCGTACACGTAGTACAGCGCCATCGTCGCGGCCAGCAGCACCAGCGACAGCGCCGCCGCCATGCCCCAGTTGATCGTCTTGCTGGCGTAGAAGGCGACGAAGTACGACAACATCTGGTCGTCGGCGCCGCCGACCAGCGCCGGCGTGATGTAGTAGCCGAGCGCCTGGATGAACACCATCAGCACGCC
>JAKORH010000146.1 GCA_029777935.1 Pseudomonadota bacterium
GGCGCAGGCTCGCCTGTTCGACGCTCACGGCCATCACGCCGCGCTTGAAGAGATCGCGCTCGGCGAGTTCGAGCGGAGCGGCCCCGGTGTTCAGCAGCTGGTACTTCTCGCCGACCACGCCGCCGCCAAGCCACTGGCGTTGCAGCGTGAGCCGCGAGCCCGGCCAGAGCGCCAGGTCGCGGCCGGGTTCACGCACCTCCATGTCGTCGGGCAGCGCGTCCTCGGCCATCGCGAGCAGCAGGTTCTTCATCGTGCGCACGTGACGGCCGCTGCGCTCGATGCGTGCGGGCCCCGCCGGCGTCTCGCGCGCCTCGCGGATGACGATGGCGTCGCTCGGCGTGTCGACCGGCTGCAGCAGCAGGCCGATGGTCGAGCGCTCCGTGCTGACGAAGAGGTTGATCGGCTTGGTGCTGTCCGACGAGACCGGGCGGATGAAGACCTGTCCCCTCTCGTCGTCCTTCTCCAGCACGAACTCGCCGGCATTGCCGGTCACCTTGCGGATGCGGCCGCGCTCGACGGCGATGCGCGTCACCTCCTTGCGCGAGACCTTGGCGAACACGGTCTCGCCGTCGCGCGCGTCGACAACCTGCAGCGCCTGAGCGGGCTGGCTAGCGGCCAGCGCCAGCAGCAGGAGCCAGGCGAAGCTGGGACTGCGCTTGGATCTCGAGCGGATCATTGGGGTTGGTCTCCCGGAACGCCTTCAGAAAGATGCGGCCGCCGGCGTACTGCAGCTCGATGGCGTAGCCCTTCGAGGCCTCGGACACCCGGCGGTCGCTGATGAACGTGGTGAGCACGCCGCGCACGCCCACGCGCTGTCCGCGCTCGTCGACGGCGAGGTCCTGCGCGCTGAAGACGGTGGACGCGCCATCGCGCTTGACGCGCTCGGCCGCACTCGCGAGCACGGCGCGCAACTCGCCGTAGGAGGCCGGCGCGGCGTACTGGAGCAGGACCCGCGACTGGTGGTCGACGCTCTGCGGCGTGACGTTCAGCGTGAGCTGCAGGAGGAAGTAGGCCATCTGTTCGAGGTACTCGGCGCTGACGCGCTCGGACTCGACCCAGAAGGTCTTGCTGATGCTGGGCGGCACCACGACCACGCGCTCGCGCCCGGCCATGTGCATCGCGAGGATCGCGAGCATCACGTTGGCGAGCATCGAGCACGCGAGCAGCAGCACGAGCAGGGCGCTCGCCCGCCGTGCGCTGGCGATGTCGGCGCGCAGCCAGTCGAGCTTCATCCGGTCAGCTCGCGCAGGAAGGACGGCGGTGTGCGCTTCAGGCCCGTCATGAACGCCGGCAGGTGCCAGTACAGCAGGTGCAGCGCGAAGGCTGGGTGCTTGCCCGCCTTCGCGCGTCCA
>JAKORH010000147.1 GCA_029777935.1 Pseudomonadota bacterium
CACACCAATGTAGTTCAACGTGCGGTTCGCGGCATTCGCACCGGTGGCGACCGCGGGCATGCGACCGTGCACCGAATTGAAGCCATGGGCGCCGCCCACGAAGTAGGCAGTCGTCTTCGACGAGCAACCGATGCCCGAGAGCTTCGCGACGCTCTGGGGCGGCAGCGACAACTCGAAGCATGCCTGCACGATGGCGGCGGTCACCGAGTCGTGGCCGCAGCCGGCGCACAGCGTCGAAATCTTGCCCTCGTAGTCGCGCCGCGTGTAGCCGACCTTGTTGGTCGCGAGCGACGGGTGATGCAGACGCGGTTTCGCGAGATAGGTCATGCGCTGGGCTCCCTGGCGACTTCACGGGTGCGGTGCCGCGGCGCGCTGGCCTCGGCATGTACATGCTCGGTGATCGACTGCGTGATGAAGCGCGCGGTGATCGGCGTGCCGTCGTAGTGCAGCACCGGCTCGAGCCGCGCCGGATCGATATCGAGTTCGTTCACCAGCAGCGTGCGCATCTGTGCGTCGCGGTTCTGTTCGACCACGAACACCACCTCGTGCGCGGCGATGAACTCGGCCACGCCGCTGGCAAACGGGAACGCGCGCAGCCGCATCGCGTCCAGATGGATGCCGGCCTGCGCCAGCGCGTCCAGCGCCTCGTCCAGCGCCGGCGCGGTCGAGCCGAAGTAGATCACCCCGAGGCGCGTGCTGCGCGCGCTTTTCCGCTGCACCGGCTGCGGTACCAGCGTGGCGGCGGTCGCGAACTTGCGCAGCAGCCGCTGCACGTTGTAGACGTAATCTTCGCCGCGCTCGGAATAGCGCGCGTACGGGTCGCGCGTGGTGCCGCGGGTGAAGTAGCTGCCGAGTGTCGGATGCGTGCCGGGCAGCGTGCGCCACGGAATGCCGTCGCCGTCGACGTCCTTGTAGCGGCCGAAGTCGCGCCCGGCCTCCAGTTCCTCGGCCGTCATCACCTTGCCGCGGTCCAGCGGGCGCTCATCAATCCATTCGAACGGCCGGCACAGTCGCTGGTTCATGCCGATGTCGAGGTCGGTCATCACGAACA
>JAKORH010000148.1 GCA_029777935.1 Pseudomonadota bacterium
CGCGGCTGGCGCTGATCCTGACCTATCCGACCTTCCTGATCCCGTTCTGCACGTGGCTCTTGATGGGCTACTTCCGCTCGATCCCGTTCGAGCTGGAGGAGTGCGCGCTGATCGATGGCGCGAGCCGCTGGCAGATCCTGACCAGGATCGTGCTGCCGCTCGCGGTGCCGGGGCTGATCTCGGCCGGCATCTTCGCCTTCACGCTGTCGTGGAACGAATTCATCTACGCGCTGACGTTCGTCTCCTCGTCCGAGTTCAAGACGGTGCCCGTTGCCGTCGTCACCGAACTGGTCGAGGGCGACGTCTACCACTGGGGTGCGCTGATGGCCGGCGCGCTGTTCGGCTCGCTGCCGGTGGCGATCCTGTATTCGTTCTTCGTCGAGTACTACGTGGCGGGGATGACCGGAGCGGTGAAGGAGTAGCCGCGATGAGGTCTGCGTCCGTGCGGCGCCTGGAATCGACGCGCTGCTTCGACCGCCAGGTCGACATCCGCTTCTCGCACTGCGATCTGGCGGGCATCGTGTTCTTCCCGCAGTACATGGTCATGATCAACGACGGCGTGGAGGACTTCTTCAACCGGGGCCTGCGCCTCGGCTACGCGCAGGTCGTCGACGTGCGCCGCATCGGCCTGCCGACGGTGCACCTGCAATGCGACTTCATCGCACCGAGCCGCATCGGCGAGACGGTGACGCACAGTATCTGGCTGGACCGCCTCGGCCGGCGTTCGTTCTCGCTGGCGCACGAGTTTCACGTCGGCGCCGACCGCCGCATCAGCGCCACGCAGGTGCTCGTCACCACCGACCTCGCGGATCATCGCGCCATCGAGCTGCCGGACGACATCCGGCAGGCGCTGCAGCCGTTCGCGACTGCGCGGTGAGCGGCAGCGCCGCACGCTGCGACGGGGCACCGGCCGGCCGGAATCCGGCACAATCGACCACGACTTCCGACGTTTGCTCGTGCTGACACCCGCCTTCATTCCGCCGCAGCACTTCGACGACCCGCGCGCCGCGCTGGCGCAGGTGCGCGCGATCTATGCATGGTCCACCGGGTTCCTGCGCGAAGCGCTCGAGCGCTTCGTCGCTGGTGAGGATCCGCCGGAACGCGTGCGCGCGTGCTATCCGTTCGTGCGCGTGCGCATCGACACGGTCGCGCGCGCCGATTCGCGCCTCAGTTACGGCTTCGTCGAGGGACCCGGCATCTTCGAAACCACGCTGACGCGGCCGGACCTGTTCGAGCGCTATTACCTCGAGCAGTTCGAACTGCTGCGCGCCAACCACGGCGTGGCGCTCGAGATCGGCACCAGCCGGCAGCCGGTCGCGGTGCATTTCGCGCTCGCCGACGACGACTACTTCGAGGGCACCCTGGCGGCCGAGCGGCGGCTGCGGATGCGCGACCTGTTCGATCTGCCGGATCTGGCCAGCATGGACGACGGCATCGCCAACGGCACGTTCGAGCCGCGACCCGGCGAGGCGCAGCCGCTGGCGCTGTTCACCGCGCCGCGCGTGGACTATTCGCTGCACCGGCTGCGCCACTACACCGGTTCGTCGCCCGAGCACGTGCAGAACTTCGTGCTGTTCACCAACTACCAGTTCTACATCGACGAGTTCGTGCGGCTCGGCCGCGAGCTGATGCAGACGGCCGATCCCGCCGCGCACGGCTACGCCGCATTCGTCGAGCCGGGCAACGTGGTCACGCGGCTCGGGCAGGCGGCGGCGGGCGGCGCGCCGGCGCGCCGGCGCGGCTGCCGCAGATGCCGGCGTATCACCTCGTGCGCGACGACGGCGCCGGCATCACGATGGTCAACATCGGCGTCGGGCCGGCCAACGCCAAGACGATCACCGATCACATCGCGGTGCTCCGGCCGCACGCGTGGATCATGCTCGGCCACTGCGCGGGGCTGCGCACCACACAGCAGCTCGGCGACTACGTGCTGGCGCACGGCTACGTGCGCGAGGACCACGTGCTCGACGAGGACCTGCCGACCTGGGTGCCGATCCCGGCGCTGGCCGAGATCCAGGTCGCGCTGGAGCAGGCGGTCGCCGAAGTGACGCAGCTTTCCGGCTACGAACTGAAGCGCATCATGCGCACCGGAACCGTCGCCAGCACCGACAACCGCGACTGGGAACTGCTGCCGCAGCAGACGCCGCGACGACGCTTCAGCCAGAGCCGCGCCATCGCGCTCGACATGGAGAGCGCGACCATCGCCGCCAACGGCTTCCGCTTCCGCGTGCCTTACGGCACCCTGCTCTGCGTCTCCGATAAGCCGCTGCATGGCGAACTGAAGCTGCCCGGCATGGCGTCAGACTTCTACCGCACGCAGGTGGCCCGCCATTTCCAGATCGGGCTGAGGGCAATGGAAATCCTCCGCGACCAGCCGCCGGAAAAGCTGCACTCGCGCAAGCTCAGAAGCTTTGCCGAGACG
>JAKORH010000149.1 GCA_029777935.1 Pseudomonadota bacterium
GCCGCGGCCGACGAACGAGTTCAGTTGCTGCGGCAGGTTGTTCGGCGTGGCTTCGAGCGACCGCAGCGCCGGAAAGTCCGCGCGCAGCCGCGGATGCACGGCCTGGACCACGCGCTCCGGCTGCGCCAGGTCGCGCAGCCGCACCGCGCCCAGATCGCGCAGCGACACGCCCGCCGGCAGGCGCGGCGACACCAGCTCGGCCAACCGCTGCGACAACAGGATCTGGCCGCCGTGCGCGGCGCTCATGATGCGCGCCGCGCGATTGACCTCGGGGCCGTAGAAGTCGCCGTCGCGGCGCTCGTCGGCGCCGAGGTGCAGCCCGCAGCGCACCTGCAGCGCCAGATCGACTTCATCGTTGCCCACGAGCGCGAGCTGCAGGTCGATCGCGGCGGCGAGCGCCGCGAGCGGATCGTCGAACGCCGCGTGCACGCCGTCGCCGGTCATCTTCACCACCGTGCCGCCGTTGCGCTCGACCAGCGCGCGCGACAGCGCATCGTGCCGCGCCAGCGCGGTCCGCATCCGCTGCGGCTCCTGTTCCCACAGGCGCGTGCTGCCTTCGATGTCGGTGAACAGGAACGTGACGGCAGCGATGCCGGGCTCCTCGGGCGCCGCGGTCGCTGTCGTGTCCATGTCAAGTCGCGTGACGAGGTGCGTCGATCGGGGCGCGCGTTCAGCGCCGGTCGCTGCCGGGCGTGCCGCGATCGGCCTCGCGCTGCGCGATCGCCTGCCGCAACTGCCGGACCTCGGACTGCAGCGCCTCGATCTGCCGCGCCTGGACCTGCAGCGCCGCGACCGCGAGGCTGACATAGCCGTACAGATCGACCTGATCGTGCTCGGCATCGACCGCGAGCTTCGCCAGGCTGCCGCCGCTGCGTTGAACGTCATCGATCAGGAAACCGAGCCGCTGTGCGCCGACAGGCCCGGAGTCGCGGTAGCGATAGGTGGCGAGCTTCAGCGACTGCAGCTCGCGCCAGAGCTGCGCGCGCTGCCCATCGTCGAGGTAGCGGATGTCCTGCTTGAATGCGGCGCGCGAGATCGGGCATCCGCCCACCTGTTGCTTCGGATCCTTGTCGGTGCAGCGCAGGCGCGCGTCGCAGGAGTCCTTCGGGTCGCACTCGGCGTTGGCGGTCGAGCAGGCAGCGCCGGCCTTCTCGGTGGAGCACAGCGGCACGCCGGGAAAGGGTCCTCGGTAACCGCCGCACACCGGGTCGCCGCAGGTCGCGTACCACGCGAGCGCCGCGCTCTGGCCGCCGCTGCCATCGCTGCCGCCCCCGCAGGAAGCGAGCGCGGCGAGCCCGAAGACGATGCCGATCCGGATGCTCGATGGGGTGCGTATGGCGGGCCTCGCGAGACAGTGCCAGGCAAACGTAGCACGCGGGCGGGTGCGCGCAACCCGCGTGCAGAAGCTACGCTAGGAACCTATAGGTCCCAAGTGGCCGAAGCGCCGAACCGGTGGAAGAACATGACGAATCCCGCGAAGTCTGCACCAACCCCTTCCGAAGGCGACGTGAATCTCTCGTCGCGCCGCGCGCAGTGGCAGGCCGCGCACCTGGATGCCGGCACACGCGCGCTGCTCGAGCGCGACAGCCGCGCCTTCCTGCACCAGTCGGTATCGACGCCGTGCCTGAACGGCATCCGCAAGGCGGAGGGCATCTGGATCGAGGATATGGTCGGCCGCCGCTACATGGATTTCCACGGCAACAACGTCCACCACGTCGGCTACGCGCATCCGCGCGTGCTGGCCGCGATCCGCGACCAGCTCGACCGACTGTCCTTCGCGCCGCGCCGCTACGCCTGCGAGCCGGCGGTCGAACTGGCGGAGAAGCTCGCGCAATTGGCGCCGGGCAGGCTGTTGAAGGTGCTGTTCACCACCGGCGGCTCGGACGCGGTCGAGGTCGCGATCAAGCTCGCGCGCGCCGCGACCGGCCGCTTCAAGACGCTGTCGTTCTGGGACGCGTTCCACGGCGCCGGGTTGGGCGCGTCGAGCGTCGGCGGCGAGTCGCTGTTCCGCTCAGGCTCCATCGGCCCGCTGCTGCCGGGCACCGAACACGTCGCGCCGTTCGGCTGCTATCGCTGTGCCTTCGGACATGAAGTCGATCAACGCGGGCAGCCGTATCTGGACCGCTGCAAGCTCGCCTGCGCGGCGATGGTGCGCTACGTGCTCGAACGCGAAGGCGACGTGGCGGCGATCATTGCCGAGCCCGCGCGCGCAGTGCCGTACCTGCCGCCGCCCGGTTACTGGCAGGCGGTGCGCGACGCGTGCCGCGCGCACGGCACCTTGCTGATATTCGACGAGATTCCGACCGGGCTCGGCAAGACGGGACGCTGGTTCTCGTGCCAGCACGACGCGGTGGAGCCCGACATCCTTGTACTGGGCAAGGCGCTCGGCGGCGGCGTGCTGCCGATCGCGGCGGTGATCGCGCGCGCCGAACTCGATGTCGGCGCTTCGTACGCGTTCGGGCACTACACGCACGAGAAGAACCCGGTCACGAGCCGCGCGGCGCTGGAAACGCTGCGAGTGATAGAGGACGAGGGCCTGGTCGAGCAGGCCGCGCGGGTCGGTGGCAAGGCGCTCGAGCGGCTCCAGACCTGGCGCGACCTCTATCGGCTGGTCGGCGACGTGCGCGGGCGCGGCTTCCTGATCGGCATCGAACTGGTCTCCGACCGCGACGCGAAGACGCCCGACGCCGACGCCGCCGAGGCCGTGCTCTACGAAGCGTTGTCCGACGGACTGTCGTTCAAGACGACGATGGGCAACGTCCTGACGCTGACGCCGCCGCTCATCACGACCGAGGCGCAGATGATGCGCGCGCTCGATATTCTCGAGGCGGCGCTGGCTCGGGTTCAGCGCGCGCGCGGCACATAGACCCCAAACAAGCAAGGGTCGTGTGTCACTTTTCGTACGGTCGCGTCGTCCAATGACAGGCCCGCGAGCGCGCCATGCACACTCTCCACCCACTCCACGCCGCTGCATCGACCTCGACCGCCGCTGACGGCGCGCTGGTGGCGGCCGCGCTGGGCGGCGAGGCGGCCGCGTTCGAACTGATCATGCGCCGGCACAACCGCTTGCTGTTCCGCGCGGTGCGGGGCGTGCTCGACAGCGACGCCGACGCGCAGGATGCCGTGCAGGAGGCGTGGCTGAACGCGTTCACGCGGCTCGCATCGTTTCGCGGTGACGCGCGGCTGACGACCTGGCTGACGCGCATCGCGCTGAACGTCGCGCTCGATCTGCGGCGGCGCCGGCACGCGACCGAGCCGCTCGATCTGCACGCCGTCGAATCCCTCGATCCAGACGAGATGCCGATGCCATTTCCCGCGCCGGAACGCGAGGCACCCGAGTCGGCCGCGCAGCGCGCCGAGATGCGCGCGCTGCTGGAGCGCGCGATCGACCGCCTGCCGCCGCTGTACCGCAGCGTGTTCATGCTGCGCGCGGTGCAGGAGATGTCGGTGGAGGACGCCGCGCGCGCTCTCGGCGTCAGTGCCGACGTCGTCAAGACGCGCTTCCTGCGTGCCCGCGCCCTGCTGCGCGACGCGCTCGGCGCCGAACTCGAGGGCGAGATCCCGCAGGCGTTCGCATTCGACGGTGCGCGCTGCGACGCCGTCGTCGTGCACGTGCTGGCCGAGCTGGCGCAGCGCTTGCTGATTACGCCCGGCTTGCCGCCTTTCTCCCGCAACTCTTCACCAAGGAGCCGACCATGAGGCTGTCATTCGGCGTGCCTGCGCACGCCCTTTCACTGGCGCGCCGGCGCGCGCTGTCGACCACCGGACTGACGCTGTCGGCGGCGGCGGTCGCCTTGCTGGGCGGCCGCGACGCGCTGGCGGCCGCGCAATCGAAGCACGTGGACGCCGCCGGCGACGCGCGCATCCTGAACACGGCGCTCGGCGCCGAATACGAGGCGATCGCGGCGTATCAGGTCGGCGCCGACAGCGGGCTGCTGAAGGGCGACGCGCTGGCGCTAGCACATGTGTTCCAGGGCCACCACAAGGCGCACGCCGAGGCGCTGGAATCGACCGTGATCAAGCTCGGCGGCAAGGCGGTCGAGGCGCGCAAGAACTACCAGTTCCCGGTCGAGAAGCTGAAGACGCAGGCCGACGTGCTGCGTTTCGCGGCCGGGCTGGAAAAGGGCGCGGTGTCCGCCTACTTGGGCGCGGTGCCGCTGTTCGGCGATCGCGAACTGGCCAAGGTTGCCGCCAGCATCCTCGGCGACGAGGCGATGCACTGGGCGGTGCTGCGCAACGCGCTCGCCGAATCGCCGGTGGTGCCGATCGCGTTCGTCGCATGATCGCGCGCGCCGCGGTCGCCGCGCTGCTTGCGTGCGCGGCCCGCGCGCATGCCGCGGACCCGGCGCAGCTCGCGCGCGGCCAGGAGGTCTACTCGCGCTGCGCGGCGTGCCACTCGATCGAAGGCAACCGTACCGGCCCGCAGCACTGCGGGCTGTTCGGCCGCAGGGCCGGCACCGCGCCCGGCTTCGACGGCTATTCGCAGGCGATGAGGGACTCGGGCATCGTGTGGAACGCGCGCACGCTCGACCGCTTCCTGCGCGAACCGATGCGCGCGGTGCCCGGCACCGCGATGACCTACGCCGGCGTGCCCGACGCGCGCGAGCGTGCCGACCTGATCGCTTACCTGCGCAAGGCGACGCGTCCCGGCAAGGCCTGCACGATCCAGCGTTGAGCGGCGGCGCGAGGTGAGGCTCGATCGAGTAATCTCGCATCGGCACACCGGACCCGCCGCCCATGACTCCTGCCGACCTGAAATCCATCGATGCCACTGCCGCGCTGCTGGCCGAGCAGAACTACGTCGCCGACCGCCAGCTCGCCACCGCGGTCTTCCTCGCGCTGAAACTGAATCGGCCGCTGTTCCTCGAGGGCGAACCCGGCACCGGCAAGACCGAGATCGCCAAGGTGCTCGCCGCGGGGCTGGGCGCGGAGCTGATCCGGCTGCAGTGCTACGAGGGGCTCGACGTCAACTCCGCTGCGTACGAATGGAACTACGCGCGCCAGATGCTGGAGATCCGGCTGGCGGAAGCCACGCACGAGGCGCGCGAGCAGGTCGCGGCGGGGCTTTTCACCGGCCGCTTCCTGATCGAGCGGCCGCTGCTGCGCGCGCTCTTGCCGCACGCGGTGCCGCCGGTGCTGCTGATCGACGAACTCGACCGCACCGACGAGCCGTTCGAGGCCTACCTGCTCGAAGTGCTGTCGGATTTCCAGATCACGATCCCGGAGTGGCGCACCGTGCGCGCCGACGTGCCGCCGATCGTGATCATCACGTCCAACCGCACGCGCGAAATCCACGACGCGGTCAAGCGCCGCTGCATCTACCACTGGGTCGACTACCCGAACGCGGCGCGCGAGCTCGAGATCGTCCGCCGCAAGGTGCCCGATGCGAAGGAGGCGTTGTCGCGGCAGATCGTCGCGTTCGTGCAGCAGCTCAGGCAGATCGACCTGTACAAGCTGCCGGGCGTGTCGGAGACGATCGAATGGTCGCGCGCGCTGCTGGCGCTCGATGCGGTCGTGCTGGAGCCGGAGACGGTCAACAACACGCTCGGCGTGCTGCTGAAGTACCAGGACGACATCGCCCGCATGCAGGGCACCGAAGCGGCACGCCTGGTCGAGAAGGTGCGCGCGGAGATGGCCGCCTGACGCGCGGTCCAATGTTCATCGGCCACTACGGCATCGCGCTGGCGGCGAAGAAGCTCGCGCCGCGCACGTCGCTCGGCACGCTTTTCCTGGCCGCGCAATGGCCCGACCTGCTGTGGCCGGTCTTGCTGCTTGCGGGCCGCGAGTCGGTGCGCATCGATCCCGCGCTGGGCGGCGCCAGCCCACTCGTGTTCGTCAGCTACCCGTGGTCGCACAGCCTGCTGATGATGGCGGTCTGGGCCGCCGTGGCGGGGGCAATCGTGTTCGCGGGCGCGCGCGATCGGCATGGCGCGCTGGTGGTGGCCGCTCTCGTCGTCAGTCACTGGTTCCTCGACCTGATCGTGCATCGCCCCGACCTGCCGCTAGTGCCCGGCGGCGCGCTCGCGTTCGGCTTCGGCATCTGGAAGTCGACCGCCGCGACGATCGTGCTCGAACTCGGGTTGCTCGCGGCGGGTCTTCTGCTCGCCGTGCGCGCCGCGCCGCGGCTCAATCGCTGGCCGCTGTGGGCGCTGTCGGCATCGCTCGCCGCGATCTTCGTCGCCGGCACGTTCGGGCCGCCGCCGCCGTCGGTGGCGGCGATCGCGTGGGTCGGCCAGGCGCAATGGCTGTTCGTTCTCGCCGCCTGCTGGATCGACCGCGAGCGCGGCCGCGCTACCAGTCATGCCGGCAGCATCGCCTGACATCCTGCCCGGCCGGCTGGCCGAGAACGTGGTGCACTTCGCGCGTGTGCTGCGCAGTGCCGGCGTGCCGGTCGGCACCGACCGCGTGCTGCTCGCGCTGCAGGCGCTGCGCGTGGCGGGCATCGAGTCGCGGCGGGATTTCCACGCCACGCTGGCCGCGTGCCTGATCGACCGCGCCGAGCACCGACTGCTGTTCGACCAGGCGTTCCACATCTTCTGGAAGGACCCCGACCTGCTGGGCCAGATGCTGCGGCTGCTGCTGCCGCAGGTGAAGGAAAAGCCGGGCGCGCCGCCGCCGCCGGAGAACCGCCGGCTCGGCGAGGCGCTGTTCAAGGGCGCGCCGCAGCCGCCGCAACCGCGCGCCGCGGAGGAGCGGATCGAGGTCGACGCCACGCTGACATGGTCCGAGCGCGAGCTGCTGCGCAAGGCCGACTTCGACACGATGACCACCGCGGAGTGGAATGCCGCGAAGAAGATGCTGCACGAGCTGCGGCCGTTCTTCGCGCAGCTCGTCACGCGCCGCTACGTGCCGTCGGCGCGCGGCCCGAAGATCGACTTGCGCAAGCTTCTGCGCGACGCTGCGCGCCACGGCGGCGACATCGCAGACCTGCCGCGCCGCACGAGCCGCACGCGGCCCGAGCCGCTGGTCGTGATCGTCGACATCTCCGGCTCGATGAGCCGTTACTCGCGCATGTTCCTGCACTTCCTGCACGCGCTGGTCGCCATCGGCGGCGCCGAGCATCGCACGCAGGCCTTCGTGTTCGGCACGCGGCTGACGCCGATCACGCGCCAGCTCGCGTCGCGCGATCCCGACGTCGCGGTGGCCGCGGTGGTGCAGGCGGTCGACGACTGGTCGGGCGGAACGCGCATCGCGCACGCGCTGCGCGACTTCAACCTGCACTGGGCGCGGCGCGTGCTGGCGGGCAGCCCGACCGTGCTGCTGGTCACCGACGGACTCGAGCACGGCGACACGGAGCTGCTGGCGCGCGAGACGGAGCGGCTGGCCAAGTCGTGCCGGCGCCTGGTGTGGCTCAATCCGCTGCTGCGGTACGACGCGTTCGAACCGAAGGCGCGCGGCATCCGGGCGATGCTGCCGCACGTCGACGCCTTCCTGCCGGTGCACAATATCGACAGCCTGCAGGATCTGGCGCGAACGCTGACGCAGACAACACCAAGAAGGCGAGGGACGGAACAGTGGAACTCAAGGGCGAACAGGTACTGACGGTCGATCGCATGACTGCCTGGACGGCGCTGAACGACATCGAGATGCTGAAGGCGTGCGTTCCGGGCTGCGAGAGCTTCACCGCGGTCGGGGAGAGCCGCTACGACGTCACGATGAATGCCGCGATCGGACCCGTCAAATCGCGTTTCAAGGGCGGGGTCGAACTGGCGGATGTCGACGCGCCGAACGCGTACACGATGAAGTTCGACAGCTCGGGCGGGGCCGCCGGCTTCGCGCGCGGCGAGGTGCACGTGGCGCTGGCCGACGAGGGCGCGGGCACAAGGCTGTCGTACGTCGCCAATGTGCACGTCGGCGGCAAGCTGGCGCAGGTCGGTTCCCGGCTGATCGACGCGGCCGCCGGCGCCATGGCGGAGAAATTCTTCGAAGCCTTCGATGCGCGCGTGCGCGCGCGCGCCAGGGCCGAGCTCGAGGAGACCAAGGTGCACGTCGACGCCGATCTGTCCAAGCCGCTGCCGCAGGCCAGATTCGGTTTCTGGAGCTTCCTGAAGATCTTCCTGCGGCGGCTGTTCGCGCGCCGCTGAGAAGGCATGAAGATTCCGGCGCGAGCGCGCCCTGCAAGGCCGAGATCCGGACGCGCAGTGGAAAGTTTCACATCTTCTGATTCGCGAGGGACGAAATGGAGCAAGCCTTCATCTGCGACGCGATCCGCACGCCGATCGGCCGCTACGGCGGCAGCCTGTCGGCGGTACGCACCGACGATCTGGCCGCGATCCCGATCCGGGCGCTCGCGGAGCGCAACCGCGGCGTCGACTGGGGCGCGCTCGACGACGTGATCTACGGCTGCGCCAACCAGGCAGGCGAGGACAACCGCAACGTCGGCCGCATGGCGCTGCTGCTCGCGGGCCTGCCGCAGGACGTGCCGGGCTGCACCGTCAACCGCCTGTGCGGCTCGAGCCTCGACGCGGTAGCCGCCGCCGCGCGCACGATCAAGGTCGGCGAAGCATCGCTCGTGATCGCCGGCGGCGTGGAGAGCATGTCGCGTGCGCCGTTCGTGCTGCCGAAGGCGGACAGCGCGTATTCGCGCGCGGCGGCGATCCACGACACGACGATCGGCTGGCGTTTCGTCAATCCGAAGATGAAGGAGAAGTACGGCATCGATTCGATGCCGGAAACCGCGGAGAACGTCGCCGCGCAGTTCCGCATCGCGCGCGCGGACCAGGACGCGTTCGCGCTGAGGAGCCAGAGCCGTGCGCTGGCGGCGATCGCTTCCGGCCGCATGGCGCAGGAGATCGTGCCGGTCTCGATCCCGCAGAAGAAAGGCGAGGCGACGATCGTCGAGCGCGACGAGCATCCGCGCGAGACGACGCTCGAGGCGCTGGGCAAGCTCAGGGGCGTGGTCAAGCCCGACGGCACCGTGACCGCCGGCAATGCCTCGGGCGTGAACGACGGCGCGTGCGCGCTGCTGCTGGCCAGCGAGGCGGCCGCGCGCAAGCACGGGCTGACGCCGAGAGCGCGCGTGGTCGCCGCAGCCGTGGCGGGCGTGGCGCCGCGCATCATGGGCATCGGCCCGGCGCCGGCCACGCGCAAGGTTCTCGAGCGCGCGAATCTGAAGCTCGCGCAGATGGACGTGATCGAGCTGAACGAGGCGTTCGCCGCGCAGGCGCTCGCGGTCACGCGCGAACTGGCTCTGCCCGACGACGCCGCGCACGTGAATCCGAACGGCGGCGCGATCGCGCTCGGGCACCCGCTCGGCGCCAGCGGCGCGCGGCTGGTGACAACCGCGGCGTACCAGCTCGCCCGCGGCGGCGGTCGCTATGCACTGTGCACGATGTGCATCGGCGTCGGGCAGGGCATCGCGCTGGTCATCGAACGGGTGTGACGATGGCCGGGATCGCCCCGTATCGCCGGCCGTTTCCGAACACGCAACCGCCCGACCGCTTCGATCCGTATGCATCGAGCGTGCTTCGCTCGCCGCGCCAGCCGCTGGTCGCGCTGACGCAGACGCTGTCCGAAGTCACCGGGCCGGTGTTCGGCAAGGAGTTGATCAGGAAGGACAAGGCCGGCAACATGAGCGACCTGACCGCGCACGGCAGCGACGCGCCGCTCGGCCAGCGCATCGTCGTGCACGGCCGCGTGCTCGACGAAAATGGCCGGCCGGTGCGCAACGCGCTGATCGAGGTGTGGCAGGCCAACGCGGCGGGGCGCTACCGGCACAAGCGCGACCAGTGGAACGCGCCGCTCGATCCGAACTTCGTCGGCGAAGGACGCACGCTGACCGACGACGACGGCCGCTACACGTTCCTGACGATCCGTCCCGGCTCGTATCCCTGGGCCAACCACTACAACGCCTGGCGGCCCGCGCACATCCACTTCTCGCTGTTCGGCACCGCGTACGCGCAGCGGCTCGTCACGCAGATGTACTTCCCGGGCGACGACATGCTGCCGTTCGATCCGATCTTCAATGCGACGCCCGACGCCAACGCGCGCAACCGGCTGATCGCGCGCTTCGACTGGACGCGCACGGTGCCCGATTTCGCGCACGCGTTCGAATTCGACATCGTGCTGCGCGGCCGCGCCGGCACGCCGCTCGAATACCGCTCGCCGGGCGAATAGGCGGCGCGATGCTCTACGCGACGCCGTGGCAGACCGTCGGCCCGTATCTGTCGATCGGCATGACGTGGCTGAATACCGGCGACCTCGCCGGCGAGAGCGCGAGCGGCGAGCGCATCGCGATCGAAGGCACGTTCGTCGACGGCGATGGTCAGCCGATCACCGACGGCCTGATCGAGCTGTGGCAGGCCGATGCGCACGGCCGCTACGCGCATCCGGAAGACGCGCGCGCTCTGCCGCCCGAAGCGGGCTTCCGCGGCTTTGGCCGCGTACCGACCGACGCGCAGGGTCGCTTCCGTTTCCGCACGATCAAGCCCGGACGCGTGCCGGCCGGCGGCGGACTGCAGGCGCCGCACGTCAACGTGTCGGTGTTCGCGCGCGGGATCCTCAAGCGGCTCGTCACCCGGATCTACTTCGGCGACGAGCCATCGAATGCCGATGACCCGCTGCTGGCGCAGGTGCCCGCCGAGCGGCGCTCGACGCTGATCGCGCTCAGGGAGCGCGACGCCTATCGCTTCGACATCGTGCTCCAGGGCGAGCGCGAAACCGTGTTCTTCGATCTTTGAGCGTGCTGCCGCTGTTCACGACCGACGCGCTGCGCGCCTGCTTCTCCGAACAGGCGCGCGTGCAGGCGATGCTCGACTTCGAGCGCGCGCTCGCCACGGCGCAGGCGAAGTGCGGCGTGATTCCGGCGCACGCCGCGGCGGCGATCGCGCCCGCGTGCGACGCGCGGCGGATCGACCTCGACGAACTGGCGCAACGGTCGGTCGCGGCCGGCAACCTCGCGATTCCGCTGGTCCGGCAACTGACGCATGCGGTCGAGGCGGCCGACGCCGATGCGGCGCGCCGCGTGCATTGGGGCGCGACCAGCCAGGATGCGATCGACACCGGCATGGTGCTGCAGTTGCAGCGCGCGCTGCCGCTGGTCGAGGCCGATGCCGATGCGCTGGCGCATGCGCTCGCTGCGCTGGCGGAACGGTACAAGGCCACGCCGATGGCAGGCCGCACGTGGCTGCAGCATGCGACGCCGGTCACGTTCGGGCTGAAGGCGGCCGGCTGGCTCGCCGCGCTCGAACGCGACCGGCAGCGGCTGGCGCAGCTCGCGCCGCGGCTCTTCGTGCTGCAGTTCGGCGGTGCGGCCGGCACGCTGGCGGCGCTCGGCGAGCGCGGGCTTGCGGTCGCGCAGGCGCTTGCCGACGAACTCGGCCTCGCGCTGCCGGACATGCCGTGGCACGCGCAGCGCGACCGCTTTGCCGAGATCGCCGCGACGCTCGGGATCCTGACCGGCACGCTCGGCAAGATCGCGCGCGATCTCGCGTCGCTGATGCAGACCGAAATCGCCGAGGCGTTCGAGCCCGCGGCGGAAGGCAAGGGCGGGTCGTCGACCCTGCCGCACAAGCGCAACCCGGTCGGAGCCGCGCTCGCGCTCGCCGCCGCTACGCGCGTGCCGGGGCTGGTGGCGACGATGCTCGCGGCGATGCCGCAGGAGCACGAGCGCGGGCTGGGCAATTGGCACGCCGAGTGGGACACGCTGCCGGAGATCGTGCTGCTCGCCGGCGGCGCCTTGCGGCAGGTGCGCGGAGCGATCGAAGGGCTCGAGGTCGACGTCGACCGGATGCGCGCGAATCTCGACGCCACGCGCGGACTGATCTTTGCCGAGGCGGTGGCGATGGCGCTGGCGCAGAGGATTGGCAAGCCCGCCGCGCATCAGCTGGTCGAAGCGTGCGCGCGCACGGCGGCCGGGCAGAGGCGTGCGCTGCGCGACGTGCTCGCGGCCACGCCCGAGGTCGCGGCGCATCTATCCGCGGAGCAACTCGACCGCCTGTTCGATCCGCAGGCTGCGACCGGTCTCGCCGGCAGTTTGGTCGACCGTGTGCTCGGCTCATACTGCCGCGATCGCGCATCCGCACCTTGAGCGCGTCGTCACCGGCGCAGGCGGGGAGCGCCGGTGAATCGATCCCGGCGCCGACTCGCCCGCTGCCGTCGCCCCAGGGCCGCGCCGGGGCGACGATCTTCACTCGCCGATCAGCGCCGCCAGCCGCCGCAGTGCGAACAGATAGCCTTGCGTGCCGCAGCCGGCGATCACGCCTGTCGCGACCGAAGACACGTACGAGTGGTGCCGGAACGGTTCGCGCGCGTGGATGTTCGAGACGTGCACCTCGATGATCGGGCACGCGCACGCCTTCAGCGCGTCCAGGATCGCCACCGACGTGTGCGAGAACGCCGCCGGGTTGATCACGATGCCGGCCGCGCGCGTGCGTGCCTCGTGGATCCATTCGATCAACTGGTGCTCGGCGTTGCTCTGCCGAAACTCGAGCGTGAGCTTCAGCTCGGCGGCGATCAGCGTGCATTCGTCCTGCACGTCGGAGAGCGTGGCGCGGCCATAGACCTCCGGCTCGCGCAGGCCGAGCAGGTTCAGGTTCGGGCCGTTCAGCACGTACACGATGCGGCTCATGGCCTCTCCGGCGGACTTAGACTGCGCTCATGATAAGGGGACCCGCCGATGAGCCAGCATGAATTCAATGACGACCTCGAGCGCGGGCTGGCCAACCGCCGCGCGATCCTCGGCGACGCCTGGGTCGACCGCTCGCTCGGCAACGCGACCGCCTTCAACGCCGAATTCCAGAACCTGATCTCGCGTTATGCCTGGCACGACATCTGGGGCCGTCCCGGGCTCGATCCGAAGACGCGCCGGGTGATCGTGCTGGCGATCACTTGCGCGCTCGGCCGCTGGGAGGAGTTCGAACTGCACCTGCGCGCCGCGCTGACCGGCGAGCCGGCCTCGGCGCTCACGCCCGACGAGGTGAAGGAAGTGCTGATGCAGGCCGCGATCTACGCCGGCGTGCCCGCGGCCAACACCGCGTTCAGCCATGCGCAGAAGGTGCTGCGCGAGATCGGCATGACCCCGGGGCCGGGCGACGTGCTCGTTGCCGCGCATCCGGGTGCCGGTCGCACGGCGCGCACGTCGAGCGCGCCGGCGCTGCACTTCAGCGTGCGTGCACCGAGTGCGCCGCGCCACACGATCGTGCTCAGCCACGCGCTCGGCTGCGATCTTTCGATGTGGGATGCGCTGGCGAACTCGCTCGCGCGCGAGCATCGCGTGATCGCATACGACCATCGCGGCCACGGGAGATCGGGCGTGCCCGACGGCGCGTACACGATGGCCCAACTCGCCGACGACGCCGAGCGCCTGCTCGCCGAGATCGGCGCCGGACCGGTGATCTGGATCGGCCTGTCGATGGGCGGCATGGTCGGGCAGGAACTCGCGCTGCGCCATCCCGCGCGCGTGCAGGCGCTGGTGATCGCGAACTCGACCGGCCGCTATCCGCCGGAGAACCTGCCGCTGTGGCAGCAGCGGATCGACGCGGTGCGCGCCGGCGGCATGGCAGCGATCGCCGACATGGTGCTCGCGCGCTACTTCAGCGACGCCTTCCGCGCCGCGCGCCCGGCCATCGTCGAGCGCTTCCGCCGCCGGCTCCTGAGCACCGATGCCGCGGGCTATCTCGGCTGCTGCTTTGCCGTGCGCGACGTCGATACGCTCGATCGGCTGGCGCGACTCGCGCTGCCCGCGCTGGTGATCGCGGGCGAACTCGACCAAGGCACGCCGGTGGAGTTTTCGAGGGCGCTCGCGGACAAATTGCGCGGCAAGCTCGCCGTGATCCCCGCTGCCGCGCATCTTTCCGTGACCGAAGAGCCGGCGGAGTTCGAGCGGATCGTGCGCGATTTCATCGCGCCGCTGTGATCGCCGCGCGGGCCGGAACGGCCAACGCGTGAATTGCCCCGTCTTTGCGCCGGTGTTCGGCCGAAGCGCTGCGCGTGTGCCGCCGATACTTGCCTCAGTAGTGGCCGCGGACCTCAGCGGCCATGGCGCGAGCGCGCGAACTCATTCCGATCACAGAGCGACTTCCATGGGAGCCATGCTGCAGGCGGGGGTGGTGGATTCGCGCCCCGTGGCCTCGAGGCCGATCCAGGTCGACGACGGCTTCTTCACCTACCACGGCCTGTGGGCTCCGGGCGTGCGGCTGCTGCGGCAGCTGAACTTCATGGCCAAGTCGCTCCTGATGTCGGTCGTGTTCCTGCTGCCACTGCTGTCGATCATGGGCTGGCAGCTGAAGGAGCAGTCGGATCGCATGTTGAAGGACCGCATCGATGCGACGCGGCAGCACGTGGAAATCGCGCACGGCATCCTCGCCTGGGCGCAGGCGCAGGAGGCTGCCGGCCACATGTCGCGCGAGCAGGCCCAGAGGCTGGCGAAGCAGCAGATCGCGACGCTGCGCTACGACGGCAGCGAGCATTTCTGGATCAACGACATGCAGCCGCGCATGGTCATGCATCCGCTCGAGCCGGAGCTCGACGGCAAGGACCTGTCGGAGATCAAGGACGCGGACGGGCTGCCGCTGTTCAAGGCGTTTGTCGACACCGTGCGCAGGGAGGGGCGCGGCTTCGTCGGCTATCCGTGGCCGAAGCCGGGCAGCGAGCAGCCGGTCGACAGGGTGTCGTACGTGATGGGCTTCGAGCCGTGGGGCTGGATCGTTGGCTCGGGTGTCTACGTCGGCGACGTGCACGCGCGGGTCGTGCAGCAGGCGAAGTGGTTCGCGGGCGTGATCGCTGTGATGCTGCTGCTGGCCGGCTACCTGTTTGCGTGCGTCTACCGCGTGATGGACGGCGGAGTGAGGGAGACCCAGCGTCATCTGACGGCGATGACGACCGGCGACCTGACAACGACCCCTACGCCGTGGGGTCGTGACGAGCCGGCGCGGCTGATGTTCGACCTGGCCCGAATGCAGCACTCGCTGCGGACGATGGTGCAGCAGGTGCGCCATTCGAGCGACGACATCGTGCGCTCGAGCAGCGAGATCGCCAGCGGCGCAACCGATCTGTCGGCGCGCACCGGGCGCGCGGCCACGAACCTCGAACGGTCGGCCGCGTCGATGGAGGAGATCACGTCGACCGTGAAGACGACGTCCGACAACACCGCGGAAGCGGCGCGCGTCGCCGAACACAATGCCGAAGCCGCGGCAGACGGCGGGCGCGCGATGCGCGACGTGGTGGCTACGATGGAGGGCATCCGCGCGTCGTCGGCGCGCATCGGCGAGATCATCGGCACCATCGATGGCATCGCGTTCCAGACCAACATCCTGGCGCTGAACGCCGCGGTCGAGGCCGCGCGCGCCGGCGGACAGGGTCGCGGCTTCGCGGTCGTCGCCGGCGAAGTGCGGGCGCTCGCGCAGCGAAGCGCCGCCGCCGCGCGGGAAATCAAGGAGCTGATCAGCGGCAGCGTGGCGCAGGTCGAGAGCGGAACCGGCGTGGTGCGCGAGGCCGGCGACAGGATCGAGCAGATCGTCGCCTCGTCGCAGCGCGTGAACCAGTTGCTGAACGAGATCGCCAGCGGCGCACGCGAGCAGAGCGCGGGCATCGGCCAGATCGACCAGGCGGTGCAGGAACTCGACGGCATGACGCAGCAGAACGCGACGCTGGTCGAGCAGACCGCGACGGCTGCGGCGGCGTTGCGCGACCGCGCCCACGTGCTGGCCGGGCTGGTGCGCCGCTTCCGGCTGCCCGACGCTCCGGCCGTGCCGGAGTCGGCACCGGACTAAGACGCGCCCGACATTTCCGATGCCGCACACTTCTCGTTGACCGCGGCACCGGTCGAAGTCCGGGACGAAGTGGCGGCGTTGTTCGCGGCGCTGTCCCCTCGCGGATTGACGCGGTGTCGCTTGAAGTGCGAGCCCATGGGGGGTCTGATGAATTCCTGCCGAGCAGGGACGCGCCGTCATCGACGCGGAAGCTTGCGGGGCTGGTTCCGCGATTGCGAACTGCTCGAAATCTCTTCTCCTGCGGAGCACCAGACGGTCGACGGCACCTGACCCGCATCGTCGCCCGTCGGACAACAGGGTCTCCCGGGAGGAAGACGATGCGTGCAACGACCAGTGCGACTATTCGGGCGACGCAGGCTGCGGCGGTCGGTTGTGCGTTGGCGCTGCCGCTCGCTGGTTGCGAGATCTACCGCGCCTATGACACCGAGCGGCGCATGTGCGAGCGAAGCCCGGGCGTGTGCGTCGACGGACATCTCGCGATGACCCATGTCGCGCCGGTGATGGTCTTGCCCGACGTGGCCTGGCAGCTTCCGGACCTGATCGTCACCAACGTGAGCTGCACGCGAAGCGTCGACAAGGTCTTTCTCGGGGCGCGCATCGCCAACGACGGAAATGCGCCGGTTCCCTCGTGGGCACCGGACCAGCCGCCCGTGTACGTCGAGGTGCAGGCGACGCTCGATCGGGGCGGGCCCAACGAGCGGAGATTGCCGCTCGCGACGATCGCGGCTCCTGCGCCCGGAAGTTCGAATGCCGGGTCGCTCGTCGACATTCCCGGCGCCGATCCGCTGAACGTCCGGATGTTCTTCGAGATGTACGTCAATCCTCCGATTCCGAACGTGGCACCGGCCGGGCACGTCTGGGAATCCAACATCCAGAACAACGTTCGCTGCGGGCTTTGCACCTGCAATGTCGACGGGTGCACGGTCGCGCAACTGCCGACGTGCGTGACCGGACCGTAGGCCCGCGCGGCGCCCCGATCGGGTTATCGCGAGAAACCGGCCCCTGGAAGTTCTTGCTGACGCGCCGAAGCGCGAAGACCGGACTCAGTGCAGCGCGCAACTTCCCGGGCCGTCGGGATGGCCGCAGTTGCCGCACGGGCCGGCTGTCTCCGGCATCGCGTCCGCGGACGCGGTCGCGAAAACGGACAGCCGCTTCTCGAGGTGCGTCGAGCGGCATTGCGGGCATTCCGGCACCGTATCCGAGCGTACGAGCTGCTCGAACTCGCGGCCACAGTCCTGGCAGGCATATTCGAAGATCGGCACGAGGTATCTCCTTTGCTGCGCCCCATTATCCATCAGACCATGAAGCCCACCAGCGCCGCGGTCGTGCAAGTGGCGAGCAGGCCGGCGGCGATCGACTTCGCGCCGAGTTGTGCGAGTTCGACGTGCCGTTCCGCCGGCAGCATCGCGCTCATGCCGCCGAGCATGATGCCGAGGCTGCCGAAGTTCGCGAATCCGCACAGCGCATACGTCATCAGCACGCGGCTGCGCGCCGTCATCGCTTCGGCGGGCAACCGGGCCAGATCGAGGTAGGCGATCAGTTCGTTCAGCACGGTCTTCTCGCCGAGCAGGGCGCCGGCCGCGAGTGCTTCGCTCCACGGGACGCCGATCAGCCACGCGAGCGGCGCGAACGCCCAGCCCAGCATCCGCTCGAGCGTCAGCGGCGCCCCCGCGACCGCCGGCAGCGCGCCGAGGGTGGCGTTGGCGAGCGCCACCAGCGCGACGAACACGACCAGCATCGCGACGATGTTCAGCAGTAGCTGCAGCCCCTCGAACGTGCCGCGCGTGACGGCGGCGATGCTGTTGGCGTCCTCGCGCGCGAGCCGGATCCGCTCCGCGCCGCCGGGAGTGACCGGCACCATCAGCGCGGCGACCGCGATCGCCACCGGCGTGGCGACGATCGAGGCGATCAGCAGATGCGACAGCGCCTCGGGCACCGCGCGCGCGAGCACGGTCGCGTACAGCACGAGCACGGTGCCCGCGATCGTCGCCATGCCGCAGTTCATCACGATGAACAGTTCGCCGCGCGACAGCCGCGCCAGGTAGGGCCGGATCACCAGCGGCGCCTCGACCATGCCGACGAATACGTTGGCCGCCGCCGACACGCCGACCGCACCGCCGATTCCCATCGTCCGCTGCAGCAGCCACGCGAAGCCGTGCACGATCGCGGGCAGCACGCGCCAGTGAAACAGCAGCGCCGACAGCGCCGCCACCACCAGCACCAGCGGCAGCGCGCGAAAGGCGAGGATGAAGCTCGCGCCCGCGTGAGTTTCGGCGAACGGCAGCGGCGCGCCGCCGAGATAGCCGAACACGAACGAGGTGCCGACCTCGGTCGCGCGCGCCAGCGCATTCACTGCGTCGTTGAATGCGTCCAGCACCTGCCGCAGCGCCGGCAGTTTCAGCAGCGCCGCCGCCAGCACCAGGGCCAGCACGATCCCGGCGATCACGGGCCGCCATGCGACGCGGCGACGGTCCTCCGACACCAGCCAGCACAGCAGCAGCAGGCCGGCGACGCCGACCGCTTGATGAACGAACTGCATCCCCGGGTCCTCCCCTCCTCAGGCCACCGCGCCCGTTCGAGGATCACGGATGACCGGTTCCACCCGCGCCGAACGCGGAGCACACGCGTCAGAACACGGCGCCGCGCGCGTCCACGCACCACACGTCCTCGACCTTGCGCTTGCGCACGGCGACGATCCAGTCGTGCAGGTTAACGGTCGGATCGCAGTGGCCGGGGATCAGCAGCGCCTTGGCGCCGAGGTGGATCGTCGGGCCCTCGTCATCGATGCGCGTGAGCACCGTGTGCTCGTCGGACACGCTGTGAACGTGCCAGCCGTCGAACGCCGGGTGCGCGGGGCCGGAATCGGTCGAGAACGCCTTCAGCCCCGCGTCGAGCGTGGCGCGGTCGCCGCGCAGGCTCATCACCGTGGCGAGCACGAACAGCGCATGCTCGAACGACGGCACGTCCGGATCCGGTTCGTTGCGCGCGTAGTCGCAGTCCATCAGCGCGAACGAGCCGGGCTGGATCTCGGTGTAGACGCCGCTCCACGCCTCGTACATGAAGGTGCCGGTGCCGCCGCCGGTGACGACCTCGCACGGCAGCGCGGCCGCGCGCAGCGCGTTGCGCACCTCGCGCGCGCGCTGCGCGGCCAGCATCGCGGCCGCCTTGCGCTCGGGCACGCCGCGCCGGTGCTGTGCGCCGCCGGCGTAGGCCTGCAGCCCCATCAGCGTCAGGCTCGGATACGTGATCACCTCGCGCGCCAGCTCGATCGCGGCGGCCGCATCCTGCACGCCGGCGCGGTTCTGCCCGACGTCGATCTCGATGTAGACGTCGATGTAGGCCGACTCCTCGTCGCAGATCACCGCGAGCTGGCGCAGGATCGACGCGTCGTCGATGCAGACGCCGACTCGCGCCGGCGCGAACATGGCGGCCAGTTGCGCCAGCCGCCGCATCTTGCGCTCGCCGACGATTTCGTTGGTGATCAGCACGTCCTTGATGCCGCCGGCGAGGAAGACTTCGGCCTCACCGACCTTCTGGCAGCACACGCCGACCGCGCCCGCGTTGATCTGTCGCTGCGCGATCTGCAGCGACTTGTGGCTCTTCGCGTGCGGCCGCACGCGCACGCCCGCGTCGCGCGCCGCATCCATCATGCGCGCGAGGTTGGTCTCGAACCGGTCGAGGTCGAGAACCAGTGCCGGCGTATCGACGTCGGACAGCGCGTCGCCCGGCTGCGCCGGCATCCAGTGCAGGGTCATATCGTGGTCGTGCCGCGCCGAGGGCGATGCGGGCCCACGCGCGGACGCGCAGTCTAGCCGGGCCCTGCCGGAATCGACTACCTGCGCGCGGACACGGGAGCCGGCGGGCGGTCACCACGTCAGGCACAGTTCGCCGTCGCCGTATTCGATGCCGGCGCCGAAGCGCCGGCTTTCGCGGTCGAGCGTCGCGGCCAGCCAGCGCGCGTCGTCGGTCGCCGCGCGCTCGACGCGGAATCGCCGCGTGCGGGTCGGCACGAGCGCCAGGCGCTTCAGCGCGCCGCTCGCCGCATCGAGCGTGGCGAAGTACATCGCCGCCAGCTCGGCGCGGAACGATTGATGGCCGCCGATGCCTTCGTAGTCGTTGATGAAGTCGCCGCAGCCGTACAGGATCAGCCGGTCGCGATGCACTTCGATGGCCTTCGGATGATGCGACGAATGGCCGTGCACGAGATCGATGCCGGCGCGCTCGATCAGCGCATGCGCGAACGCACGCTGCTCGGGCGGCACCGAATACCCCCAGTTGCCGCCCCAGTGGATCGACGCGATCGCGATGTCGCCCGGCCGCTTGACGGCGCGCACGCGTGCGGCGATCGCCTCGACCTCGGCGGAAGTCAGCCCGGGCAGCAGCGCGATGCCGGCACTCGTTTCGGTCGCCTGCCAGTCGTGCCGGGTGCCGCAGTCGAGCGTGGCGAATGCGAACACCCGGATGCGCGCGCCGGCGATGTCGATCCGCGCCGGCTGCGCCGCCTCGTCCGCATCGCGGCCAGCGCCCGCGGTGCGGATGCCGGCCGCGTGCAGCGAGGTGAGCGTCTCTGCCAGGCCCGCGTGGCCCCAGTCGAGCACGTGATTGTTCGCCAGCACGCAACAGTCGATCGCGGCGGTGGTCAGCACGTCGACGTTGCCCGGGTGCATCCGGTAGTGGATGCCCTTGCGCGGCCACGCGTCGTCGCTGGTGGTGACGCTCGTCTCGAGGTTGATGATCCGCGCCTGCGGCCGAATGCGCTCGAACGCGACCAGCGCGTCGCCCCACACGTAGCCGGACGCCACATCGCGCGGAATCGCGCCGCTGGCGCGCTCGGCGAGTTCGACATAGCCGAGCGCGGAGCGCACGTACTCCTCGTGCAGGCGCGGGTCGCTGCGATGGCGCTGGATCTGGTCGACGCCGCGGCCGAGCATCACGTCGCCGCACAGAAAGAGCGTGACTTCCGACGTGCTGGCGTGCCGGAAGTCGACGTACGGCCCCCGATCGCCGAATGGTCCGTTCACCAGCCGGGCATCGAAGCGGGGGGCGCATGTTGGGTTCGCGAGCAGCGCAGTCATGCGTGTAGTGATCTCATCTTCACTCGCACGTCGACGAGCGGGGGCATGGATTGAACCTCGAACCGCACCGGCAGGAACTGCTCGATCAGCCACATCGCGGTGCGCGCGTGCAGTGTCAGTTCGCGCGTCGTGAAAGTCGATTTGCCGCCGGTGAGCGCGAGCCACAGCGGGACCTGATCGGCGGCGTGCCGGTCGAGCGCTGCACCAGCGGCGAGATCGGCGGCCAGTTCTTCTCCCGCGGCCTGGCCCAGCGCTTCGGCGCGTACGCCGCGCTCGGCGACGCGGCCGGCGCCTAGCGGGCAGGCGCCTTCGGTCCACAGCGCGATCGCGCCCCCCGGGCCGGCGGACTCCGCCGCGACCTCGACCGCGATCCGCGCCGGGCGCGGCAGGCGTGCGCGCGCCGACTCGACCATCCGCGCGGCGATGTGCGCAGGCAGTTGATCGGTGTGCGCGCAGCCCGCGATCGCATCCGTGCTCACGTGGACGAAACGATGTGCGCGCGGTCGGGCCGGGGTCACTTCGATCTCGATCTCGCCGCCGCCGCGCGGGTAGTAACCGCGCCGGCGCAGCGTGCAGCGCGCGTGCACGCCGAGCGCCGCGAGATGAACCAGAAACACGTGGCGCAAGTAATCGAGCGGGGGCGCCGCGCGTACGTCGGTGCCGCCACTCAACGCGACGCGGCTCGGCTGTGGTGCGTGCGCGAGCACCGGCAGCAGCGCCTGCGCCAGCAGGGTCACGCTGCCGGCGGTGCCGACATCGAAACGGAACTCGCCGCCGCGGATCGACCGCGGCGCGAAGTCGAACCGCGTCGCGCGCAGCTCGACCCCGGAGGTCGCCGCGTCCGACAGCGCCGCCGCCGCGCGCACGGCCGCGAGGTGCTGCGGGGCCAGTCCAGGCGGGCGCCGCGCGGCGCGCACGCTGCGCATCCGGATCGGCTTGCGGGTGATCGCCGACAACGCTACGGCGGTGCGGACCAGTTGCCCGCCGCCTTCGCCCCAGGCGCCGTCGATCTCGATCACGGGCGGGAGAAATCGTCAGACGCCCGCGTCCTCCGGCACCACGATCACCGGCACGCGGCGCAGCGCGGCGAGCTGCGCCGCGTCGCTGTCGCTGGTGAAGGCGCCGGCCCGCGCGACGATCAGGCGCTCGTGCAGCCGCCCGAGCGCATGCTGCAAGTCTTCGGCGTGGCCTGCGGCATCGATCACGATCAGCCGCGCCTGCGCGCTGCGTGCGATGTGGTCCGCCAGCCGCGCGGCCGGTGCCTCGGTGTCGCGCGCCAGCGCGATCACGTCACCGCGCCGGCGTGCCGGTCCGGCCGGCGCGTACAGCACGGCGCCGCTGGGTAGTAGGGGCAACAGCGGGGGTAACAGCGGGGGCAACGGCGGCGGCTGCGCCTGGCGCTCCGCCGGCAGCACCAGCACGAAGTCGCGCCGTTCGCGCAGCGTGTCGAGCGCGCTCGGCGGCTGCGCGCCGGCGCGAACGACGAAGAGCTCCCATTGCACGCCGGCCGAATTTGCGACATCGGCGAGGCGCCGGCGCAGGGCCGCCGCGGCCAGATCGAAATCTCGCGCGAGCTGCGCGCGCGCCAGCGGCCGCCAGCGCTGCGGCGCCGGCTGCAGCGGATCCAGTTCGCGCGCCAGCGGCAGGTCGGCGACGTCGAGCAGCGACGGGTCCTCGACGTACAGCGCGCGCAGGTCGGCGCCGATCAGGCGCGCGATGTCGGCGGCGAGCTGCAGCAGGTCCGCCGCCGGCGTGCCGGTCGACAGGCTCACCACCACGCTGCGGATCATCTCGGCCATCGGTGCCTCCTCACACCGACTCCTGCTTCGGCTCCGGCTTGGTCTGCTGCACGCGCGCGAACGCGCGCAGCTGCGCTTCGGCGCGGCCGTTGACGCTATCGGGCGGGAACTTCCCCTCGGCGTCGCGGCTGCCGGCGGGCAGCCCCGTCAGCAGCGCGAGCGCCGCGTCGATATCGCCGATCGCGTAGACCGCGAACTTTCCGGCGGCGCAGGCCTCGATGACATCGGCGCGCAGCATCAGGTGCTGCACGTTCGATGCCGGCACCAGCACGCCCTGCGTGCCGGTCAGCCCGCGCGCGTTGCACACGTCGAAGAAACCCTCGATCTTGGCGTTCACGCCGCCGATCGCCTGCACCTGCCCGAGCTGGTTGATCGAGCCGGTGATCGCCAGATCCTGCCGCAGAGGCGCATCGGCGAGCGCCGACAGCAGCGCGGCCAGTTCGGCGCACGATGCGCTGTCGCCCTCGACGCCTCCGTAGCTCTGCTCGAACACGATGCTGGCGGCGAGCGACATCGGCACGTCGAGCGCGTAGCGGCCGCTGATGAAGCCCGACAGGATCAGCACGCCCTTGGAGTGGATCGGTCCGCCGAGCTTCACTTCGCGCTCGATGTCGACAACGCGGCCCGCGCCGGGACGCACGCGCGCGGTGATGCGCGTCGGGCGCCCGAACAGATACCCGCCCAGCTCGAACACCGACAGCCCGTTGATCTGTCCGGCGCGGCTGCCCGCGGTGTCTATCAGCGCGATGTCGCGCGTAATCGACTCGCGCGCCATCTCCGACAGCCGCGACGAGCGGCGTACGCGTTCACGCGCCGCGCGCTCGACGTCGGCCGCGCTGATCTGCGCGCGCTGCGCCTGTGCGGCCAGGAAGTCGGCCTCCGTGAGCAGGTCGCGGATGGCGTCGGTACGCAGCGTCAGCTTGTGCGCATCTTCGGCCAGCCGCGCCGCCTCCTCGATCACGCGCGCCACCGCGGCGCGGTCGAGCGGCTTGAGCTTGCCCGCCTGCGCGATGCCGGCGATCAGGCGCGCGAACATCGCCTCGCCCTCGGCGCTGCGCGCCAGCTCGTCCTCGAAGTCGGCCACGACCTTGAAGTGCTTTTCCAGCTCGGGGTCGTACATCGCCAGCAGGTAGTACAGCATGCGGTCGCCGTACAGCACGACCTTCACGTCGAGCGGAATCGGTTCGGGTTCCAGCGACACCGTGCTGGTCAGGGAGAGCAGGTCGCCCAGGCTCTCGACGCGGATGCGGCCGCTCTTCAGCACGCGCTTCAGTGCCACCCAGCTGTAGTACTCCGACAGCAGCGCGAGCGCGTCGAGGAGCAGGTAGCCGCCGTTGGCCCGGTGCAGCGCGCCGGCCTTGATGTGGCGGAAGTTCGTGATCAGCACGCCCTGCTGCGACTCGTGCTCGACGCGGCCGAGCAGGTTGCCGATGGTCGGGTGCAGTTCCTCCACCACCGGCGCGCCCTTCGCATCGGCCGGCTGCGACACCAGCACGTTGATCGCGTAGCGCTCCAGCGCGCCGGCGGCGATCTCGCCTTCCTCGCCCGATTCGCGGCGCGCCGCCTGCGCGATGAACACGCCGACATTGGCCAGCAGGTCGTTGTGAACTGCGTCCAGATGCTCCAGCACGCGCGGCAGATCGGCGAAGCGGGCCTTCAGTTCGTCGATCGCGTGCCCGACCGCGTAGCGTGCGGTCTCGCGTTCGAGCGTGCGCACCTGGTCGCGGCGCTCCTTGTCCCAGCGCGGGATCGTCTGCAGCAGCGTTTCCAGCTTCTTCTCGAATTCGGCCATGCGCTGCTGCAGTTCGTCGCGTTCGCCCTCCGCCAGCGCGTTGATCTGCTCCGGCTTCATCACCGCGCCGTCCTTCATCGGCGCCAGCGCGAAGCCGAACGGCGTGCGTGCCACGGCAACCCCGCGCGCGATTCCTTCCTGCCGCAGCGCGGCCAGCGCTTCTTCCTGCCGATGCTGGAACTTCTCGTCGATCGCGCCGCGTCGCGCCTGGTAGTCCTGGCTTTCGAACGCGGCCGGCAGCGCCACGCCGAGGTCGTCGATCAGGTCCTTCATCGCGTGGCGCAGTTCGACGCCGCGGCCGGGCGGCAGCTCGATCGCATTGGGCGTGCGCGGGTCGGCGAAGTCGTTCACGTACACCCAGTCGCTCGGCACCGGCTGCGCCGCCGCCTTGGCAACGAGCAGATCCTTGACCGCGCGGTCGATGCTGGCGCCCGCCGAGCCGATCACGAACAGGTTGAATCCCGGCGCGTCGATGCGCGTGCCGAACTGCAGCGCGTCGGCCGCGCGGCTCTGCCCCAGCAGCCCGTCGAGCGGTGCCAGTTCCGCGGTGGATTCGAATGCGGCCGCCGACAGGTCGGCCTTGCGCAACAGCTTGTCGACGGGCAGGGCGGTGGTCATGAGCTGAGGGTAAAGGATTCAGGATCGAGGATCGAGCAAACGTCGTCCCGGCGAAGGCCGGGACCCAATTTGTGGCGCTCGAACTTGGGCCCCGGCCCCGGCTTACCGCCTGCCGGGGCAGGCTCTGCGCCGGGGCGACGCGCGCTCGAAGCGGCGGCGAACCGCTCCCTTGTAGCACCGCGCGTGGCGCCGGGATTGACCGCGGCCAACGACGCGGCGCCGGCCCTAGAATGATGCGCTTTGAACCGGCGCATCGCATGACCATCAAGAGTGACAAGTGGATCCGCCGCATGGCGGCGCAGGGCATGATCGAACCGTTCGAGCCCGGCCAGGTGCGCACCGCCAACGGCCACAAGATCGTCTCGTACGGCACGTCGAGCTACGGCTACGACGTGCGCGTGGCGCGCGAGTTCAAGATCTTCACCAACATCAACACCACGATCGTCGATCCGAAGAACTTCGACGCCAACTCGTTCGTCGACTTCGCCGGCGACGTTTGCATCATTCCGCCCAACTCGTTCGCGCTCGGCCGCACCGTCGAGTACTTCCGCATCCCGCGCGACGTACTCACGATTTGCCTGGGCAAGTCGACGTATGCACGCTGCGGCATCATCGTGAACGTCACGCCGCTCGAACCCGAGTGGGAAGGCCACGTGACGCTGGAGTTCTCCAACACCACGCCGCTGCCCGCGAAGATCTACGCCGGCGAGGGTTGCGCGCAGGTGATCTTCATCGAGAGCGACGAGGTATGCGAGACCTCGTACAAGGATCGCGGCGGCAAGTACCAGGGCCAGAAGGGCGTGACGCTGCCGAAGGCGTGACGCGGTCTTACTGCGGCGGCGAGCCGCGGCTGGCCGCAGTCGCGCCGTCGACCGCATCGCGCCGCGCCAGCAGCGACCTTTCCGCCAGCAGGCGCAAGCGGCGCGAGGCGGCGACCGGGTGCTTGCGCGCATACGCTTCGTGGTTGCGCTCGACATCGCGCAGGCGATACAGGTAATTGGCCATCAATCCCGCCGACTGCCGCATCCCCGCGGCCGAGCGATCGCCGAGCCAGTTCAACCGCTCCAGCCGCGCGCCGTTGGCCAGATGGAAGCGCGCCACGGGGTCGAGCGGCTCCTGCCCGTGCTTCGCGTGCAGCAGATAGTGCGCGGCGAGCGGCACGAGGCGGTGCCGCAACTGAGTGTCGAGGGCGGCGTCTTGGGCCCAGTCCGCGCGATCGAGGGTGGCCAGCAGTTCGGCGAGCCCGCGCCGCACAGGCCCCTCCGCGGCGCTTTCCGCTGCGCGCGCGAGCCAGTCGTGGAATCCGGGAATCGGTGAGATCGTCGCGTACGTCTTCACGCGCGGCAGCTCGCGGCCGATGTCCTCGGCGACCTGCTTGATCAGGAAGTTGCCGAACGACACGCCGCGCAGCCCGCGCTGGCAGTTGGTGATCGAATAGAACATCGCGCAGTCGGCCGCTGCCGGATCGGCGAGTCTCGAGTCCGGGTCGAGCAGCGGCTGCACCGCCGTGCTTATGCCCCTGGTCAGCGCGATCTCGATGAAGATCAGCGGCTCCTCCGGCAGCGCGGGGTGGAAGAACGCGTAGCAGCGGCGGTCGGTCGCCAGCCGCCGGCGCAGGTCGGTCCAGCCCTGGATCGCGTGCACCGCTTCGTAGCGGATCAGCTTCTCCAGGATCGTGGCCGACGTGCGCCAGTCGATCCGCTGCAGCGTGAGGAAACCGCGGTTGAACCATGACCGCAGCAGGTGCAGCAGGTCGGCGTCGATGCCGTGCCACTGCGGATGCGTGGCCAGCCCGCGCAGCAGCGACGCGCGCAGGTCGATCAGCAGCGCCGTGCCGCCGGGCGCCATGTTCAGGCGCCGGAACAGTTCCTGTCGGGGCGACTCGGCCGCCTTCTGCAGCTCGACCAGGTTCTGCTGCGAGGGATCGCCGAGGTAGCGCTCGGCCGCGCGCGCGATCGGGTCGGGATCGGGCGAGAATTCCGCGACCAGCAGGTCGAAGAAGGTCGCGCGCGCCGAATCGTCGAGTGACTGATACGCGGCCAGCGCCTCGCGCGCCACGCGCGCGCCGGAGACTTCGCCGCGCTCGGACAGCAGCGCGTGCGCGAGCACGGCCGCGCGGCGCGCGCTGCTGAAGGCCTGATGCGCGAGGATCGCGCGCACCGGAGCGGCGCCCGCCCGCAACAGCCGCCGCAGCAGCGAGTGCGGCGCGGCCGCGCCCTTGCGGCGGCTGCCGTCGGCGGAGTCGACGCGCGTGCCGCGCAGCGGCGCCATGCCGCCGCCTCCGGCATCGATCTCGGCATGCGCGCGCACGGCAGTTTCTCCTCGCACCGGCCCGGCTGCCCCGCGTCAAGGCGCCGCGGGCGACAGGTGGCGTTCCTGCGAAATGTCCTTGTTGGTGTAGTCGGCCAGCATCGAAGTCGAGATCAGGCTGATCAGCCCGCACACGAACACGTAGGCCGCAATCGCCGTGCCCGAATGGGTCCGGGCGAACAGCGCGGTGGCGATCAGCGGCGCCGGACCGCCGGCGATCACCGACGCCAGTTGATACCCGAGCGAAGCGCCGCTGTAGCGCAGCCGGCCGGTGAACGACTCGGCGATCAGCGCCGCCTGCGGGCCGTACATCATGTCGTGCGGGATCAGCGACAGCACGATGGCGATGAACATCAACACCGGGTGCGCGCTGTCCAGCAGGGCGAAATAGATAAAGCCGAAGATCGCCGTGGTCGCGGAGCCGATCAGGTACATGCGCTTGCGGCCGATCCGGTCGGACAGGTGGCCGCAGAACGGAATCGTGAAGAACGACAGCACGGCGCCGGTCAGCACGGCGGTCAGCAGGAAATCCTGGCTCGCATGCAAGGTCGTGGTGCCGTACGCGAACACGAACGCCGTGTAGATGTAGAAAGGAGCCTGCTCTCCCATACGCAGAAGTGCGGACAGGATGATCTCCCTGGGTTGCCGCCGCATCACCTCGAGGATCGGCGCGCGCTCGATCCGCTTCTCCTGCACCAGACGGGAGAACACCGGCGTTTCCAGGATCCTGAGCCGGATGTACAGCCCGATCGCCACCAGGACGATCGACAGCGCGAACGGCACGCGCCAGCCCCAGGACAGGAATGCGTCGCCCGACATCTGGCTGAACGAAAGCACGGCGAGGTTCGCCAGGAAAAGGCCGACCGGCACGCCGAACTGCGGCCACGAGGCCGCGAAGCCGCGATGCGCATTGGTACGCGTCCATTCCATCGACATCAGCACCGAGCCGCCCCATTCGCCGCCGACGCCGACCCCCTGGATGAAGCGCAGCAGGGTCAGCAGGATCGCACCCCAGATGCCGATCGATTCGTACGTCGGCACGAACGCGACCGCGAAGGTGGCCAGCCCCATCAGCAGCAGTGTGGCCACCAGCGTGGACTTGCGGCCGATGCGGTCGCCGTAGTGGCCGAAGATCGCCGCGCCCACCGGCCGCGCGATGAAGCCGACCGCGTAGATCGCGAACGCCTGCAGCGTGCCGACCAGCGGGTCGGAATGCGGAAAGTACAGCTTGGCGAAGACGAGCCCCGTGACCGTGCTGTACAGGAAGAAGTCGTACCACTCGATCGCGGTACCGACCGTGCTGGCGAAGATCGCCCGCCTGAGCTGTCGCCGATGCTCGTCTTCCGGAATGGAAACTGATGCCGCCACCGCTGTTGTCATGTTCGTATCCTCCTTGTGGTCCCCGAGCGGGACAACTTAGATGCGTTCGCGCGGGGTTTGTTGCACGCGGCGTTCGCGGACGGACGGGATGGCGCCGGCGCATTCTTCTCTGCCTCGGCGCGCCGCGGCGAGGGTTCCGATGCCGTTCGAACTTCCCGATCCGGAGGAGTACTGAAGCGGCGGCCTCTTTCGAGTCCGATCACTGACCCGCGGCTCCGGCACGGCCGTGCAGATAGAATTTGCGCATGCTGCGCTTCATCCTCACGCGCATGAGCCTGATCATCCCCACGTTCGTGGGCATGACGCTGGTCGCGTTCCTGATGATCCGGCTCGTGCCCGGCGATCCGATCGAAACCCTGGCGGGCGAGCGCGGCATCGATCCGCAGCGCCATGCGGCGCTGGTCAAGGAGTACGGGCTCGACCAGCCCGTGTTGACGCAGTACGCGATCTACATCGGCCGCGTGCTGCATGGCGATCTGGGCAAGTCGATGATCACGCAGGCGCCGGTGGTGCGCGAGTTCCTGGCCCTGTTTCCCGCCACCATCGAACTGGCGCTGTGCGCGGTCGCCTTCGCGCTGGCGCTCGGCATCCCGGCCGGCATGCTGGCGGCGGTGCGGCGCAACTCGATCTTCGACCACGGCGTGATGGGCGTGTCGCTGACCGGCTACTCGATGCCGATCTTCTGGTGGGGACTGCTGCTGATCCTGCTGTTTTCGGTGCAGCTTGGCTGGACGCCGGTGTCGGGGCGCATCGACGTCAAGTACTACTTCGAACCGGTGACCGGGTTCAATCTGATCGATGCCTGGCTGTCCGGCGAGCCGGGCGCGTGGCGCTCGGCGGTTTCGCATCTCGTGCTGCCGGCGATCGTGCTCGGTACCGTCCCGCTGGCGATCATCGCGCGCATGACGCGCTCGGCGATGCTCGAGGTGCTGGGCGAGGATTACATCCGCACCGCGCGCGCCAAGGGCCTGTCGGCGTGGCGCGTGGTGGCCCTGCACGCGTTTCGCAACGCGCTGATCCCGGTGGTCACGGTGATCGGCCTGCAGGTCAGCGTGCTGTTCACCGGCGCGATCCTCACCGAGACGATCTTCTCCTGGCCGGGCGTGGGCAAGTGGATGATCGAGGCCATCAGCCGCCGCGACTATCCGGTGCTGCAGGGCGGGCTGCTGCTGCTCGGCGGCGTCGTGATGCTGGTCAACCTCGCCGTGGATCTCGCCTACGGCATCATCAATCCGCGCGTGCTGCATGCCAAGTGATGAGTCGGCGATGAGCGCAATCGACATCGCAACGTCGACGGCTGCGTCCGAAGCTCCGCCCGGCCCGCTGCGCGAGTTCTGGGGCAGCTTCAGCGCCAACAAGGGCGCGGTGGCCGGACTGTGCGTCGTGGTCGCGCTGCTGCTGCTCGCGGCGCTCGCCCCGTGGATCGCTCCGCACGCGCCCGACCTGACCAACAACGCCGCTTTTCTCAAGCCGCCGGCCTGGAGCGAAGGCGGAAGCTGGACCTATCCGCTCGGCACCGACGCGATCGGCCGCGACCTCCTGTCGCGCCTGATCTGGGGCGCCCGCCTGTCGCTGGCCATCGGCATCGCGGTGGTCGCGCTGTCGATCGTGGTCGGCATCGTGCTGGGCATGGTGGCCGGCTTCGCGCGCGGCGTGACCGAGATCGCGATCATGCGGCTGATGGACATCATCCTGACGCTGCCTAGCCTGTTGCTGGCGATCGTGATCGTCGCCATCCTCGGGCCGGGACTGATGAACGCGATGCTCGCGGTGTCGGTGGTCGTGCTGCCGCATTACGTGCGCATCACGCGCGCGTCGGTGCTGACGGAAGCCTCGCGCGACTACGTGACCGCTGCGCGGCTGACCGGCGCCGGAAGGATGCGCCTGATGTTCATCGAGGTGCTTCCCAACTGCGCGGCGCCGCTGATCGTGCAGGCTTCGCTCGGCGTGTCCACCGCCATCCTCGACGCGGCGGCGCTCGGCTTCCTCGGCCTCGGTGCCCAGCCGCCGGCGGCGGAGTGGGGCACGATGCTGGCCGACGCGCGCGAATTCGTGCTGCGCGCGTGGTGGGTGGTGACGTTCCCGGGCGTGATGATCCTGATCGCGGTGCTCGGCTTCAATCTGCTCGGCGATGGCCTGCGCGACGCGCTCGATCCGAAGCTGAAGCGCTGACCGCGATGCCGGACCCGTTGCTCGAGATCGAGGACCTGCACGTCGACTTCCCGACGCAGGGCGCGGTCACGCATGCAGTGGACGGCGTCAGCCTGTCGCTCGCCGAGGGCGAAGTGCTGGGCGTGGTGGGCGAGTCCGGCTCGGGCAAAAGCGTGATGATGCTCGCGCTGATGGGTCTGGTGAGTTTCCCCGGCGAAGTGCGCGCGCAGCGCATGCGCTTTGCCGGCCACGACCTGCCGGGGCTGTCGGCGCGCGCGCGACGGCGCATCATCGGCAAGGACGTGGCGATGATCTTCCAGGATCCGACCACGAGCCTGAATCCCTGCTTCACGGTGGAATTCCAGCTCGTCGAGGCGCTGCGCCTGCATCTCGGCCTGGGCCGCGAAGCGGCGCGGCGGCGCGCGATCGAGCTGCTCGAGCAGGTCGGCATTCCGGCCGCGGCGAGCCGCATGAAGGACTACCCGCATCAATTGTCGGGCGGCATGAACCAGCGCGTGATGATCGCGATGGCGATCTCCTGCAACCCGCGCCTGCTGATCGCCGACGAGCCGACCACCGCGCTCGACGTGACGATCCAGGCCCAGATCCTCGAGCTGCTGCGCAGCCTGCAGCGCAGCCGCGGCATGGCGCTGGTGCTGATCACGCACAGCATGGGCGTGGTGGCCGAGATGGCGCAGCGCGTGGCGGTGATGTATGCGGGGCAGGTGGTCGAGCAGCGGCCCGCGGCGGAGCTCTTCCGCTCGCCGCAGCATCCGTACACGGCGGCGCTGATGGCGGCAATGCCCGAACGCAGCGCGGGCGAGGCGCGCCTGGCCACGATTCCGGGCGTGGTTCCCGGCCCGTACGACCGGCCGGCGGGTTGCCTGTTCGCGCCGCGCTGTGCCGACTTCACGCCCGGGCGCTGCGACACGCGGCCGCCTCTGCGGCCCTGGGCCGACGGCACCGTGCGCTGCCATTACCCCATGGGCGATCCGAAGCGCGAGGCCAACCGCGCGTGCGACCGCGCGGCGAAGCTGGCAGTGACATGACCTGGGTCGGGCCGCCGCATGACTCGATCCGGCTGAAGAACAGCCGGCGGAGCTGAAGCCGATGATGGCCAAGGCGAATTCACCACAGAGACACAGAGGCACAGAGGA
>JAKORH010000150.1 GCA_029777935.1 Pseudomonadota bacterium
ACAGCACCCGCGGGAAGATGATCGCGATGCTCCGTCGCCCCGGCGACGGCCGGGGCCCAATTTCGCGCGCATGCCACTTGGGCCCCGGCCTGCGCCGGGGCGACGCGGTGCGATCAGCCAAGAAGAACCGCATCAGCCATCGCTCCCAGCAACAGCAGCGATAGCTGCGCCAGCGAGGCGAGGAAGCAGCGGATCGCCGTCGCGCGCGTGGGATCGCGCGCGACGCGCAGCGCCGCGAGCACGAACCACGCGCCGCCGACCGCGGCGCAGGTCGCGTAGATGGCTCCCGGCCGCAGCCACGCGAGCGCCAGCGACAGCAGCACCAGCGCGACCGCGTGAGCGAGGATGGCGTAAGCGGTCACGCGCTCTCCCTTGACGACCGGCAACATCGGCACGCCCGCGGCCGCGTAGTCGTCGCGGCATACCATCGCCAGGCTCCAGAAGTGCGGCGGAGTCCATAGGAACAGAATGATCGCCAGCAGCCATGTCTCCGCGGACAGGTCGGGCTGCACCGCGGCCGCGCCGGCGAGCACGGCAAAGCTGCCGGCCGCGCCCCCGATCACGATGTTCCACCACGTGCGCCGCTTCAGCCACACCGTGTAGACAATGGCGTACGTGAACGCGCCGGCGAACGTGTACAGCGCCGCCGCCGCGTTCAGCGCCAGCGCACTCAGCGCCGACGCGACGCCGACCAGCGCCACGATCGTGGCGAGCCACGCCGGCCCGCGGCGGAACCGTCCGGACACAAACGGCCGCCCGCGGGTGCGCTGCATGCGCGCGTCAAGATCGGCTTCGTAAAACTGGTTGAACGCACCGGCCGCGCCCGCAGACATCAGCACTGTCAGGAACAGCAGCGCGAGCTGCACTCCGCTCAGCGACGGCCCCGACTGGATCGCCGCCCCCGCCAGCGCGGTGACTGCGATCACCAGGCCGATGCGCAGCTTGAACAGGCCAATCAGCGTCCGTACCGCGGCGAGCGGCCGGATGTGCTCGACGGTGGTCGTGTTCATGAGGATTCAGGATCGAGGATCGAGGATCGAGCCGGCGGCGACCGTCGCAGCACACTCGATCCTCAATCCTCGATCCTCACTCCTATCCTTAGCTCAGCCCCCACACCGTCGACAGGTACTTCCAGTTGACGAAGTAGTACAGCACAAACGCGCCAAGGAACACGAGCGCGAACACGAAGGTGCCGGGCGCGGCGAAGCCGGCGCTGCCGTGGCTCGTCAGCGCGATCGAGGGCATCTTCAGCACCGTGCCCTTGTTCGTGTACGCGCCGGCGTCGAGCTTGCGGCCGAACAGCAGCGAGCCCACCGTGATCAGGATATAGGAGATGCCGCCGACGACCGCCACCAGGCCGGAGATGGCGAAGATCGCGATCATCAGCCACGCGGTGCCCGGGAATTCGTACGGCAGCGCGGCGCCGGCGAACGTGATGTCCCAGTGCCGGCGCGGCACACCGAG
>JAKORH010000151.1 GCA_029777935.1 Pseudomonadota bacterium
AGCGCTGCACCGCTGCCGGCGGATCAATCGACTTCGGCGCGGACGTCCTGCATTTGCGCGCCGCCGCCGCAGGTGAACACCGGCGACTGGCCGACGATCGAGCGGACTGGCAGGCGCGAGCCGGTGACGATGCCCGGATGGCTCAGCAAGTCGATCCGGTACGGCCCGTCGCCCGCGCCGTCGATGGCGAATGCGGCGCGGCGATCGGTCGCGGCGAAAACCTGCTGGCCGGAATCGACGTTGGTGAGCCGGACGACGGACGGTGTCGGTTTGCCCGCCATGTCGTAGGCGGTTCCCGAAACGCGGCAACCGGCGGCTGCGCCAGTCAGCGGCAGAGTTGCAGTCAGCAAAGCGATAGCCATGCGATACATACGTGCCTCCTCGGTTTTGGCCCCCTGCATCCAACAGGACGCGTGGGGCGGGCTCCCCGTCGCAGTCGCGTCGGGATGACCGCGCAGCGCCGTCGGACATCAGTGGAAAACGAGGTTGACCGTGAGCAGCGTGGTGACGAGCACGAGCAGCGTCAGCGGCAGGCCGGTGCGCAGGAAATCGCTGGTGCGGTAACCGCCGGGGCCGGCGATCATCATCAGCGCCGGGTGGCCGGACGGAATCAGGAACGTGTTCGACGAGGACAGCGCGACGATCATCGCGTAGGCCTGCGGGCTGCCCCCGGTGGCGATGGCGACGCTGATCGCGATCGGCACCATCATCACCGTTGCGCCGACGTTGGACATGATCTGCGAGAACAGCAGCGTGAGGATCGCGATGCTCGCCTGCAACTGCCACTGCGGCGCGCCATTGAGGATGTGCAGCACTTCCTGCGCGAGCCATGCCGCGGCGCCGGTCGAGTCCATCGACCAGCCGAGCGGGATCAGGCAGGCGGTGACGAAGATCGTCTTCCAGTTGATCGCCTTGTAGGCCTCGTCCATGGTCAGCACGCCGGTGAGCAGCATGCCGACCGCGCCGGCCATCATCGCGACGGACAGGTCGAGCGTGGTGAACAGCGCGAGCCCCTTCGCCAGCGCGAAGAAGAACAGCGCGTGCCAGATCTTCGACGGACGATGTTCTTCCTGCGGGATGTCGGTGACGACGACGAGGTCGCGATCCTGCGCGACCTGCGTCAGGTCGCGCCAGAAACTGTGCACGACGAGCGTGTCGCCCGCGTGCAGCGTGACCGCGCGCACGTCCTCGCGGAACACCTGCTCGCCGCGGTTCACGGCGAGCACGGAAATGCCGTGCTGTTTGCGCAGATGCAGTTCGCCGACGGTTTTCTTGATCCAGCGCGAGGTGGTCGGGATCACGACTTCCGCGATGCCCGCGCGCGTCGGGTTGAACAGGTCGCCGAAATTGCGCAGCCGCGGCAGCACCTGGCAGAGCTGCGTGTTCGCGAATTCGGCGACGGCTTCGCGCTTGCCGAGCACGCCGAGCACGCTGCCGACCCAGATGAGCTGTTCGGCGGGCGGCGCGAGGCGTGCCTCCGCGCCGCTCTTGAGCGCGAGGATCAGCGGCGCGCCGCGCAGTTGCTCGATCTCGCCGACGCTCATGCCCACCAGCGGGCTGTCCGTCGTGACGAGCAGTTCGACGACGTCGCCCTCGATGCCGTAGGTCTCGGCGAAATAGGTTTGCGTGCGGCCGGGCGTGACGTTCTGGCGCGCTTCCTCGCGGCGCGGCAGCAGGCGTCGGCCGAGCAGCGCGAAGTAGGCGATGCCGATAACGGCGATGGCGAGGCCGATCGGCGTGACGCTGAACAAGCCGAAGCGCGGGATCGTGTTCGCGCCCGGCGGCAGGTTGCGGTTCGCGTTGGCGACGAGGTCGTTGAGCAGGATCAGCGGCGAATTCGCGATCAGCGTCGTGTTGGTGCCGGTGAGGATGCAGAACGCAACCGGCAGCAGCAGCTGCTGCAACGGCACGCCGGTGCGTGCGGAAAGCCGGCTCGCGACCGGCAGCATGAGCGCGGCGAGGGCCTGACTCGGGATCACCGCGCTGAACAGGCTCGCGACGGAATTGAGCACGGTGCCGAGGCGTTCCTCGACACCGCGCGCCACGCGCATGACGAAACTCGCGGTGAGGCCGAGCACGCCGGTGCGGTCGAGCCCGGCGCCCATGATCATGATCGCGATGATCGCGATCACCGCGTTGCCGGCGAAGCCGTGGAAAACCTGGTCGGCGGGCAGGATGCCGGTGATGCCGATGACCACGACGACGAGCAGCGCGACGACGTCGGCGCGAATCCACTCGAGCACCAGCATGAGCACGGTGAACAGCACCAGTGCGAACACCAGCGCCATATTCGTCGAGAGGGTCAGGCCGGCTTCCATTCGGGGCAGCTTTTTTCTTCTCGCCGGTGCGCGTCAGCAGCGCTCAGGTTCTTTCATGGACGAAGTCCCAGGTGCCGTGGCCAAGGCGCAGGCCACGTCGTTCGAAATGCGTTTCGATGCGCCATTCGGGCCGCACCGCCGGATCGGCGTGCTGCGCG
>JAKORH010000152.1 GCA_029777935.1 Pseudomonadota bacterium
GATCTTCCCCAACGAAGCGGCGATCACGCGCCTGGTCGGCGCGCTGCTGCTCGAGCAGAACGACGAATGGCAATTGCAACGCCGCTACATGCAGCTTGAAGGGCTGCAGCAACTCACCGACAATCAACCCGCGAGGCTGTCCGCCGTGATGAGCTGAGCAACAGACTCTCAACCTTCGAGGCCTGGGGACTTACACCACTCGGCGGGGCACGACCCGCGCGCCTGCATGCACGACACGCAAATTCCCGGACACGTCGACGGCCGGCCCGACACGCCTCTGATCTGCGACACGGTGAGTCCATGCCCGGATCAGTCGTCGATGACTCGGGTGGCGGAAGCGCGTGGGCTCGGCAACTTGAAGACTCCCACTGTGCGCGGGAATCACTGGCGATAGGCGGGATGGTGCTGCTGAGTGGACTCGAACCACCGACCTACTGATTACGAATCAGTTGCTCTACCAACTGAGCTACAGCAGCAGCGAGGCGCGGATTATAGGCGTGCGTCACTTGCCCGCCAAACACCGCATCGCGGGCAAACTCGCGACCCGAGATGTTCGCCAACGCCCTGCTGATCCTGCCGGACTTCGCGCTGATCCTGTTCGGCTGGGCGCTGGGTCGGGCGTTTCCGCAAAGCTTCGGCCGCGCCTTCTGGACCGGCGCCGAGACGCTCGTCTACTACGCGCTGTTCCCTGCGCTGCTGTTCAGTTCGATCAACGCGGCGCAGTTCTCGATCGCCGCCGATTCGTTGCTGGTCGCGACCGCGGTCGCGGCGCTCATTTCTGCGGTCGCGCTCGGATTCGCCGCCCGCCCGCTGCTGCGTCCGCCGGCGGATCTCTTCGCCGGCTGCGTGCAGACCGCGTTCCGCTTCAACTCGTATATCGCGTTCGCGCTGGCGCAATCGCTGCTCGGCGCGCGCGGCATCGCGCTGCTCGCACTGATCCTGGCGTTCTGCGTCCCGCTGGCGAACCTGTTCGCCGTATACGCGCTGGCGCGGCACCGCCAGACCGGCGTGCTGCGCGAATTGGCCACCAACCCGCTGCTCATCGCGACCGCCGCGGGCCTGATCACCAACGTGCTGGACTGGAAGCTGCCGTCGCTGGCAGCGGTCTTCTTCGGCCGGCTCGGCAGTGCCAGCATCGCGCTCGGGCTGTTGTGCGTCGGCGCCGGCTTGACGTTGACCGCCGCACATGCGCAGCGCGCCACGCTCGCCTACTTCATGGCAGTGAAGCTCATCGCCTATCCGGCCATCGCGTTCGCGCTCGCGCACGCGCTGCGGTTACCGGGCCTGCAGACAAGCGTAGTCGTACTCTTCGCCGCGATGCCGACCGCATCGAGCGCGTACGTTCTCGCCGCACGCATGGTCGGCAACGCGGCGCCGGTCGCCTTCCTCGTCACGGCGCAGACCTTGCTCTCGATGTTGACGCTGCCGCTCTGGGTCTCGGTGTTGCCGCGCTGATCCGCCGCGATGACGTGCGTTCGCGCGCCGGTCGGCGGCTCGGCGCGACCGCCGCTGCCGAGCCTGGCCGGATGCGGCGCGGACCTCGTTCACGAGTCGCCTCTGAACTCGATCGGCGCCGGGGGCAGGCCGGCGCACCAGCGCCGCCACATCGCCCTGAGCGCAGCGTCGAGTTCGCGCGCCGACAGCTCTTCCGACTCCTGCAGTTGTCGCTGCATTCGTTCCCGCAAGCCCTGCCGCAGAGCTGCCAGCGCGGGCGGATCGGACGCCACGCGCAGCGCGATCGCCACGAAATCGTCCGGCGAGTCGGCAGCCCAATCCTCCATCCCGACCGCCTGCAGCGCCATGGTGGCGTGATTCTGATGGAGGGTCGTTCCGGTGAGCGTCAGCACCGGAACGCCCATCCACAGCGCGTGCAGGGTGGTCGTGCCGCCGCTGTACGGAAAGGTGTCGAATGCGATGTCGACTTCGTTATGCATCGCGAGGTACTGCTGCATCGGGGCCCGTGGACGGAAGTCGAGGCGATCGCGCGTCACGCCGTGTGTCGCGAACATGTCCCGCAGCCGCTCCTCGGCGCGCGCATCGGCAGCCATCGCCCCGATCAGCAGGCGCGAACCAGGGAGCGACTGCAACACGCGGCTCCACAGTGCAACCACGGCTTCGTTGATCTTGCTGGTGCGGTTGAAGCTGCCGAACGTCAGGTGGTTCCTCGACACCGCGGGCAGCGCCTCGACGTCGGGCAGGTTCGCCTCCGGCATGGGCGCGCGAACTCCGAAGCGCACGACCTTCTCGCGAAACAGCGATCCGACCGAATTCGCCGAAGGGCAGTCTGCGCGCAGGAAGCGATAGTCCATCGCGGACAGACCGGTGGTGCCCGGGTATCCGAGCCACGTCACCTGGATCGGGGCTGGTTTGCGCGCGAACACGGGCAGCC
>JAKORH010000153.1 GCA_029777935.1 Pseudomonadota bacterium
CGCGCAGCACGCCAAGGGCAAGCTCACCGCGCGCGAGCGCATCGAGTTGCTGCTCGACGAGAGCTCGTTCGAGGAATGGGACATGTTCGTCGAGCACCGCTGCGCCGACTTCGGCATGGCGGAGCAACGCATCCCCGGCGACGGCGTGGTCACCGGCTACGGCACGATCAACGGCCGCATGGTGTTCGTGTTCAGCCAGGACTTCACCGTGTTCGGCGGCGCGCTGTCGGAGGCGCATGCGGAAAAGATCTGCAAGGTGATGGACCACGCGATGAAGGTCGGCGTGCCGGTGATCGGGCTGAACGATTCGGGCGGCGCGCGCATCCAGGAAGGCGTGGCCTCGCTCGGCGGCTACGCGGACGTGTTCCAGCGCAACGTGATGGCGAGCGGCGTGATTCCGCAGATCAGCATGATCATGGGGCCGTGCGCAGGCGGCGCGGTGTACAGCCCCGCGATGACCGACTTCATCTTCATGGTCAAGGACAGCGCCTACATGTTCGTGACCGGGCCGGAGGTGGTGAAGACCGTCACGCACGAGGAGGTGACCGCGGAGGAACTCGGCGGCGCGGTGTCGCACAGCGCGCGTTCCGGAGTGGCCGATCTGGCGTTCGAGAACGACGTCGAGGCGCTGCTGATGCTGCGCCGGCTGTACAACTACCTGCCGCTGAACAATCGCGAGAAGCCGCCGGTTCGCCGCACCGACGATCCGGCCGACCGCATGGACCCGTCTCTCGACACGCTGGTGCCGGGCAATCCGAACAAGCCGTACGACATGAAGGAACTGATCGTAAAGACGGTCGACGATCGCGATTTCTTCGAGATCGCGCCCGATTACGCCAGGAACATCGTCGTCGGCTTCGCGCGCATGGACGGGCACACGGTCGGCATCGTCGCCAACCAGCCGCTGGTGCTGGCCGGCTGCCTCGACATCAGGAGCTCGATCAAGGCGGCGCGGTTCGTGCGCTTCTGCGACGCGTTCAACATCCCGGTGATCACCTTCGTCGACGTGCCCGGCTTCATGCCCGGCACCGCGCAGGAATACGGCGGCATCATCAAGCACGGCGCCAAGCTGCTGTACGCGTTCGCGGAGTGCACGGTGCCGAAGGTGACCGTCATCACGCGCAAGGCCTACGGCGGGGCCTACGACGTGATGAGCTCCAAGCACCTCAGGGGCGACGTGAATCTCGCGTGGCCGAACGCCGAGATCGCGGTGATGGGGCCGAAGGGCGCGGTCGAGATCATCTTCCGCGAGGACAAGAACGATCCGGACAAGCTCGCGGCGCGCGAGGCCGAATACAAGGCGCGTTTCGCCAACCCGTTCGTCGCCGGCGCGCGCGGCTTCATCGACGACGTGATCCAGCCGCACGAGACGCGCAAGCGCATCTGCCGCTCGCTCGCGATGTTGCGCAACAAGAAGCTGGAGAACCCGTGGCGCAAGCACGGGAACATTCCATTGTGAATCGCACGACGAAGCGCACGTCGCCCCGGCGCAGAGCCTGCCCCGGATCAAGTCCGGGGCAGGCTCTGCGCCGGGGCGACGGCGCTCGAATGTCTGGGGAGAGCGAATGTTCAACAAGATCCTGATTGCGAATCGCGGCGCCGAGCGGCGGCAGGCCGCGGACCACACCTTGCCGGCGCACGCAGCGCGCGGCGATCTCGCCGCGGGGTAGCCATGTTCACGAAGATCCTGATTGCGAATCGCGGCGCCGAGCGGCC
>JAKORH010000154.1 GCA_029777935.1 Pseudomonadota bacterium
GGTACAGCGCGTAGTTCTGGAACACCATCGCGATGTCGCGATCCTTCGGTTCCAGGTCGTTGACCACCCGGCCGCCGATCGCGATCTCGCCGGTCGTGACGGCCTCCAGCCCCGCGACCATCCGCAGCAGCGTGGACTTGCCGCAGCCCGACGGCCCGACCATCACGACGAACTCGCCGTCGGCGATGTCGATCGAGATGCCCTGGATCACCTGCACGCTTCCGAATGACTTGCGGACGTTCCGAATCGTGACAGCCGCCATCTTATTTTTCTGTCTCCACCAGGCCCTTGACGAACCACTTCTGCATCAGCAGCACCACCAGCGCCGGCGGCAGCATCGCCAGCATCGCGGTGGCCATCACGAGGTTCCATTCGGTCGCGGCGTCGCCGCCGGCGATCATGCGGCGGATCCCGATCACGACCGTGTACATCGATTCCTCGGTCGTGATCAGCAGCGGCCACAGGTACTGGTTCCAGCCGTAGATGAACAGGATCACGAACAGCGCCGCCATGTTGGTGCGCGACAGCGGCACGACGATGTCGCGGAAGAAGCGCAGCGGCCCGGCGCCGTCGATGCGCGCGGCCTCGGCCAGTTCGTCCGGGATCGTCATGAAGAACTGGCGGAACAGGAAGGTTGCCGTGGCCGATGCCACCAGCGGGATGATCAGCCCCGCGTAGCTGTTCAGCATGTGCAGGCGGGCGATCACCGCGTAGGTCGGCACGATGCGCACCTCGACCGGCAGCATCAGCGTGATGAAGATCATCCAGAAGAAGAACATCCGCCCCGGGAAGCGGAAGTACACGATCGCGAACGCCGACAGCAGCGAGATCGCGATCTTGCCGGCCGGCACCGCGAGCGCGACGATCAGGCTCACCAGCATCATGTGCGCGACCGGCGCGGCGGCGGTGCGTTCCGAGCCCGACGTCAGGACCTCGGTGTAGTTGTGGATCAGCGCGCGTCCCGGCGCGAGCGACATCGGCACGTGCACGATCTGGTCGAGCGTCTGCGTCGATGCGACGAAGGTCACGTACACTGGAAACGCGACCACCACCACGCCGAGCGCGAGGATCGCGTAGGCGAGCAGATCGAGGGCACGACGCTTTTCGACCATCAGTACTGCACCTTGCGCTCGATGTAGCGGAACTGCACCACGGTCAGCGCGATCACGATCGCCATCAGGATCACCGACTGCGCGGCGGAACTGCCGAGGTCGAGCCCCTTGAAGCCGTCCTGGAACACCTTGTAGATGAGGTTGGTGGTCGACTGTCCCGGGCCGCCCTGCGTGGCGGCGTCGATGATGCCGAAGGTCTCGAAGAACGCGAACACGATGTTGACGACCAGCAGGAAGAACGTGGTCGGCGACAGCAGCGGAAACACGATGGTCCGGAAGCGCCGCATCGGTCCCGCGCCGTCGATTGCGGCGGCTTCGATCAAGGACTTCGGGATCGACTGCAGCCCGGCGATGAAGAAGAGAAAGTTGTAGCTGATCTGCTTCCACACCGCGGCGATCACCACCAGCGTCATTGCCTGCCGGCTGTCGAGGAGGTGGTTCCAGGTGATGCCGATGCGGCCGAGCCAGTACGGCAGGATGCCGATCGCCGGGCTGAACATGAACACCCACAGCACGCCGGCGATCGCGGGCGCGACCGCGTACGGCCAGATCAGCAGCGTGCGGAACGCGAGCGCGCCGCGTACGACATGGTCGGCCATCACCGCGAGCAGCAGCGACAGCGCGAGCCCGATGCCCGCGACCAGCACCGAAAACACCGCGGTCACGCCGAACGAGGCGCGGTAGCTGTCGTCGTGCAGCAACTGGCGGAAGTTGTCGAGCCCGACGAACTGCACGCTGGTGCCGAACGGGTCCTGCAGCAGCAGTGACTCGCGGATCGTCTCGGCCGCCGGCCAGAAGAAGAAGGCGACGGTGACCGCGAGCTGCGGCGCGAGCAGCGCGTACGGCAGCCAGCGCGAGCGGAAGACGACGCGCTTTTCCACGGCGGATTGGTCTCGGGACTCAGTTCAACGCGCCGTGCATGTCGTTCCCGCGCAAGCGGGAACCCAGTGTCTTTCGCGCAAAGCCTCTGGATTCCCGCTTCCGCGGGAATGACACATCAACTGCCGTGTCGTTCTTGCCCCCGAGTGCATTTATCGGGGGCGGGAATGACACGTTCGCCGGGCGCGGAGCACGCAGCTTGCCGCCGCTCAGGACCGGCCCTGGGCCATCTTCTGGAACCGCTGCAACTGCTCGTTGCCGCGCTTCACGGCGTCGTCGAGCGCCTGCTTCGGCGTCTTCTTGCCGCCCCAGACGGTCTCGAGCTCCTCTTCCATGATGGCGCGGATCTGCACCATGTTGCCGAGGCGGATGCCGCGCGATTTGTCGGTGGTCTTCACGATCATCTGCTGCACCGACACGTCGGTGCCCGGGTTCTTGTCGTAGAAGCCGGACTTCTTCGTCAGTTCGTACGCGGCGATCGTGATCGGCAGGTAGCCCGTGTCCTGGTGCCAGGTCGCCTGGATCTCGGGCTGCGACAGGTATGCGAAGAAGCGGCCGACGCACTGGTACTCCTCCTTCTTCTTGCCCGCCATCACCCACAGGCTCGCGCCGCCGATGATCGTGTTCTGCGGCGCGCCGGGCACGTCCGGGTAGTACGGCAGAGTCGAGATGCCGAAGTCGGCCTTGAGCGTGCTCTTGGTCAAGCCGTAGATCGCCGACGACGCCATCGTCATCGCGCATTCGCCGCTGGTGAACTTGGCGTCGCCCGCGGCGCCGCGGCCGCCGTAGACGAAGATGCCCTGCTTCGCGAGGTTGGCCAGGTTCTCGATGTGCCGCACGAACAGCGGGCCGTTGATCAGCATGCGCGCGTCCAGGCCGCCGAAGCCGTTGTCTTTGCTCGCGAACAGCGTGTTGTGCCAGGCGCTGAAGCTCTCGAGCTGGGTCCACGTCTGCCACGACGTCGTCAGCGGGCACTTGTGGCCAGCGGCCTTCAGCTTCGCGCCGGCCGCGGCGACCTCGGCCCAGGTCTTCGGCGGCTGGTTCGGATCCAGCCCGGCGGCCTTGAACGCATCCTTGTTCCAGAAGAACACCGTGGTCGAGCTGTTGAACGGGAACGACAGCATGTCGCCCGTCGGTGTCGAGTAGTAGCTCGCCACCGCCGGTATGTACGCCTTCGGATCCCACTTGACCCCGCTCTCACGCATCACTTCGCCGACCGGCTTGATCGCCTTCGAATACATCATCGTCGCGGTGCCGACCTCGTACACCTGCAGGATGTGCGGCGCCGTGCCGGCGCGGAACGCGGCGATCGCCGCCGTCATCGCATCGTCATACGTGCCCTTGAAGACCGCGTTCACCCGGCACTGGTTCTGGGTTGCATTGAAACCCTTGGCGAAGTTGTTGACGCGGTCGTTGTTGACGCCCGTCATCGAGTGCCACCACTCGACGGTGGTCTGCGCTTGGGCGGCGGGCGCGATCGTCGCGGCGAGCGCAGCGGCGAGGGCGGCGAATAGCGTATGGCGTCGCATCGTGTTCTCCTCGAAATGTCTTCTTGTTTACGTTGTCCGCGCCGAGACGTGTTGACCCCGCGCATGTCGCGGCGGCGATTGTCGCGCGGGCGGCAACGCGTGGACAACCACGTAGTCGCGCCGCGAGGCTGTTAGCATCCGTCGTCGCTTGTCTAGCGGGCAGGCGAGGTTCGAATTCCTGGCAGCTTGACTCCCACGTGCTGCGCGACCGCCTGATCCTGTACGCGCGCCTGACCCGGCTCGACAAGCCGATCGGCACGCTGTTGCTGCTGTGGCCGACGCTCACTGCGCTGTGGATCGCGTCCGACGGCCGGCCAGGCGCGCTGTACCTGGCGATCTTCCTCGCCGGCACGCTGCTGATGCGATCGGCCGGCTGCGCGGTCAATGACGTGGCCGACCGCGATTTCGACGGCCACGTGAAACGCACCGCGGAGCGCGTGGTCGCCAGCGGCAAGGTGTTGCCGGGCGAGGCGATGCTGGTGGCGCTGGTGCTGACGCTGGCGGCTGCGCTGCTGCTGATCCCGCTGAACCTGCTGACCTTCGCACTGGCGGTGGTCGGCGTGGCGGTCGCATCGAGCTATCCGCTGTTCAAGCGCTTCTTCCCGCTGCCGCAGGCGTATCTGGCGATCGCGTTCTCCTTCGGCATCCCGATGGCGTTCGCCGCCGTGGTCGACAAGGTCACGCCGATCGGCTGGTGGTTGTTCACCGCCAACCTGTTCTGGGTCATCGCCTACGACACCGAGTATGCGATGGTCGACCGCGACGACGACATCCGCATCGGGTTGCGCTCGTCGGCGATCCTGTTCGGCCGCGCCGACGTGGCCGCGGTGATGGCGTGCTACGGCGCGTGCCTGTCGCTGTTGCTGGTGGTCGGGGCCGGCGCGCACTTCGGCTGGCCCTTCCTGGTCGGCTGGCTCGGCGCGCTCGGCTGCGCCGTATACCACTATCTTCTGATCCGCGGCCGCGACCGCAACGCGTGCTTCCGCGCGTTCCGGCACAACCAGTGGTTCGGCTTCGCGATCTTCGCAGGCGTGGTGTGCGACTTCGCGCTGCGGTGACTTCAGGACCTGCCGAACTCGTTGCCGAGTTCCTCCGCGCGCTGCCGCGCGGCGAGCACCGCTTCGATGATCTTCTGCTTGAGCTGGTCCGATTCCATGCGCGCGATCGCGGCGGCGGTCGTGCCGCCCCTGGAGGTCACGCGCGTGCGCAGCACGTCGAGCGGCTCGTCAGATGCGCCCGCCAGATGCGCGGCGCCGGCGACGGTTTCGACGGCGAAGCGGCGCGCCTGCTCGTCGCCGAAGCCCATCTGCCTCCCGGCATCGATCAGCGCCTCGATGAAATAGAACACGTACGCCGGGCCGCTGCCCGACAGCGCGGTCACCGCATCGAGCGCAGCGTCGCCGGCGACGCGCTCGACGCGGCCGGCCGCGGACCGGATCCGCTCTGCGAGCTGCAGCTGCGCTTCGCTGACGCCGCCGAGCGCAGCCACGCCGGAGATGCCCTTGCCGACCAACGCCGGCGTGTTCGGCATCGCGCGCACGATGCACTGCGTGCCGAGCCAGCGCGCCAGATCCGCCGCGCGAATGCCGGCGGCGATCGACAGCACGAGCTGCGCGCCGATCAGCGGTCGCAGCGAATCGCACACTTCCTTCATCTGCTGCGGCTTGACTGCGAGCACCAGCACGTCGGCCGACGCCAGCGACGCATCGGGCACCGGCAGCGCCGCGATGCCGAACTCGCGCGCGAGTTGCGCGCGCCGTGCGGCATCGACCTCAACCGCGCAGACGGCGGAAGGCGGCGTGCCGGCGCGCAGAAGCCCGCCGACGAGTGCGCCGGCCATGTTGCCGGCGCCGATGAATGCGATCCGGGGCGGCGTGCTGGCCGGCCCCCCCTCGCGCTGCGCGCTCGGGGATTCGCGCTTGGGGCGGCCCGGCGCGCTCATGCAGTACTCGCCCCGAAGAGTTCGTCCGCGTCCAGCACGAAGTACTTGCGCAGGTCGTCCTCGAACGTGCTGGCGAGCGCATCGGCTTCGGCGCGCAGCGAGTGCGCGCCGTCCGCATCGCCCGCGCGCGCCAGCGCCGCGGCGAGCGGCTGCAGCAGGAAGGCGCGCTCGACCGCATCGTTGCCGTTGGATTCGACCCGCGCCAGCCCGCGCCGGGCCGCGACCGCCGCGTGCTCGCCCGCGCCGATCCGCAGGGCGACCTTCGCGCACAGGTAGTCGGCGCGCTCGTGCTGCAGCCATTCGCCGGCGCGATACCAGAACACCCGCGCCGCCTCGGCGCCGAAGTCGAGCGCACCGCGCAGCGGCGCCGCGACGGGTGCCGGCGGACTGGCCGCCAGCAGCCGGCTCGTCACGTTGTTGAACGTCGAGGCGAAGCCCGCGTCGGCGCTCGTGCGCTCGAATCCGAGCGCCTGCTGCGCGAGTTGCGCGAACTCGACCGCGTGCACGGCCGCGTCGGCGATCCAGTTCAGGGTCGACAGCCGCGCCAGCGCCGCGCACACGTGATCGGGTGCGCCGCTTGCATCGGCCAGCCGCCGCCGCGCGCGTTCGGCCGCGACGGCATCGCCGCACAGGTCGGCCGCCGCCGCCCAGTGGCGGGCGATCGCGAGCGGCGCGTCCTGCCGAGCCGCGATTCTCTCCAGCAACATCGCCGACTCCTGCCATTGGCCGAATTTCTCGCCCAGCAAGTGGTTCAGCAGGAAACCCAGTTGCGGCAGGCTCTCGACCGGCACCTGCGCGTGATCGAGCGCGCGCAGACGCGACGCCGCATCGGCGGGAGCATCGTCGTGGATGCGGTCGATCGCGTCCAGTTCTGCGATGACGGGGGTCATGGCGAGCAGTCTATCGCCGCGCGCCGAAGATCGCGGAGCCTACGCGCACCATCGTCGCGCCCTCCGCGATCGCCGCTTCGAGGTCGTCCGACATGCCCATCGACAGCGTGTCCAGCGGCAGGCCGCGCGCGCGCAACCGCTCGAACAGTTCGCGCAGCCGCGCGAACTGTTCGCGCTGCCGCGCCGCGTCGGGCGTGGGCGCCGGAATCGCCATCAGGCCGCGCAGCGCCAGCCGCGGCAGCCGTGCAATCGCCTCGGCCAGCGCGGCCGCTTCGTCCGGCGCCGCGCCGCTCTTGGTTGCCTCGCCGCTGATGTTGACCTGCAGGAGCACGGCAAGCGGCGCCCGGCCGGCGGGGCGCTGCTCCGAGAGGCGCTGCGCGATCTTCAGCCGGTCGACCGACTGCACCCAGTCGCAGTGCTCGGCGATCGCACGCGTCTTGTTGCTCTGGATGGGCCCGATGAAATGCCAGCGCAGTTCGGGTCCGGGCGCCAGCGCGCGCATGCGCGCGACCTTGTCGACCGCCTCCTGCACGTAGCTTTCGCCGAAGTCCCTCTGGCCGCAGCGGGCCAGAGCGGCAACCGCCTCGGCCCCGAAGGTCTTGCTGACGGCAACCAGCGTGATCGCATCGGCCGTTCGTTGTACGGCACGGGCGGCAGAGTTAATCCGTTCGTGCACTCGCCGCAGATTCTCTTGCAAGGTTTCGTCCAAACTCGACATAATGGATTTGAAACGCCTGCTAGGGTCTTGTCTCGTTTGAATTTTTTCGCCAGCGGGACCGGGCGGCAACGGCGGCGCCAACTTCTTCCGGCAGCGCAAATGGACATCTCCGAACTGCTCGCATTCTCCGTCAAGAACAGGGCGTCCGACCTGCACCTGTCGGCGGGGCTGCCGCCGATGATTCGCGTGCACGGCGACGTGAGGCGCATCAACCTCCCGCCGCTCGAGCACAAGGACGTGCACGCGATGATCTACGACATCATGAACGATGCGCAGCGCAAGATCTTCGACGAGAACCTCGAGGTCGATTTCTCGTTCGATCTGCCGGGGCTGGCGCGCTTCCGTGTCAACGCGTTCATGCAGGATCGCGGCGCGGCCGCGGTGCTGCGGACGATTCCTTCGCGCGTGCTGTCGCTGGAGGAGCTGAATTGCCCGCGCGTGTTCGCGGAGTTCTCGCTGAAGCCGCGCGGGCTGGTGCTGTGCACGGGGCCGACCGGCTCGGGCAAGTCGACCACGCTGGCGGCCATGTGCGACCACGTGAACAACCACCTGTACGGCCACATCCTGACGATCGAGGACCCGATCGAATTCGTGCACGAGAGCCGCAAGTGCGTGATCAACCAGCGCGAGGTCGGGCCGCACACGCTCTCTTTCGCCAACGCATTGCGCAGCGCGCTGCGCGAGGACCCGGACGTGATTCTGGTCGGCGAGCTGCGTGACCTGGAGACGATCCGGCTGGCGCTGACCGCGGCCGAGACCGGCCACCTGGTGTTTGGCACGCTGCACACGTCGAGCGCGGCCAAGACGATCGACCGCATGGTCGACGTGTTCCCGGCGGCGGAAAAGGAGATGGTGCGCGCGATGCTGTCGGAGTCGCTGGTCGCGGTGATCTCGCAGTCGCTGATGAAGCTGAAGGACGGCAGCGGGCGCGTGGCAGCGCACGAGATCATGGTCGGCACGCCGGCGATCCGCAATCTGATCCGCGAGAACAAGGTCGCGCAGATGTACTCGATGATCCAGACCGGCAGCCAGTACGGAATGCAGACGCTCGACCAGAACCTGATGGACCTGGTTCGGCGCAACGTGGTCGCGATTGGCGAGGCGCGGCAGTACGCGAAGCAGCCGGAGACGTTTGTCGGGTAGATGTTCCCGCGCCACGAACCCTCACCCCCGGCCCCTCTCCCAAAGGGAGAGGGGAGGTTCGAGTCTTCGCCGCGCTGATGCGCGGCCCGAAAAGGTAGACGCTTATGGACCGCGACCAGGCAACACGATTCGTCCACGACCTGCTGAAGCTGCTGCTGAGCAAGAAAGGTTCGGACCTGTTCATCACGGCGGGCTTTCCGCCGGCGTTCAAGATCGATGGCCGCGTGATGCCGGTGTCGAACCAGCCGCTCAACCCGCAGCACACCGCGGACCTGGTGCGCTCGATCATGAACGATCGGCAGGCCGCGGAGTTCGAGGCGACCAAGGAATGCAACTTCGCGGTCGCGCCGACCGGGATCGGCCGCTTCCGCGTGTCCGCCTTCGTTCAGCAGGGCCACGTCGGCATCGTGTTCCGCACGATCGCGGAGAAGATCCCGACCGCGGAAGAGATCAACATGCCGCCGATCGTCAACGAGCTGGCGATGGCCAAGCGCGGCATCGTGATGGTGGTGGGCGCGACCGGCTCCGGCAAGTCGACCACGCTGGCGGCGATGACCGGCTACCGCAACGAGAATTCGCAGGGCCACATCATTACCATCGAGGACCCGATCGAGTACGTCCACCCGCACAAGAACTGCATCATCACGCAGCGCGAGGTCGGCGTGGACTGCGACTCGTGGCAGGTGGCGCTGACGAACACGCTGCGGCAGGCGCCGGACGTGATCCTGATCGGCGAGGTGCGCGACCGCGAGACGATGGAGCACGCGATCGCGTTCTCCGAGA
>JAKORH010000155.1 GCA_029777935.1 Pseudomonadota bacterium
AACGCCTCACCTTCCGGGTGCCCCTGGAGCTGCTCTCCTTCTTGAACGAACTGGGGCAGTGGATCACCGAGCCCGGTGAGTTCTGGGTGGCGGTGGGACGCTCTGGGACCAAGACGATGAAGAACATCGTGATCCTCGGCGCCGGCACCGCCGGCGCACTGACCGCCAACATGCTGGCGCGCCGGCTCGACCTGCGCAACTGGTCGATCACCGTGATCGACCGCGCGTCGATCCACGTCTATCAGCCCGGACTGCTGTTCCTGCCGTTCAAGCTGTACGGCTACGAGGCCGAGAGCGATGTGGTGGAGCGCATCGCGCAGCCGCTGCCGAGCGAGGTGAAGTTCGTCGCCGCGCAGGTGAATCTGATCGACCACGAAAAGCGCGTGATCCAGACCGACCGCGGCAATTTCGCATACGACTTCCTGGTGTCCGCGCTCGGCTGCAGGGTGGCGCCGGAGGAGATCGCGGGGCTGGCGGATGTGATGGGCACCGACGGCGTGCACACGTTCTACACGCTCGAAGGCGCGCTCGCCATGCAGCCCGCGATCGCGGCGATGGAGGAAGGCAAGCTCGTGATCGACATCTGCGAGATGCCGGTCAAGTGCCCGGTGGCGCCGCTCGAATTCGCGTTCCTCGCCGACTACTACTTCCGCCTGAAGGGCGTGCGCGAACGCATCGACATCTCGCTGGTGACGCCGTACACGGGCGCGTTCACGAAGCCGAACGCCAACCGCGTTCTGTCGAAGGTCGCCGACGACAAGGGTATCCGCGTGGTGCCGAATTTCGCCGCGAGCAAGGTTGACGCCACAGCGAAGACGCTGCACTCGTTCGACGGCCGCTCTCTCGAATACGACCTGCTCGTCGTGATTCCGCCCAATCTCGGCGCAGCGGTGGTCGAGGACTCGGGCCTGGGCGACGGCGCGGGGTATCTGAACACCGACCCGCGCACGCTGCGGGTCCGCGCCGCCGACCGCATCTATGCGCTCGGCGACAACACCAACGTCGCCACCAGCAAGGCGGGATCGGTCGCGCACTTCGAGGGCGAGACGGTGGTCGAGAACCTGCTGCGCGAGATCGACGGCAAGCCGCCGCTCGCCTCGTTCGACGGCCACGCCAACTGCTTCGTCGAGACCGGCGATCACAAGGCGATGCTGCTCGACTTCAACTACGACATCGAGCCGCTCGAAGGTTCCTTCCCGCTGCCCGGCGCCGGCCCGTTCTCGCTGCTGCGAGAGAGCTACATGAACCACATGGGCAAGATCGCGTTCAAGTGGGTGTACTGGAACCTGCTGCTGCCGGGCCGGCTGCCGAACGTGCCGCTGCTGCCGTCGCACATGTCGTTCCTGGGCAAGGACGTGTCGACCGCGCCGCAGATCCGCCACGCGCGCGACCTGCACGTGGCCGACGTGATGACGCGCGACGTGACGACGGTGCGCCAGGGTTCGTCGGTGATCGACGCCGCGAACCTGATGCTGGCGAAGAAGATCTCCGGCCTGCCGGTAGTCGACGTCGAGGGCCGGCTGACCGGCATCCTGACCGAGGCCGACCTGCTGAGCGCGATCGACCTGTCGCACGCCAAGCTCGGCGACGTGGTCGACACCGTCGTGCGCAAGCGGCGCGCGCGCAAGCACATGGGCACGATCGTCGACGACCTGATGACGCCCGACCCGGTGACCGTGCACGACACCGACACACTCGAGCGCGCGGTCGAGCTGATGACGCGCCACCGGATCAAGCGGCTGGTCGTCACCGACGATGCACGCCAGGTGCGCGGCGTGGTGTCGCGCGGCGACCTGGTCAAGCTCTTCACGATGAAATAGCGTGCCGGTGCCGGCGCGGCGGCGGCGTGCTCGCCGCTCGCCGCATGTACGGTGTCGTCGAACGGCAGGCTACCGGGTGCGCCGCTGGCCACGCGGTCGATGAGGATCTCCAACGGTTCTTCACCGCGCTGGCGCAGATGTTCGAGCGCGACCGCTCCGCAGCGCGCGGGCAGATGGCCATGCGCGGGCTGTGCGTGTTCAGGCACGACTCCGAGTTCGGCAATGCCCACACGCACGCGCTGTTGGACCTTCTCGTCGTCAAGCGCGGCACGGAGGTGGAAGTGCCCCGTGACGTCGGCGGATACTCGGTCTTGCTCGATGGCCGGCGTGTCGCAGTCGGCGAAGGCCTGCGTGCCGCGCCGGGCGCGACGTTGATACGGAGGTGCTGACGATGAGCGAGTGGCGCGATCGCATCGTGATGAATCCCGACGTCCTGGTCGGCAAACCGACGATCAAGGGCACGCGCATCTCGGTCGAACTGATCCTCGGCTGGCTCGCCAGCGGCTGGAGCATCGAGGACATTCTCAAGGAGTACCCGCAAGTCACGCGGGCGGATGTACTGGCTGCGCTGAACTTCACGGCGGAGTTCATGCGCGACGAGCGCTTTCTGCTGACGCTGGCGGAAGACGCCGCTGCGGGGTAGATCGCGGCGCACGTTGCCTGCTCGGGTTGCCAACGAGAACGTCCCTCACGTCAGGATTAGAGCAGTGCGCGCTTGCGCGCGACGCCGGTCGGTGGCTGGTGACCTTCAATCAGGACTATGGCGAGTTGATCTTCAAACGCAGCGAGGCGCCGCCTGTCGGCATGCTCTTCCTGCGCCAGCGACCTCGACGAGCGCCTGTCTTCGCCCAGTGGATCCGCGCCACGCTGGAATCGAAAGAGCAGCGCGCGCGACTGCGCGGGCACATGGCAGTCCAATCACCGCTGAAGACGAAGGCGCCGAACCACCGGGCGCTCGACGTGTGCGCGCTTCAATGAGGCCGCGGCGCTTCACCGCGGAATACTCGCGTTGACGGCGTGCGAGGCGAGGCGGATCAGCGCAACATGATCCGACGGTGCTGGCGGGCCGCGGGTGCTCGGTGCAGCAGTAGATCGAATTGGATCGGCAGGCTCATCCTGTGAGCCCGAGGCTCGCGACAATGCTGCCGTTCGAAAGTCCGATGAAGGCCCTCCACGAACCGATTCAATCGCATTGACTTTGTTGCGAACGTCCGTTAAACCTCGAACCTCGATCGCACAGCGATCGAACGCCCGCGCAAGCGGGCACGCCGATTTACCGACAACTTGCAGGGCGTGAACATGCTGCTAAATCGTCGCCACCTCGCGGCCCCTGTGGCCCATCCCGGCCTCACCTCTCCTTCGCTGCGTCCGCGGCCTGCGCCCAGTCGCGCCGTCTCCGCGTGCATCGGGTAGCACGCTCACGGCTTGACGACTTCTAGCCCGCCGGCGGCGCGCTCGCGCGCCTTGCCGCGGCGGGATCGCTTTCGCTCGCTCTTTCACAACTCGCACGCGCAAGGGCGCAGACGGATGGCGGGACTTCGACTCCCCCGCTTCCGGCCGTATCGCATCGCGATGCCCGCACGAATCGAACCGACGCTCAGCCCGCGCACGCGGGAAGGAGGGAAACATGAACGACAGAATTTCGCTGCTCGAACTGCGGCAGAACGCGGCCTGCGTCCTGCTGACCGACATGCTCGACCGGCTGCCGCGCACGGCAGGCGCGGCCGAGGACTCGCACGACGAGGATGCGACGGCGCACCTGCTCGCCCGGCTGCCGAAACGGGTCTTCGACGATCTCGCTGCCGACGTGGCCGACCCCGTGCAGCTGGTGCGGTCCCATGGATTCCGAACCATTGTCGTTCTGCACATCTACGCAGTCGTATTTGAACTCGACACGGGCTTCGCGCGCGCCGCCCTTCTGCACGACGACGGACACAAGGTGACTGCCATTCCGAGCCCCACCCCATCGGTGCGTCTCGTTCACTCGCCGCGCGGCCATCATTGGCTCCGCTGCTGGCTGAAGCGCTGGTGCCTGCGGCAGGGCTACCCGATCGATGGAGGCAACGCTGCGCATGCACTGGACTGCGCCGCGCGCAAGGCGTGGCGCCGCGCCTGCCGGCGGTTTGACCTGCGCGCCATGCGCCGCACGATCGCCGCGGCGATGGACTATCACCCCGTTCACTGGGGTCGTGCGGTGCAGTTCACGCACGCCGCGGCGGACGACTCAGCCCTCGTCGACTACAACCTCGCGATAAGACTCGCGCCCCAACTGGACGCGCTGCAGCGCGAGGCGCCGAACCTGATGGGGCCGTGGTTCGCGCTCGCGCGCGACGGATTTCTGAGAACAGACACCGAACCCAAGGCCGCACTGAAGCGATACGTTTGCAGCCGCGTCGGCGGCGAGCGGACCTGGCGCGCGCTTGCAGCGAGCCCGGCACGCGTCTGGACGACATGGACCTCCCGCAGCCGCCGTGCCGCGTCGACCGCGATCGACGACACGGCCGAACTCGTGAAGCAGTTCGCGAGTTCGGAGGCCGTCCCGCCGCAGTTGATGCGCGCGCTGACCAGGCGGCTCGACCCGACCGTCTCCCTGGTCAAGCGCATCCGCGAGGGCCGCTGCCGCCACTACCCCTTCGCGCTGCGCGCGGCCAAGGCGGCGATCGCGGGCGGTACCTGGCCACGCTTCCTTGCCGAGCTCGACGAGGTCGACGCGTGGTTCGACCTCGAGCCGCCGGCGCTCGACAAGCTGCAGCGCCGCAGAGGCTGGCATTGGCTCGCGCGCAAGGCACGCGCGTGGGCCGAGATGCAGCGCCTGCGCCATCGGGCGAGCGAGGCGCTCGCTCCCGAGCTGCCGCCCCTTGTCCTCGCCGGCTACGAGTTCAGCGCAGCGACGACGCCCTTCCACCTGTGGATGGCAGGACGCGAGCTGCGCAACTGCCTCGGCATGCCGTCGTGGTCGCGGTGGATCGCCGACGGCGAGGCGCTGCTCGTGATCGCTCGGCGCAGCCACGATGCCCGGGCCGTCGCGGCGATCGAACTGCGCGAAGGCAGGCCGGGCAGCGCGCTGCGCGTCGAGCGCGCGCTCGGGTTCGCCAACGGCCCCGCGCCGCTCGAGGTAGCTCGACTTCTGCCGCGCGTAGCGTTGCACTTCAATGCGCGCGGAGCACGGCTTCTGCCCTGGCGGATCGGGGGCCGCCTCAAAGCGGGACGGCAGTTGGCCGCCTGTCAACTTCCGCGTCCGTACAACCTCGGCACGACCGACCTTCAGCTCACGAATTGCGGCAGCGTGCGGCTCGGACATTGGGAGCGCGACTACTCGACGCTCCCGATCGCCGAGCGCTTCGTCACGATGCACATCGTTCGCGGCGGCCAGGCGCAGCGCCTCGCGGACCATGCGATCACCCAAGCCGCCGGTCAGGTCGAATCCCACGCGACGCTTGTTGCGGCCATCGCCTCGGCACTCGCCGCTCCGCCCGGCTACGACCATTGGTTGACGGAGTTCGGCGCAATGACGGAGCCGGAGCGCGCGTCTGGCGCCGATCCGGCCCTGGACATCGTCCGGCGCGAACTCGAGGCCGAGCGCGCGGAATCTACCGCGCAGCCGGGAGGCGCGGCGGCCTCAGCGGAAGGAAGCGCGGCAAAGGAAGCCGCGTCCGAGAAGCGCGAAGGGAGCCGCGATCATGATGAATAAGACGAAGACCGACGTGACGACTTCGGCGGGGATCCAGCTGATGTACTGGCTGGATCGCGTGCAGCGCTCAGCCCTCGGCGTGCTGCACGAGCGCACGCCGGTCGTGCGGCGCGGGCAATGGGTGCGCTTCGTCGGAAATCCTTCCTCGGTGAGGATGCCTCACCGGCAGCCGCCTCGCTGCGGCGCGTATGGCCAAGTGGCGGGGCTCCTCGGGCGCGGCGCGTTGATCGTCGTCTTCGTTGGCACGCGCTGCTACGCCCAAGTGCGCGCCGCGGACGTGGAGCCCTTGGTCGGCACGCCGGTCGGATGCCCGCGCGATCACCTACGCAGATTCCGTCGCTGCACGGAAGCGCATCGGCGCGCCGAGGAGCGGGCCGAGTCGCGGTATTGGGCAAGCCTGGGGCTGAAGCGCTGAGCCCGACGCCGGACGATTTCCATACTTGCGAAAGGAAAGACCCATGGACCGCATTCCCGTCTTCTACTCCGAACGCATCATCGCTCCCGACCAAGGCGCCTCGCCCAGTGCGCACAAGCCGGCACACGTCGTGGCCGACTGGCAGGCGCGCGGATTTCCAATCGAAGTCATCGCTCCCATTCCGGTCACGCGAGAACAGATCGCGCTGGCACACGAAGCGAGCTTCGTCGACGACGTGCTCGGCTGCCACACCGCGAACGGCTTCGGAAACCATTCGAAGGCGGTGGCCGATTCGCTGCCGTATACGAGCGGCGCGATGCTGGCCGCAGCGCGCATGGCACTGGCCAACGGCCGCGTGGCGGTGGCTCCCGTCTCGGGTTTCCATCACGCGACCTTCGATGCGGCGGGCGGCTTCTGCACCTTCAACGGCCTGATGGTCGCCGCCTGCGTACTGCACGCCGAGCGGCTCGTCGAGCGCGTTGGCATCCTCGACTTCGACCTGCACTACGGCAACGGCACCGACGACATCGTCCGCCGCCGGCGCATCGACTGGATCGAGCACTGCACGGCAGGCGCAGGGTGGCGACAGCGTTCGCAGGCTGCGGAGTTCCTGGACGCGATCCCCGGGATCGTCGCGCAGATGAGCGGTTGCGAGGTGATCCTGTACCAGGCCGGCGCCGACCCGCACGTGGACGATCCCTATGGCGGGTGGCTCACGACCGGGGAACTGCGTGAACGCGACCGGCACGTATTCGCGGCGGCGCAGGAGTGGGGCGTGCCCGAGGCGTGGAATCTTGCCGGCGGCTACCGGCGCACGGACAATGGCGGAATCGAGCCGGTGCTGGCGATCCACCGCAACACGATGGCGGAGTGCGTGGCGCGATACACGACGGCAGGTGCGCGATCCTCGGTGCAGCAGGCGAGCGCCGGGTCGGTTCGGGAGCGCCCATGACCGGCTTCCTCTTCAATCACGGCGACGGGCGCATCCGTGTCCGCTTCGTGCAGCACCGGCATGGCTGGATGAAGCTGCTCCTTCGCGTCCGCGAAGGCGTCCACACCACGACGGAAGTCGACGATGGCTTCGAACCCGTCGATGCGCTCGTGACCGGCGGCGGGCTGCATGGGCTCCGGCTCAGGATCTCGGCGGTGTTCTGCCCGTTTCGGCAGATGATCGCCTGGCTCGAGGCGATATGCCTCGGCCTGAACCATTGCAGTTGGGAATGGGAAGGCGAAGGTCCCGATTACAGCCTCGAGTGGAACGGCAATCAGCTCGTGATCCGCGAATTGTCGGCCAGATCGGAGGAGGTGCGCGTGCGACTGCCGCGCAGACAGATCGTGGCGGCCTTCTATCGGGCGTTCCGGCGTCTGGTCGAGTCGCCGAGGTATCGCCCGGCCGACTACGAGAGCCGCCGCGTCGGCGAGATCGTTGTCGAATCCGAAGGTCACGGACTGACCGAAAAGGAATTGAGCGGACGCCTGCTGCTGCTCGATTCCGTGCAGGTGGAGAGCCAGCTCCAGAGGTGGCGTTCCGTCGCGTTCGTGGGCTGCAAGGACGGCACTGAAATCCACCCGAATGCGTACCGCGATCCGGAGGCACGGACCACAGACGAGTGGCTTGTTCCCTACGTCACGAGCGACTGGGACCGGTGGGACATCGCGCGGCGGCGCGCACGTCTGACAGAAGTCTTTGACTGGATCGACATGGGGCACGGCGGCGACGCGCTGCGCAGCCTGCGGTCGGAGATCGTTGAGCGAACTCTCGCGGCGGCTGTCGATGAGCAGCACTCAGGAAAGATACTGTTCGCTTCTTCTAAGCCGACGACTGGAGGCTCGGCGCCGGACGGCCGTGCTCAAGCAAGTGACCACTGAGGCAAGCGCGAGGTTAAGTCGCCGAGTCCGCGACTCGCTGGAGTTTCGATGACCATCGAACGAGGCACTATGCAACCCAATCCGATCTTCTACTCCGTACGCGTCGACGCGACGGTTCGAGGCGCCGCACCCAACGGGCGCAAGACGGCGCGGGCCGTCGATTTCCCTCATATGCTTCATGCCGAGAATTTCAGCGCCGTCGCTCCGCAAGGGTGCACGGAGCGGCGACGGGCCTCACCATTGACACGCCAGCTAAGTTCAGGAGCCATGTCATGACAGTTGATTCGACCGTTCGCCCGAAGCCCGCGCCAGCGGCGACGTTCGCCGGTTGGTCAACGCCGGCGAATGTCGGCTGCCCGCGTACGCGATCCAGATCGGCGCGCTTCGTGGCTAAGGTCGACCTCTTTTCCGAGTCACCGAACAACGAGCGCTCGGATGTCTATTGGCTGTCAACAAACCGCGCGCGCAGCCGCTGGTTCCTTTGGACCAGCTACTACGATGACGAGATGGACCAGCAGGGGGTGCACCAAGTCTATGCATACATGCCTCGGCGCGGCCTTGACGCCCGGCAAGCGGCGATGGCACTTCTGCAGTGCGGCTGGCGCGCCGAGCGCGACCGTCGCGCCCTGACCGCGCGGCCGGAAGGCGTCGTCCAGGTGGGATTGCTGAAGGCCGCCGATATCGACGCCGTAGCCCGAACCGTCTGGCCGGACTGAACCAAAGAAGACACGAAATGACCGAGTGTTAAGCCAACTCCACATCTCATGCTTCCATGAGGCGGCGGCTATCTACCGCCGGAAACCGGTTGGCCGGCGGGTCGGGGTCGTCTCTGATCAGCGGCTTCAATGAGGCCGCGGCTCTTCACCGCGGAAAACTGCGCCCTGCGTCCCCTGCAGGCTTATCGCCAGCGAGCTTCAATGAGGCCGCGGCTCTTCACCGCGGAAAA
>JAKORH010000156.1 GCA_029777935.1 Pseudomonadota bacterium
CGAGGGCCAGGGGAGCTTCGCGCTTACCGCTGCGCGGTAAGGAGAGTCGATTGGAAGGCATCAACTGGTCCGACCTCTTCAACGCGATGGACAATTTCCTGCTTGCCATCGTGCACAAGAACGTGCTGCTGGTGTACGTGGTGCTGGCGGTGATCTTCTTCTCCGAAACCGGGCTCGTGTTCATGGCGTTCCTGCCCGGCGATTCGCTGCTGTTCGTCGCCGGCGCCGTGGCTGCGCAGCAGGCTGGACTCAGCGTGTGGGTGCTGATCACCGTCGTCGCGTTGGCCGCGATTCTCGGCAACACGGTGAACTATTACATCGGCTCGTGGCTCGGCCACAAGGTATACGACGGCAGCATCCGCTGGATCGACAAGAGCGCCCTCGACCGCACGCACGAGTTCTACGAGAAGTGGGGCGGGCTCACCTTGATCCTGGCGCGCTTCACGCCGGTCGTGCGATCGTTCGCGCCGCTGGTGGCCGGCGCCGGCTCCATGGAGATCCACAAATTCCAGCTCTACAACGTCATCGGCGCGTCGCTGTGGGTGCTGTCGCTGGTCGGCAGCGGCTATCTGTTCGGCAACGTGCCGTTCGTGAAGGACAACCTCGGCATCATCCTGATCGTCGGCATCGCCGCGGTCGTGGTGCCGCTGGTGGCCGGCGCCGCCTGGCGCCTGTGGCGCGGCTGGACGATGCCGGCGACGGGCACGGTTGTCGCGGAAAAGGACCGGGCACGGCGTTAAGAACCCATAGGTTCCAAGCGCGTGCGCCTGCAGCGCGATGAATTCGCCGCGAACGTGAGCAGCCTGCGCCCGCGGTCATCGACGTTGCACCGCCGATGGCTCCACTTGCAGGCGCTGAAGCGATGCACTCGTCCACCCCGATGCCGGCTGCGGCGTTAATCCGGGCGCGGCGATGAGGTGCATGGATACGCCACGCTGGTCAGTGATCTCGGCGCTCGGTCTGCTCACGGCCGGGTGTGCGACGTGGTCGACGTCGCCGCCCGCGCCGGCAATGACGGCGCCGCCGACTCAGACAAACGTGTCGCCGCCTCCGCCGACGGCGGCGCAGGCGCCGGGAACAGCGGCCAGCGACGACGAAGGACTGATGGAACAGGCGCGCGAGACGGTGCGCTCGACCACCGAGTGGCTCGCACGCGGCGTCGATAGCTGGTTCGGCGACATTCCGTTCGAAAATGGCGGAAGAGTGACCGGCGGCCGGCTGGAACTGGGCGCGATCCACCGACAGGTCGAGGGCGACAGCTTCAACGTGCGCTTCAACGCGCACGCGCGCCTGCCCAATGTCGAGCAGCGCGCGTATGCGTTCATCGGCCGCGACAACCAGCGCGAGGTCGTCGCCGATACGCCTGGCCCGCTGACGCGCCAGCAACGGCTGCTGGAAGAGCGCCCCGAGGACCAGTCGTTCTTCGCCGGGCTCGGACTGCCGTTTTCACCGTTGTTCGATTTCCGGCTCGGCATCGGTGCCGGCCTCAGGCCGTACGCGCAGACGCGCTATCGCCGGCCATGGCAGCTTTCCGAGCGCGACCTGGTCGAATTCCGCGAAACCGTGTTCTGGGAGCTGCGCGAACACTTCGGCTCGACGACGGTGCTGTCGTACGAGCACGCGGTGTCGTCCTCGCTTGCCGTGCGCTGGCTCAATGCGGGCACGATCACGCAGCGCACGCGCAACGTCGAGTGGTCGAGCGTGCTGGGCGCGTATCGAGGCTTCGGCGAACAGCGCCTGCTGTCGCTCGAGGCGGTCGTCACCGGCAAGCCGGGCACGGGGGTCACCGTGTCCGACTACGGCGTGCAGACGAAATGGGAGCAGCCCGTCTACAAGGACTGGTTGCTGGGCGAAGTGCTGATCGGCCACTTCTGGCCGCGCATGGACGAAGCGAGCCAGCGCCTGCCGAGCTGGGCCTTCGGCGCCAACGTGAAGATGAGGTTCTAGAAACTCTCTCAGCCTCCGCGACCGCCGCAGAGGCTGAGACAGGTTCTACCCGAGCGGATTGCGTGCCGCCGGCGGGTTCCTGGTGAAGTAGCGCCGCACGCCGCCGACGATCGCCTGCGCGAGCTTCTGCTGATAGCGCTCGTCGCGCAGGCGCAGTTCCTCGTCGGGATTGCTGATGAACGCGGTCTCGACCAGGATCGACGGGATGTCGGGCGCCTTGAGCACGGCGAAGCCGGCCTGCTCCACGCGCGGCTTGTGCAGCCGGTTGACGCGCTCCAGCTCGCGCAGCACCGCGTTGCCGAACTTCAGGCTGTCGTTGATCTGCGCGGTGGTCGACAGATCGAGCAGCACGCGCGCGATCTGCGGATCGTGCGCGCCGAGATTGACGCCGCCGATCCGGTCGGCCTCGTTCTCGTGCTTCGCGAGCCACGCCGCCGCGCTGCTGGTGGCGCCGCGCTCCGACAGCGCGAACACCGTCGAGCCGCGCGCGTCGGGCCGGATCCATGCGTCGGCATGCACGGAGACGAAGAGGTCGGCCTGCACGCGGCGGGCCTTGGCGACGCGCTGGCCGAGCGGCACGAAATAATCGCCGTCGCGCGTCAGCAGCACCCGCATGTTGGCGTGGTCGCGCATGATCGACTCGATGCGGCGCGCGATCGCGAGCGTGACGCTCTTCTCGTACGTGCCGCGCTTGCCGACCGCGCCGGGATCCTCGCCGCCGTGACCGGGATCGACCGCGACGGTGATGAATCGGCTGACGCGGTCGTCGCGGCGGGCGGCCGCGTCGCGCGGCGCGCGCGCGGTCTGCGCGACGGAGCGGTCGATCTGCTGTTCGATTGCCTGCTCGTCGGTCGCGGGCGGATCGCCGCTGCCGCGCGCTTCCTGCTCGCGCAGCAGCGCCAGCAGCGGATCGGGCGGGTTGAGCGGGTACAGATCCAGCACCAGCCGGTACTGGTACGGTCCGATCGGATCGAGCGCAAAGACCTGCGGCTTCACGTCCTCCTTCAACTCGATCACCAGCCGCACCACGCGTGGCCGGTTCTGGCCGACGCGCACGAGCTGGATGTACGGATCGTTGGAGTCGACCTTGGCGACCAGTTCCTTCAGCGCGGGCGTCAGATCGATGCCTTCGATGTCGACCACCAGCCGCAACGGCGGCGTCTCGCGCACCATGAACTGCGTGAATTTCAGCGGTGCATCGTGCTCGATCGTTACGCGCGTGTAGTCGGCGGCCGGCCACACGCGTACGCCGACCAGCGTGGTGCCGCGCGCGCTCTGCAGCGGGGAAAGCACGAGAACGAGACTGCCCGCCGCGCCCTTCAGCCAGCGGCGGCGGACGACTTCCAGCGCACGATCGCCTCGTTCAGACATTCGACTCCGAGCTCCGAATGCGCGGCCAGATGAACGCGCCGCCCTCCTTCTTCTTCGACCTTCAACGTCAGCGCGAGGTCCGGCGTTGGCGCCAGCCCTCCCGCGCGTTCGGGCCACTCGATCACGCACACCGCGCCGGGACCGAACAACTCGCGGAAGCCCGCAGCATCGAATTCAAGCGGATCCGCGAAACGATAAAAATCAAAGTGATAGAAGTCTAAGCTCGAAACCACATAAGGTTCAAGCAGCGCGAACGTGGGACTCTTGACGGGCCCGGTCACACCGAGCGTGCGCAGCATCGCGCGCACGAGCGAGGTTTTGCCTGCGCCGAGGTCGCCGGAGAGCCCGATCACGAGGCCGCGCGCCGCGATCGCGCCTCGCGCGCGCTCGATCGCGTGCGCGAGCGCGGCGCCGAGGCGCGCGGTCGCGGATTCATCGGCGAGGAAGAGCGTCGTTTGCGAAAGCGCCATCGGCGCAGAAGAATGTGCGCATGCAATCGAACAAGGATACCGAGCAGACGATCGACCTCGCACGGCTCGCGCGCGACCTCGAGGCGTGGGGTCGCGAACTCGGCTTCGGCGCGATCGGCATCGCCGACGTCGACACCAGTGCGGCGACGCCGCGGCTGCGTGCGTGGCTCGACGCCGGCCGCCACGGCGAGATGGAGTACATGGCGCGCCACGCGCATCTGCGCGCCGATCCGTCGCTGCTCGCGCCGCGCGCCGCGCGCGTGATCAGCGCGCGGATGGATTACCGGCCGCGGGCGGACGCCGCGCACTGGATCGAGCGCGAGCAGCGGCGGCTGGCGGATGGCGACGCCGCCGTGGTGTCGATCTACGCGCGCGGGCGCGACTACCACAAGGTGCTGCGCGACCGGCTGGGCAAGCTCGCGGCGCGGATCGAACAGGCGATCGGCCCGTTCGGCTACCGCGTGTGCACCGACAGCGCGCCGGTGTTCGAGGTCGAGTTCGCGCGCAAGGCCGGGCTCGGCTGGCGCGGCAAGCACACGCTGCTGCTGGCGCAGGACGCGGGCTCGATGTTCTTCCTCGGCGAGATCCTGACCGACCTGCCGCTGCCGGTCGACTCGCCGGTCCAGGAGCGCTGCGGCACCTGCGAACGCTGCATCGACATCTGCCCGACGCGCGCGATCACCGCGCCGTACCAGCTCGACGCGCGCCGCTGCATCTCGTACCTGACCATCGAGCACAAGAGCGCGATTCCGGAGGAACTGCGGCCGCTGATCGGCAACCGCGTGTACGGCTGCGACGACTGCCAGCTCGCCTGCCCGTGGAACAAGTTCGCGGGCACGGCCACGCTGCCCGACTTCGACGTGCGCCACGGCCTGGACGGCGCGACCCTGGTCGAACTGTTCGCGTGGAGCGAAGAGGAATTCCGCGCCCGCCACGCCGGCAGCGCGATCCTGCGCATCGGTCACGACCGGTGGCTGCGCAACCTCGCGGTCGCGCTCGGCAACGCGCCAAAGTCGGAGGCCGTCGTCGCTGCTCTGCGTTCGCGCGCCGACGATCGCTCGCCGCTGGTGCGCGAGCATGTCGCGTGGGCGCTGGCGCGGCACGGCGCCACTAAAGCTCCATGACGGCTGCCGCGCCGGTCTGCGATTGCCGCGGGCGATCGCGCTTTGCGACGGCAACACACGACGCATCCGGCGGACCCCGCACCGGGTCGAAGCGCCGACTCAGGAATGACGCCCGATTGCGCGCGAACCAGCAACCGCGCGACGGAGCCGCTGTCTGCCCGGACTTTCCCGGGTTGCGCCCACGCATCGCCGCTGTCACTCTTCCGTTGACGCCATGGCTCGACGCCCAATGAAGATTCATCCTGGCCGGGATTCCCGGGAGTTTCAGTAGTGGGGAACGATGCGGCCCAGCAGATTCCGATTCCGAGGGCCATGCAGATGGCGCTCGAGCACCATCAGGCCGGTCGTCTCGCGGATGCCGAACTGATCTATCGCGCGATCCTCGATGCCGACTCCTCGCACCCGGGGGCCAGGTACAACCTCGGTCTGATCGCGCTGCAGGCGGGTCGGGCAAGCGAGTCCTTGCCGGTCCTGCGAGAAGCGCTCGAAGCCAATCCGGGTCAGACCTCTCACTGGTTGAATTTCGCGGTCGCGCTGGCAGGCAGTGGCGACCCTGCTGCCGCAAGAGAGGTGCTGCTGCGGGCGCGCCGGCAAGGGTTCGGCTGCGTCGCGCTGGACAATCATCTCAGGAAGATCGAGACGATGGCGGCAGCGGGTTCATCCGGATCGCCATCGGCGCGCAGCGACGGCGAGCGGATCGGAGCGTCGGATGAGCAGACGCTGAGCCAGTTGCTGGCGCAGAGGCGGCTCGTCGAGCTGGAAAGGCTGGCCGGGCAATTGACCGTGCGACTGGCGCGAGCCGGACGGGCCTGGCTGTGGCTGGGTGCTGCTCGCCTCGAGCAGGGCAACTATCAAGCGGCACGCGATGCCCTGGCGCGCGCTCACGAGCTGAGACCGCAGGATGCCGGCGTGATGAATCTGCTGGGAGTCGCGTATCGCCGCCTGGGGCACAACGAAGACGCGCGGCGGATATTCGAGCAGTGCCTCGCAGTGGCGCCGAATGCATACGAAGTGCTCCTGAACGCATCGGCCAATGCCATCACGCTGCGGGACGCGGACGACGCGCGGCGCTACGCGGAACGGGCGCATGCGCTGCGGCCCGACGCGCCCGAAGCGCTGCGGGTCATGGCCGACGCCGCGTTGGCCGGCCGCCGCTATGACGAAGCGGCGGAGCTGTACCGGCGCGGTATTGCGCGCGAGCCGCAGTCCGTCGATCTGCATCTCAATCTCGGAGATGCGCTCGCCAAGTCCGGGCAGTTGGAGCCCGCCATTCGCGAACTGCAGCACGCGTTGTCGCTGCAGCCCGATCACGCGAATGTCCATATGGCCCTCGGCAACGCGCACTATTCCCTGGGGGAGACACGAGCGGCGATCGAGCACTACCGGCGCGCCTCGGATCTCGCGCCGGACATGGTGGCGGCGCACACGGCGTATCTGTTCGCGCTCCTGCACGATGCGAACGTTTCGCCGGCCTTCAGCTACTCGGAACATGTGCGCCTCGGCGACGTGATCGAGGCACGTTTCCGGGACAAGTGGCCCGCGCATGACAACGATCGCGATCCGGACCGCACCCTTCGGGTCGGATTCGTTTCGGGTGATCTGCGCGACCATGCGGTTTTGTATGTGATCGAACCGGTCTGGCGCGCGCTACGCAAGGGGCACCACATGGTGTTCGCGTACGCCAACCAGGTCTTCGAGGACGACGTGAGCGCCCGGTTGCGAACCCTTACCGACCGGTGGACGCGGACCGAGCGCATGACGGAC
>JAKORH010000157.1 GCA_029777935.1 Pseudomonadota bacterium
GGCACGATGCCGCCCTGGAACAGGCCGAACAGCGCCGAGACCACGTACAGCGAGGCGAGGTCGTCGAACGGAACGTACAGGATCAGCGCGAGCCCCTGCAGCGCGGAGCCGAGCAGCAGCGTGGCGATCCCGCCGATGCGATCGGCGATCCAGCCCGATGCGAGGCGGCTCGCGATGCCGAAGCCGAGCATCAGCGACAGCATCTGCGCGCCGCGCGCGGCGCCATAGCCGAGGTCGGCGCAGTACGCGACGATGTGGACCTGCGGCATCGACATCGCCACGCAGCAGGCCACGCCGGCAGCGATCAGCAGCGCTTGCAACGTGTTGGGCTGCAGCCCGAGCGGACGCGCCGGCAGCGGGCGCTGTATCGCACCGGGATCGTCGTGCAGCGGCGCGCGCTGCCACAGCGCTGCCGCGAGCGGCAGCATCGTGACGAGGCAGAACGCGCCGATCGCCATGTGCGCGGCGCGCCAGCCGACCTGGTCGATCAGCGCCTGCACCAGCGGCGGCCACAGCGTGCCGGCGAAGTAGTTGCCGCTGGCGGCGATCGCCACTGCCAGTCCGCGCCGGCGCTGGAACCAGTGCGAGGTATCCGCGAGCAGCGGTCCGAAAGTCGCCGACGCGCCGGCAAAGCCGATCAGCACGCCGTGCGCGAGCGTGAACTGAAGTTCGCTCGCCGCCAGCCCCGAAGCGATATAGCCCGCCGCCAGAGCGATCGTGGCGGCCAGCACCGGCCGCATGACGCCGGCGCGGTCGGCCCAACGGCCCATCAGCACGCCGCCGGCGGCAAAGCCGATCATCAACGCCGAGAATGGAGCCGAGGCGGCGGAGCGCGACAGTCCGAACTCTGCGGCCACCGACGGCAGCGCGACCGCGTACGACCACATGCCCACGCCGCCGAGCGTGGACAGCAGCACGGCGACGGCGAGGCGGCGCCACGCGGCGGTCGAGTCGACGAGGGCAGTCGGAGTCTGCAAAGGCAACTTGTCTCTGGCGCCAAAGGCGCCCTGAACATTTCCCCTCCCCTTCCAGGGGGCGGAGTCGGGAATTCGCCGAGCAGCGCTCGACGCCGGCGCAGCGACGCGCGCCTGCAAGCGCGCGGCTCGTACAGGAAGGGGTGGAGATGGGGCTGGGATCCCGTCCGGAACGAAGACTTCGAACCCCATCCGCACCCCCGCCCCTCTCCTTGAAGGAGAGGGGAGTCTCGCGGCGCACTGCGTGCGCGAGCTTACGCTGCCAGCGGGGCGACCTTGTCCTCGAGGTAGATCTCGAGTTCGGCGAACGCGATCTCGCTCAGGCCGAGCGCCGCGGCTTCGGGCGCCGCGGTCAGCACGATGCGGTCGGCCGCCGGCTTCGGCGCGAGCGTGAAGCCGAGCTTGTCGCACGCGCGATCGGCCATCCGCACGGTCACGCCGAGCATTCCCGCGGCCTGGATGTCGGCGCCGTGGTGCGCGCGCGCGACCTGCGCGTACGACTCCGGCAGCCGCCAGGCTTCGATCAGTCGCCCGCCCTGCTCCTCGTGCAGTGCCTCGATCACTTCGATCACCAACGCCTCCGGCACGTGCCGTCCGCCATCGGCGGCGCGCAGTTGCTCGATCACCTTCAGCAGCAGCAGCGCGCCGATGTCGTGCAGCAGGGCGGCCATGAAGGCTTCGGCGGCCATCTCGCGCGAGCCGCAGCGTTTCGCGATCCACTGCGCGCCGAACGCCGCCGTGACCGCGCGCCGCCACAGCCGGTCGACGTAGCCCGCGATCAGCTCGTCCTTGGAGCGGAACTGCTCGCGCTGCGCGCACATCACGGCCAGGTTCACCACCTGCGTGACACCGAGCCGCTGGATCGCCGCCTGCACGGTTGCCACCTTCGACAGCCCGGCATAGAAGCTCGAATTGGCCACCCGCAGCACCTGGCTCGCCAGTCCCATGTCCTGCTGCAGCACGTGTCCGAGCTGCGTAATCGGCGTATCGGACTTGGCCGCGAGCGACTGCAGCCGCGCGGCCACCGGCGAGTAGACCGGCAGGCGCAGCTCGTCCGACGCGAGGTGCTCGTTGATGCGTTCGAGCAGCGATTTGCCGGCCGGCATCAGTGGTTCCCGAGCATGCGGCCGATCTCGGCCAGCGGCCGCGGCTTCGCCACGCGCGGCAGGTTCTTCAGCACCTCGTCGAGCGTGGTGACTCCGGCCGCGGCCTTGAACAGACCGTCCTCCAGCAGGGTCGTGAGCCCGGACGATTCGATGCTGATGCGGCGGATCTCGTACGAGGTCTTGCGCGTCAGGATCGCGTCCTTCACCAGCTCGTTCAGCACCAGCAGCTCGAACACGCACACGCGGCCCGCGTAGCCGGTGTAGCGGCACGCGTCGCAGCCGCGGCCGACGACGAACCTGCCGCCGTGCAGGTGCTGCGATTCCATCCCGAGCCGGCGCAGTTGGACCGCGGTCGGCACGTGCGGCTCGGCGCAGTGCGAGCACACTCGCCGCAGCAGCCGCTGCGCCAGCACCGAGACCACGGTCGAGGAGATCAGGAAGCTCTCGATCTCCATGTTCATCAGCCGCAGCAGTCCGCCGATCGAATCCTCGGTGTGAAACGTGGTCAGCACCTTGTGGCCGGTCAGCGCGGCCTGGATCGCGGTCTCGGCGGAGAACTTGTCGCGGATCTCGCCGAGCACGATCACGTCCGGGTCCTGCCGCACGATGTGGCGCAGCGTTTCCTCGAAGGTGAGTCCGATCTTCGGGTTGATCGAACACTGCGAGATGCCTTCGATCACGTACTCGACGGGATCCTCGGCGGTGATGATGCTGGTCTCGGAATCGTTCAGGTAATCGATCGCCGAGTACAGCGTGGTCGTCTTGCCCGAACCCGTCGGACCGGTGACGATGATCACGCCGGTGGGCAGGTCGAGCGCGTCCATGCGGAAGCGATCGAGCATGCGCGGCCCCATGCCGATGTCGTCGATCGACAGCAGCTCGGCGCGGCGCGTCAGCAGCCGCAGCACGACCTTCTCGCCGAAGACGGTGACGAAGAATGACGCGCGCACATCGGCGCGCAGCCCGGTGGCGGGATCCTCGAACAGGATGCGGCCGCCCTGGTGGCGCCGCTTCTCGGCGATATCCGCACTGGCCAGCACCTTCAGCCGGCTGGTCAGCGCCGGCAGGATGTCGGCGCCGAGTTCCTTGTGGTCGACCATCACGCCGTCCACGCGCAGCCGCACGCGCAGCCGCGACTTCAGCGGCTCGAAGTGGATATCGCTCGCGTTCAGTTGAATCGCCTCGCGGATGATCGCGTTGACGATCGACGTCGTCGTCTGCTCGTCGATCGCGACCTTCGCGTGCTGGCCGCGCTCGATCGCGGCCAGGGCCTCGCGGATCAGCGTCTTGCGCGCGATGGCGGGGATCACTTCGGTGCCGATCATCTGGCGCGCCGTGGCCACGTGCGCGGTGTCGAGCGGATCGGCGAACGCGACCACGGTCCTGCCGGCGACCACGCGCAGCGGGATGAAGCCGCCCTCGTGGCACACGCGCGGCACCACGCGCGCGAGCAATGCCTTGTCGATGTCGGCCGCATGCGGCTCGGCGAACTCCAGCCCGAGCAGGTCGGCGAGGATTTCGGTCAGCCGCTGCTCGGAGATCAGGTGCTGGTCGACCAGCAGTTCGCCGAGCTTCTTGCGCTCGCCCTTGCCCGCCTGCGCCTTCAGCGCCGCCTCGATGTCGGCCTCGCGCAGATGGCCCAGTTCGACCAGCAAGGTGCCCAGCCGCATCGAAAGCGGATTGGCGCGCAGCGCGCCGCGGATCTGCTCGTCGGTCACCGCGCCGAGTTCGCGCAGGATCGCCAGCAGCGGCTGCGGCGTTTCCAGCTTCGACTGAATGCGCCGGCAATGCGTGAGCTGCGCCTGGCTGACCATGCCCTCCTTGACCAGCAGGTCGACGATCGCGTGCGTGGACGCGCCGGCCTGCACGGTCGCAGACGGCTGCAGCAGGGGTTCGTTCAGGCTGCCCATCGATAGATCGGTCCCGGCTCCATGCGTGGTCCTACGGACATCGGCAATGCTGCCCGGGCATTGAGTCGTCGGGATGCCCGGAATGAGCGGCAAAGAGGCGGCTATTGGAGCGATGGACGGCCGCCCGCGGGGCCGGCGCGCGGAGCGCCGATGGTCTGCGCCGCGGAACCGTTCATCGCCACCTTCCCCCGATACCTTGGGGCGTATCCGGGGTGCACCCGCCGTCGCGCGCACGCGTGCACCGCCGAGCCGTGCGCATCTCGCCGCGGGCGCGCCTCTGCGCGACAATCGAACGGATGAAGCCGATCAGCGACCCCGAACGCGAGCGTGCCGCCGAGCTCGACCTGCAGGCGCGCGTGCTCGAGGAGCGGGTCGGCTACGTGCACAACGAGGGCGTGGTCGGCGCGGCGGCGATGCTGTTCGTCGCCGTGCTGTACGTCGGCGTGCTGTGGCGGATCGCGGACCACCGGCATCTGCTGCTGTGGCTGGCGGCGCTGCTGGGCGCCTGCGCGGCGCGGCTGGGGTTCGCGCTGTACTGGCGGAACCGGCGGGCAGCGCACGGCATCGCCTTCTGGTCGCGCGCGGCCGTGCTGGTCAACCTGCTGGCGGGCGCAGCGTGGGGCTATGCGGCGGTCGCTCTGTTTCCGCTGCACGATCCCGATTCGCACATCGTGGCCGCGTTCGTGCTGGTCGGCATGCCGGCTGCCGCGCTGACGAGCCTGTCAGCGTGGGCGCCCGCGTATGCGGCATACGCGTTGCCGGCGATCGCGCCATTCGTGCTGTGGATGCTCTGGCTGCGGCAGCCACACTTCGTGATCGTGGCGCTGGCCGGCATGACGTTCGGCGCCTACCTGCTGCGGCAGGCGTATCTGGCGAGCGCGGTGATCCGGCGCCACATTGCGCAGCGAATCCGGCTGGAGCAGATGTCGCAGGATCTCTCTCGCGCGCGCGACGCCGCCGAGGCGGCCAGCCGCGCGAAGTCGGCGTTCCTCGCCCGCGTCAGCCACGAATTGCGCACGCCGCTGAACGCAGTCGTGGGCCTGAGCGACCTGCTGGTCGAGCACACCGGCGGGCCGCGCGGGCGTGAGCTGGCGCAGACGATGCGGCAATCGGCCCTGTCGCTGCTCGGCGTGATCGACGAAGTGATCGATCTCGGCCGCATCGAGTCGGGCGGGTTCGAGCTGCGGCCGCGCAACTTCGAGATCCGCGCGCTGCTGCGCGATGTACATGCGATGTTCCACCCGGAGTCGCAGCGGCGCGGACTGGCGCTGCGCGCCGAAGTCGACGGCGCGGTGCCGCCGCTGCTGACCGGCGACGCCGACCGGATCCGCCAGGTGCTGGTCAACCTGATCGACAACGCGCTGAAATTCACGCCGGCCGGTTCGGTCGGGGTGACCACCACTGCGGCCACGCGCGGCGACGGCCGCTATCGGCTGCGTTTCGAGGTCGCCGACACCGGGCCGGGGGTCGATGCCGAAGCGCGCTTGCGCATCGCCGCCGCGCTGGCGCAAGCCGACCCGCTGGCGGCGGCGCGCGGCCGCAGCGGGCTGGGGCTCCCCATCGCCGCCGCGCTCGCCAGGCTGATGGAGGGCGAGATCGGTTACCGCAGCGAAGCGGGGCGCGGCGCGGTGTTCTGGTTCGTCTGCACGGTCGGCATCGCGCCGCCGACGCTGTCGCGCGAGATCACGGTGATGCCACCGCCCGCCGCTGCCTGTGCGACGCCGCGCGTACTGGTCGTCGAAGACAACTCGACCAACTTGATGTTGACGCGCACGATGCTCGAGACGGTCGGCTGCCGGGTCAGGGGCGCAGCGAGCGGCGCGGAGGGGCTGACGCGCATGCAGCACGAGCCGTTCGACCTCGTGTTCATGGACATCAGCATGCCCGGCATGGACGGCATCGAGACCACACGCGTGTGGCGCGCCCACGAGCAGAGCGGCGAACAGCGGCTGCCGATCGTCGCGCTGACCGCCAACGCGATGGTGGGCGACCGGCAGGCCTGCCTCGCGGCGGGCATGGACGACTACCTGGCCAAGCCGGTCACGCTGGAGGCGCTGCGCCGGATGGTGGCGCGCCACGTCCCGGGTGTGACTGCCTGATGGAGGAGGCGCGCACCGTCGCCGTGCGCGACGGTGCGATCGCCTATCGCGTCGACTCGCCTGCCGCACCGCGCGGTGCCGTCGTGCTGCTGCACGGGCTGGCAAGCAACCTGACGCGCTGGTCCGAATTCGTCGAACGCACGACGCTGACGCGCGCGTGGCGCGTGATCCGTGTCGACCTGCGCGGCCACGGCGATTCGCCCACGCGCGGCGCGGTCGGCTGCGAGCTGTGGTGCGACGATCTCGCGCGGCTGCTCGACGCCGAGCGCATCGAGCGCGCGGTCCTCGTCGGCCACAGCCTGGGCGCGCACGTCGCGCTGCAGTTCGCCGCCGGCCGCCCGGCGCGGGTCGCGGGGCTGGCGTTGATCGATCCGGTGTTTCCGCAGGCGTTGCACGGGCGCTGGAGGATGCTCGCGCACGCCGCGCCGGTACTGCGCGCGGCCGCGTGCGCGGTGCGGGCACTGAACGCGCTGGGACTGCGGCGCCGGGCGATTCCGCGGCTCGACCTGCGCGCGCTCGACGCGCAGGCCCGCGCGGCGCTGCGAACGCCGGCCGACACCGAGGCGTTCGTGCGCCGCTACAGTTCGATGCGCGCGGACCTGCGCACGTTCCGCACCGCGCACTATCTGCAGGAGCTGGCGGAGATGTCCCGCCCGCTGCCGGCGCCGGAATCTATCGGCGCGCCGGTACTGTTGCTGCTGTCGGCCGCGGGCACGTTTGCCGATCCGCACGCATCGGCGGCGCACGCGCGACGCTTCGCGCGCGGCGAGGTCGTGCCGATCGATTGCCAGCATTGGCCGCTGACCGAGCGGCCGGACGAAGTGCGACTGGCGATCGAAGCCTGGTGCGAGCGGCTCGCTTGACCGCGGCGGACGGCGTGCATTCGCGGCGCGCATCGCCTTCGTGCAGGAATGTCATTTGTTCCCCGCGCCGAATGACGGTCTAATCGGCGCGCGGCTCAGTGCGGGCGGCGCGGAGGATCGAGTGACGGAGCACAAGGGACAGAGCTGGTGGCTGGTCACGCTGCTGGCCGCGGCGTTGCTGATGGTGACGATGGGCGCGCGGCAGTCGTTCGGGCTGTTCGTGTCGCCGCTGAACACCAGCACGGGGCTGGGCATCGTGACGATCAGCTTTGCGCTGGCGGTCAGCCAGTTCGTCTGGGGCGCGGTGCAGCCGATCGCCGGCGCGGTGGCGGATCGCTACGGGCCCGGCAGCGTGCTGGCGGCGGGCCTGGTGGTGCTGGCGCTGGGTTGCGCGCTGACGCCGCTGATGACGACCGGCATCGGCCTCGTGTTCTCGATCGGGTTGCTGACCGCGATCGGGTCCGGGGCCGGCAGCTTCTCGGTACTGATCGGCGCCGCTGCGCAGCGGGTGCCGGCCGAGCATCGCGGCACGGCCTCCGGCGTGATCAACGCCGGCGGCTCGTTCGGTCAGTTCGTGTTCGCGCCGCTGCTGCAGAAGCTGATCACTGCGTTCGGCTGGATGGGCGCGCTGTGGTCGCTGGCGGCGATCACGCTGGCCGCGCTGCCGCTGGCGCGCTCACTGCGCCGGCCGCCCGCAGCGCATGGCTCGGCGCGTCACGCGGATGGCGGGCTGCGCGCGCAGCTCGCCACCGCCTTCGCCGACCGCAGCTACCTGCTGCTGCACGCGGGCTTCTTCACCTGCGGCTTTCACATCGCTGTCCTCGTCACCCATCTGCCGGGCGAAGTCGGCCTGTGCGGGCTGCCGGCGTCGGTGGCGAGCTGGTCGCTGGCGCTGATCGGGCTTTCGAACATCGCCGGCAGCCTGTTCGCCGGCTGGTGCGTGAACCGCTACCGCAGCAAGTACGTGCTGGCGTGGATGTACGGCTCGCGCACGCTGCTGGTGCTGCTGTACCTGGCCGCGCCGAAGACCGAATGGACCTTCTACCTGTTCGCGATCGGGCTGGGCTTCACCTGGCTCGCGACCGTGCCGCCGACCGCGGGCGTGGTGGCGAAGCTTTTCGGCGTGCGCTACCTGGCGACGCTGTTCGGGCTGACCCTGCTGTCGCACCAGATCGGCGGCTTCTTCGGCGCCTGGCTCGGCGGCATCGCGATCGCGCGGCAGGGCAGCTACCTGTGGATGTGGTACGCGGATGCGCTGCTCGCCGCCGCGGCGGCGCTCGCCAATCTGCCGATCCGCGAGGCGAAGGTGCAGCGCGTGATCCAGGCGGCGTAGCCGCGGTCACACCATCGCGAGTCGCATGCGCCGCTGCGGCGGCGGGAAGCGCCGGTCGATCTGCGCCAGGTCGCCCGCACCGAGCGCCAGCTCGGCGGCGGCGAGGTTCTCGCGCAGGTGCTCTCGTCGGACCGCCTTCGGAATCGCGATGACGCCGGGGCGCGACAGAACCCATGCCAGTGCAACCTGGGACGCGGTCGCGCGCAGCGGCTTGCCGATTGCCGCCAGCGCCGCGTCCCTGGCCAGCGCGCCTTCGTCGATCGGGCAATACGCCATCACCGGCACGCCGCGCTCGCGCTGCCAGGGCAGCAGATCGAACTCGATGCCGCGCCGGGAGGCCGAGTAATAGACCTGGTTGGCGGCGCACTCCGGACCGGCATCGAGTCGCCACAGTTCTTCCATGTCGGCGACGTCGAAGTTGCTGACGCCCCAGTGGCGGATCTTGCCGTCGCGCTTCAGCTCCTCGAACGCGCCGATCGTCTGCGCCAGCGGCACCGGTCCGCGCCAATGCAGCAGGTACAGGTCGATGCGGTCGGTGCGCAGCCGCTTCAGGCTGCGCTCGCAGGCGGCGATCGCGCCCGCGCGCGAGGCATTGTGTGGATAGACCTTGCTCACCAGATACACGCGATCGCGCAAGCCGGCGATCGCCTCGCCGATGACTTCCTCCGCCCCGCCCTCGCCGTACATCTCGGCGGTGTCGATCAGGCGGTAGCCCATCTCGACCGCGGCGCGCACGGCCGCCACCTCCTGCGCGCGTGACCGCGCGTGCTCACCCATCTTCCACGTGCCCAGGCCGAGCGCAGGGACCGTTTCGCCCGTGGCAAGCTCGACCGTCTTCATCCTCAAGTGCCTCCTGGTTGCCGTGCGACGAAGATTACTGCGCCGTGATCGTCGGCCGTGAATCCCGGGGTTGATTTGCGGCGCCCGGCGGCGCATAAGCTCTTCTGAATCCCGCGCCGCACCGGGCCCGTATCACGGGCTGAACTGAAAGACAGTCGCCCGCGATCCACGCCTATGCGCTGATCCGCTGATGGAGCAGATCGTTTCGAGGGTCGACATCGCCTGCCAGCCGCCGGCGGTGTTCGAGTTCGTCACCAACGCCGCGCGATGGACGCGCTGGCATCCGGCGACGGTGTCCGTAAGCGGCGCGGCCGACCGGCCGCTCGCGCAGGGCGAGACGGTCGACGAACTGATCCACGCGGGACCGCGGCGCTTTTCGGCGCGCTGGACCGTGCTCGAGTGCGATCCGCCGCGCCGCTGGGTGATCGTCACCGATTCGGCGCAGGGCGCGGCGCGCATCACCTACGAGCTCAGCGGGCTCGATGGCGCGTGCCGCTTCGAGCGCGTGCTCGAGTACGAATCGAAACGGCGGCCGTGGAAATGGTTCGACGGCACGCTGACGCGGTGGCTGCTGATGCGCCAGTCGGAGCAGGCGCTGCATAACCTGAAGCGCGTGCTTGAATCGGGTCGCGACCGCGATGCCACGCGCAGCCGGTGCGCGCAACCCGCTCCCTGAGCCCACAGGGCGCAGGGACCCCGATGAGCGCGCGTTCGCGCGCTGCGCTATCGTGACCATGCTTCCGCGCGAAGCAACTCGAGATTACGACAACATTCCAGGAGGAGAGGGCGATGCAGAAGAAGAATCCGCGCGGCGCGGCCGCGCGAGCCTTGGCTGCGTTGGCGCTGACCGCGCTGACGCTGATGATCGCGGCGTGCGGCGGAGGCGGGACCAATCCCAGTCCGCCGCAGCCGGGACCGAGCGGACTGGCCGCCGAGATCCGCCGCACGTCGTACGGCATTCCGCACATCCTGGCCGGCGACGAAGCGAGCCTCGGCTTCGGAATCGGTTACGCGTACGCGCAGGACAACCTGTGCGTGCTGGCCGATGAAATCGTGACGGTGAACGGCGAGCGCTCGAAGTACTTCGGGCCGACCGCGTCGAACATCTACCAGCGCAACAACCTGCGCATGGACTTCTACTTCAAGCTGATCAACGACGACGCGCAGGTCGACGCGCACTGGGCCAGGCAGAGCCCCGAGGTGCAGGCGCTGTACAGCGGCTACGTCGCCGGCTACAACAAGTACCTGCGCGAGACCGGAGTGGCCAACCTGCCGGGTGACTGCAAGGGCCAGCCGTGGGTGCGCGCGCTCACGACGCGCGACATGACGCGGCTGGCGCGGCGCCTGTCGGTCGAGGCGAGCGGCATCAACTTCCTCGACGCGCTGTACGCGGCGCAGCCGCCGGTCACGACCGCCGCGCGGGCGCCGCGCAAGTCGCTCACGCAGATGGCGCGCGCGGCGCTGAAGGCGAAGGACGGGCCGCTGTCCAAGGCCTACTGGGACGACGTGCGCGAGCGCATCGGCAGCAACGCGGTCGCACTGGGCGCGGAAGCGACCGACAGCGGGAACGGCATGCTGCTCGGCAATCCGCACTTCCCCTGGTTCGGCATCCTGCGCTTCTACCAGATGCACCTGACGATCCCGGGCCGCATGAACGTGATGGGCGCGGCGCTGAACGGATTTCCAGGCATCAACATCGGGTTCAACGAGAACTTCGCATGGAGCCACACCGTCAACACGTCGGTGCACTACACGCTGTATGTGCTGACGCTCGATCCGGCCGATCCGACGCGGTACATCTACGACGGCCAGTCGGTGCCGATGACGCGCAAGACGCTGACGGTCGACGTCAAGCAGGCCGACGGCTCGATCGCGCCGCAGACGCGCACGTACTACAGCTCGTCGCACGGCCCCGTCGTCGTTATCCCGGGGCAGCTGACGTGGACCAGCGCCAACGCGTTTGCGCTGCGCGACGCCAACCTCGAAAACTGGCGCCTGTCCGAGCAGTGGTACCGGATGAACCGCGCCGCGACCTTCGACGAGTTCAAGGCCGCGATCAAGAGCGTGCTCGGCATTCCATGGGTCAACACCGTGGCGGTGGACCGCCAGGGCAACGGCTACTACGCGAGCATCACGGCGACGCCGAACGTTTCGACGGCCAAGCAGGCCGCGTGCGTGCCGCCGCCGTTCCAGCCGCTGACGGCGACGGGGACGTTCGTGCTGGCCGGCTCAACGGCCGCGTGCGAATGGACCATCGACGCCTCCACGCCGCAGCCCGGCATCTTCCCTGCGAGCAGCCTGCCGGAGCTTTCCCGGCGCGACTTCCTCGCCAACTCCAACGACAGCGCGTGGCTGATCAATCCGGCGGCGCCGCTGACCGGGTTCCCGGATATCGCGAGCAGGGACAGCTATCCGCAGAACGGCCGCACCCGCATCGGCATCCTGCAGATCCAGCAGCGGCTGGCCGGCGCCGACGGCCGGCCCGGCAACCGGTTCACGCTGCCGCAACTGCAGGAGACCGTGCTGTCGAACCGGATGTACTTCGCCGAGATCATGCTGCCCGATGCGCTGGCTGCGATGTGCAGCGGCAACCTGTCGCACACCGTCGACGGGCAGACGGTCGATCTGACCAAGGCCTGCGGCGTGCTTGCGCAATGGGATCGCAAGGCGGAACTGACCAGCGTGGGCGTGCCGCTGTTCGAAGCGTGGTGGAACCAGGTCGGCAAGGCGGCATCCGGCGTCTACACCGTGCCGTTCTCGGCCGGCGATCCGGTCAACACGCCGCGCGGAATCGCGCAGGGCAATGCCGCCGTCACCACGGCGCTGCGCGATGCGCTGGCGCGCTCGGTGCTGCAACTCGCGGCCGCCGGCATTCCGTTCGACAAGCCGTGGGGCAGCGTGCAGTTCGCGTCGAAGAACATACCGATACCGATCCACGGCGGCAGCCATCGTGCCGGCGATTGGGGAACCGGCATCTACAACGCGATCATCAGCGCGCCGGTGGCGCAGCTTCCCGGCGCGCGCATCGTCAACTACGGGTCGAGCTACATCCAGACCGTGACCTGGGACGACAACGGGCCGGTGGTCGATGCCTTTCTGACCTACTCGGATGCGAGCAATGCCGGCTCGTCGAACTACGCCGACCAGACGCTGCGGTTCTCGAACAAGCAGTGGATCCGGCAGGTGTTCAGCGAAACCGCGATCGCGCGCGATCCGGGCTATTCCTCGATCACCGTCCGCCAGTGAGATGCGGCTGCGGCGCTACCCGCGGTAGCGCCGCAGCCCGTCGAGATCGTCGATCACGATCGCGCCGTACTCGACGCGGATCAGCCGTGCCTGCTCCAGCGCGTGCAGCGCCTGGTTGACGCGCTGGCGCGAGATGCCGGCGAGATAACCGATCTCCTCCTGCGACACCTCGAGCTTGTTGTCGATGCCGGGGTACAGGATCGGATTGAACAGCGCCGCCACGCACAGCGCCACCCGCGCGTCGGGTCCGTGCAGCCGCTGCGCCTCGAGCATGCCGATGAACTGGCCGAGCCGTTCATTGATCTGCACCAGCAGGAAGCGGTTGAACGGGATGCTGGTGTTGAGCAGCCACTCGAAGGTGCGGCGCGGCACCCGCGCGATGCGCGATTCGCGCAGCGCGACCACGTCGTAGCGGCGCGGCTCGGTCTTCAGCAGGCTGCCTTCGCCGAACCAGCCGCCGGCCGGAATGCCGGTGAAAGTCGAAGTCTTGCCGTCCGGCGCCGTGATCATCATCTTCACCAGCCCGTCGAGCACCCCGAGCCAGGCGTCGACCGGCTCGCCGCGCCGGCACAGGTAGCCGTCGGCGGCGATGCTGATCTCGGTCGACTCGGCCACGACGCGTGCGCGCTGCTCGGGTGTCAGCAGCGTGCCCCAGCGGGTCGCCGACAGATATTCGTCAAGGGTTTCCCGTATCACGGGCGGATTGTCGCCCGGACGACAGCGCGGCGCAGCCGGGCTGGCTACCGTGGCAGCCTCGCTTTCCGCTGGCGTCGGTGCTACCTTTCCCGGCGCCGAGAACCGGAGACCGTGCTCGAGCGCGGCGCCAACCAAGGGTAGACAGGAGACACGGAGTATGGCCACGCCATCCTCTGCAACATCGGACACTTTTCCGAAGCTGCTGCTGCAGCACGCGGCTCTGCGCACGCATCATCCGGCGCTGCGCGAGAAGGACCTCGGCATCTGGCAGACCTGGACCTGGTCGCAGGTGGCCGACGAAGTGAAGAAGCTCGCCGCCGGGCTGCACGTGCAGGGCTTCCGGCGCGGCCAGCACCTGGCGATCGTCGGCGAGAACCGGCCGCGGCTGTACTTCGCGATGATGGCCGTGCAGTGCCTGGGCGGCGTGCCGGTGCCGCTGTACCAGGACGCGATCGCCTCAGAGATGGTGTACGTGTTCGACAACGCGGACATCGCGTACGCGATCGTCGAGGACCAGGAGCAGGTCGACAAGATGCTCGAGGTGCGCGAGCAGCATCCGGCGCTCGGGCACATCTACTACGACGACCCGCGCGGCCTGCGCCACTACACGCAGTCCGGACTGCTGCCGTACGATGAACTGGTCCGGCTGGGCGCCGGCCTGCTGTCGGTGCAGCCGAAGTTCATCGACGAGGAGATCGACAAGGGCTCGCCCGATGACACCGCGGCGCTGTTCTACACCTCGGGCACCACCGGCAAGCCCAAGGGTGTCGTGCAGACGCACCACGCGCTGATCGACCGCGCGCGCGCCTGCACCGAGATGGAAGGCCTGACCGTGTACGAGGAGGTGCTCGCGTACCTGCCGATGGCGTGGATCGGCCAGAACATCTTTTCCTACGCGCAGGCGCTGGTGACCGGCTACACCGTCAACTGCCCCGAGTCGCCGGCGACCGTGACCAACGACATGCGCGAGATCGGCCCGACCTACTACTTCGCGCCGCCGCGCGTGTTCGAAGGGCTGCTGACGCAGGTGATGATCCGCATGGAGGACGCCGGCGGCCTCAAGCGGGCACTGTTCCATTACTTCATGGCCGTGGCCAAGCGCGTCGGCGGAAGGATTCTCGACCGGCAGCGGGTCGGACTCCTGGACCGGCTCCTGTATGCGCTCGGCGATGCCCTGGTCTACGGCCCGCTGCGAAACGTCCTCGGCATGAGCCGCATCAAGGTCGCGTACACCGCGGGCGAGGCGATCGGGCCGGACCTCTTCACCTTCTACCGCTCGATCGGCATCAACCTGAAGCAGTTGTACGGATCGACCGAGACTGCGGTGTTCGTGTGTGTGCAGCCGAACGGTCAAGTCAAGCCAGACACCGTCGGGCCGCCGGTCGCGGGCGTCGAACTGAAGATCAAGGCGAACGGCGAGATCGTGCTGAAGAGCCCCGGGCTGCTGAAGGAGTACTACAAGAACCCCGACGCGACGCGCGAAGTGCTCGACGCCGACGGCTGGTACCACACGGGCGACGCCGGCTTCCTCGATCACGACGGCCACCTGAAGATCATCGACCGCGCGCACGACGTGGGCCGGCTCGCCGACGGGACGCTGTTCGCGCCCAAGTACATCGAGAACAAGCTGAAGTTCTTCCCGCACATCAAGGAGGTGGTCGCGTTCGGCAACGAGCGCGATCGGGTGTGCGTATTCGTCAACATCGACTTCGAGGCGGTCGGCAACTGGGCCGAGCGGCGCGGCCTACCGTACGCCGGCTACATCGACCTGGCCGGCAAGAAGGAGGTGTACACGCTGATCGCCGACTGCGTCGAGAAGGTCAACGCGGACCTCGCGGCCGATCCGCAGCTCGCCAACTCGCAGGTCCACCGCTTCCTGATCCTGCACAAGGAACTCGATCCCGACGACGACGAACTGACGCGCACCCGCAAGGTGCGGCGCCGTTTCATCCAGGACAAATACGGCGTGCTGGTCGAAGCCATGTATGCCGGCAAGACGGAGCAGTTCGTCGAGACCCAGGTCAAGTTCGAGGACGGCCGCAGCGGCAAGATCAGCGCCACCGTCGCGATCGGCGACGCGAAGGTATTCACGCCAGTCGCGCGGGCGGCCTGAGAAGCCGTGAATAAATTTACTGCGCGCCCCGATCTCGCGCCTCCGGTGCTCAACGTACGACTCTGTACGCGTCCGCTCCTCGGCGCAACCTCGGGGCGCTCGCTACGATTTCCTCACGGCTTCTGAACCTCTCGAAACAGCGCGATGTCCTCCAAGCACTGGCTCGCCGTCCTGTGCCTCGTCGCCGGCATCCCGCTGGCGGCGTACGGGCTGACGCACGGCGCATGGCTGCTCGCGCTCGCGGGGCTGGCGCTGGTCCTGACGTTCTGGTACCTGGTTTGGCAATGGTTCGCCGGCGCAGGCAAGCCGATGGGCGCCGAAGGCCGGATCAGGCCGGCCGCGAACGCGGCCTGGAAGATGAAGGACGAGCCCGTTGCGGGTCCGGCGGAGAAGAAGGACTAGCGATGGCGGACCGGCACATCGGCGACGTGATCCTGAAGGTGGACAACATCGCGCTGGCGTTCGGCGGCGTGAAGGCGCTCACCGACGTGAGCTTCGACGTGCGCGAACACGAGGTGCGAGCGATCATCGGCCCGAACGGCGCCGGCAAGAGCTCGATGCTGAACTGCATCAACGGCGTGTACTCGCCGCAGCAGGGGAGGATCGCCTATCGCGGCGCGAGCTTCGCGCAGATGAGCCCGCACCGCGCGGCGGAAATGGGAATCGCGCGCACGTTCCAGTCGCTGGCCCTGTTCAAGGGCATGACCGTGCTCGACAACATCATGACGGGCCGCAACCTGAAGATGAAATCGAACGTGCTGCTGCAGGCGATGCGCTTCGGCCCGGCGCTGAAGGAGGAACTGCGCCACCGCGAGTTCGTCGAGCACATCATCGATTTCCTCGAAATCCAGGCTTACCGCAAGACGCCGGTCGGGCGCCTTCCGTACGGCCTGCAGAAGCGCGTCGACCTCGGCCGCGCGCTGGCGATGGAGCCGACGCTGCTGCTGCTCGACGAGCCGATGGCGGGCATGAACAC
>JAKORH010000158.1 GCA_029777935.1 Pseudomonadota bacterium
CTACGAGGCATTCATCCACATCGTCGACTCGATGTTCAACCAGCATGCCAAGTGGCTGAAGGTCACGCGCGAAATTCCGCGGCGGCGGCCGATCGCGTCACTCAACATCCTGCTCACCTCCCATGTATGGCGGCAGGACCACAACGGCTTCTCGCACCAGGACCCGGGCTTCATCGACCATGTCGTCAACAAAAAGGCGGAAATCATCCGCGTCTATCTGCCTCCGGATGCGAACACGCTGCTGTACGTGACCGCGCAGTGCCTGGCGAGCCGCAACCTGGTCAACCTGATCGTGGCCGGCAAGCAGCCGTCGCCGCAGTGGCTGCCGATGGATGCAGCGATCCGTCACGCCAGTGCCGGGATCGGCATCTGGGAATGGGCGTCGAACGACCGTGGCGCCGAGCCCGACGTGGTGATGGCCTGCTGCGGCGACGTGCCGACGATGGAAACGCTGGCCGCGGTGCAGTTGCTGCGCGCACACGCGCCGGACATCCGCGTGCGCGTGGTCAACGTGGTCGACCTGATGAAGCTGCAGCCGAGCAACGAGCACCCGCATGGACTGTCCGACCGGGACTTCGATGCGCTGTTCACCAAGGACCGGCCGGTCGTCTTCGCGTTCCACGGCTATCCGTGGCTGATCCACCGCCTCACCTACCGGCGCACCAACCACGACAACCTGCATGTGCGCGGCTACAAGGAGGAAGGCACCACCACCACGCCGTTCGACATGTGCGTGCTCAATGACATCGACCGCTTCCATCTGGTCGAAGATGTGGTCGATCGCCTGCCGGCATTCGGCGCGCGGGCGGCCTATGTGAAGCAGGCGATGCGCGACGCGCTGATCGAGCACCGGCAGTACATCCGCGAGCATGGCGAGGACATGCCGGAAATTCGCGGCTGGCGCTGGAAGGCATGAGCGGATCGCGCACAAGACTAGCGATCGCTTTCGCAGCACGTGGCTGGCCTCCGGCTACCTGCCGCCGCGTCACAGCACCGATGGGGCGCAACGCGCCGAGCACCACCGCGACAAGGAAGCGCGCAAGTCGAACCTCGCGCGACTGGTGCGCGCGCATGCGCCGCTGGCCGCCGCGATCGATCAGGTGGTGGCGGCGTGCAACGGCGATCCGCGCGAGCACGCGAGCTTCGACGGACTCGAAGCGCTGATCGAGGCACAGGCGTACCGCCTGGCGTTCTGGCGCGTGGCGGCCGACGAGATCAACTACCGCCGCTTCTTCGACATCAATGAGCTGGCAGCACCGCGGATGGAGAACCCGCAGGTGTTCGACGCCACGCACCGGCTGGTGCTCGATCTCGTCGCAAGCGGCCGGGTCGACGGCTGCGCATCGATCACCCCCACGGGCTGTTTGATCCCGCCGGCTGCTTTCGCCGCCCGCAGGAAGGCTATGTGCATCTGATCGGCGCGCCCAGCGCAACGACCGCCGTCAAGGGCGAGCGGCCGGCCCGTCCGCTGCACGTCGTCACCGAGGAGATCATCGCTCCGCACGAGCAGCTGCCGCCCGCCTGGGCGGGGGACGCCACCACCGGTCACCGCTACGCGATCGTCGTCAACGGAATCTTCATCGACGACGCCGCGAGATCGCGGCTTGCGCGGACCTAGCGCCTTCGTCGTCGACGAAGCCGAGGAGTTCGAGACCCTGGCGCGTGACTGCCGCCTGCTGATGATGGGCACCAGCTTTGCCGGCGAGCTGTCGGTGCTGGCGGCCGCGCTGCTGCGCTTGGCGAGCGCACCGGCACACGCGTGACTTCACCCACAATTCGCTGCGCCAGTCGCGATCGCGCGCAGCGCTGGCCACACACGATGCTCGCCACGTCGACCCACGACACCAAACGCTCGGAAGACGTGCGCGTGCGCCTGGACGTGATCTCCGAGATCCCCGCCGCGTGGCAGCTGACGGTGCGGCGCTGGAGCCGTCTGAATCGCCGGCACCGGCGCGAAGTCGATGACGCACCGGCACCCGCGCGCAACGACGAATACCTCTTTTACCAGACGCTCGTCGGTACGCTTCCGGTCGAACGGGACGACCGCACCCTGCGCAGCTACCGCGAGTGTATTGACGCCAAAATGCGCAAGGCCGCGCGCGAAGCGAAGCTGTACACGAGCTGGATCGCGCCGAATGACGCGTATGAAGAGGCGCTGTCCCAGTTCGTCGGTGCATTTCTCGGACGCCTCGACGGCAATGCATTCCTCGACGACCTGCGCAGCGCGGCTGCGACGTTCGCCTGGTTCGGCGCGCTCAACGGCGTCGCGATGGCCGCGCTCAAGCTCACTTCGCCGGGCGTGCCCGATTTCTGCCAGCGCGAGGAGACGATCGAGCTGACGCTGGTCGACCCGGACAACCGGCGCGCGGTCGATTACGCGCGGCGCGGACGCGCGCTCGATCATCTGCAGGCGATGGCGGATGCACCCGACCTCGCGTTCAGGCTGCACGAACTGCTGGGTGCCGCGGTCGACGGTCGTGCGAAGCTGTGGACGATCTGGCGCGCACTGCGGTTGCGGCGCGAGCATCCGGACCTGTTTGCCCACGGCGATTACCGGCCGGTAACGATCACCGGCGAGCATGCGCGCTGCGCGATCGCGTTCGCGCGCCGTCGCGGCAAGGAGGTGCTGATCGTCGTTGCCGGGCGGCTATATGCCTCGCTGGAGCCGGCGGTCGGCACCCCGCCAGTGGCAAAGGTGTGGGCGGACACGCGCGCCGACGTCTCGTTGCTTCCCGGCCACTGTCGGCTTGTCGACGCGCTCAGCGGCACGTCTTTCGACATCGATCCGCACCGGCCGTTGCCGCTGGCGCAACTTCTGGCGCATTTCGTGGTCGCGATCATGTGGGGCGAAGTCCCGGCCGCAGCGTCCGCGTAACGAGGGAGGACCTTTCATGAGTTCACTGCTTGCGTTCATCAATTCGATCGACATCGGCTCGCTTGGCGGCGGCGCCCTGACCATGCTGCGAATCCTGCTGA
>JAKORH010000159.1 GCA_029777935.1 Pseudomonadota bacterium
ACGTGCGACATCCGATGTCCGGAAGGCAGCAGGATTGGCGACATCATAGCGCGTATTGCGCGAGTTCGAGCTTTCCGATCTGGTTTCGATGCACTTCGTCGGGCCCATCCGCGAGACGGAGCGTGCGCGCATGGGCGTAGGCATAGGCGAGCCCGAAATCGTCGCTGACCCCCCCGCCGCCGTGGGCCTGGATCGCCCAGTCGATCACCTGGCAGGCCATCTGCGGCGCGGCGACCTTGATCATCGCGATCTCCTTCGCGGCGACCTTGTTGCCGACGGTGTCCATCTTGTGCGCCGCATTGAGGACCAGGAACCGCGCCTGGTCGATCAGGATGCGTGCCTCGGCGATCCGTTCGAGCGTCACGGTCCGGGACGCCACGGGCTTGCCGAACGCGACGCGGGCCGCGGAGCGGCGGCACATCTTCTCGAGCGCGCGCTCGGCGAGCCCGATCACCCGCATGCAGTGATGGATGCGCCCCGGCCCGAGTCGCCCCTGCGCGATCGCGAATCCGTCCCCTTCGCGTTGCAACAGGTTCGCGGCCGGCACGCGCACGTTATCGAACAGCACCTCACCGTGGCCATGCGGCGCGTCGTCGTAGCCGAAGACCGGCAGCGGGCGCAGCACGGTGATGCCAGGCGTATAGCGCGGCACGAGGATCATCGACTGCTGGCGGTGGCGCGCCGGGTTCGCGGGGTCGGTCTTGCCCATCACGATGAACAGCGCGCAGCGCGGGTCTGGCGCGCCGGATGCCCACCACTTGCGGCCGTTGATCACGTAGTCGGCGCCGTCGCGCACGATCGCGGTCTCGATGTTCGTCGCGTCGCTCGACGCGACCGCAGGCTCGGTCATCGCGAAGCACGAGCGGATCTCGCCGGCGAGCAGCGGTTCGAGCCAGCGGCGCTGCTGTTCGGGCGTGCCGTAGCGCTCGAGCACTTCCATGTTGCCGGTATCTGGCGCGGAGCAATTGAACACTTCCGGCGCCCAGACGACGCGGCCCATGACCTCGCACAGCGGCGCATATTCGAGGTTCGTGAGGCCGGGGCCGCGCGCGGAATCCGGCAGGAAGAGGTTCCAGAGCCCCGCGGCGCGCGCCTTCGCCTTGAGCTCGTCGACGATGCGGGTCGGGCGCCAACGGTCGCCCTCGGCGACCTGGTCGAAGAACACCTGCTCGTTCGGGTAGACGTGTTCGTCCATGAACGCCGTGAGGCGCGCGAGCAATCCCTTCGTGCGCGTGTTGTACTCGAAGTCCACGGTCACTCCCCCGGCAGAATGACCAGCTTCCCCGAAACGCGCCGTTCCATCAATGCGCGCAGCGCCTCGCCGCCGCGCGCCA
>JAKORH010000160.1 GCA_029777935.1 Pseudomonadota bacterium
CAGGATGGCCTTGATGATCTGCACCCAGGTCGTGGCCACCATGCCGCCGAACAGCACATAGGCGAGCATCAGCACGCCCACGGTAATCACCGACACTTCGTAGTCGATGCCGATCAGCGTCTTGATCAGCACGCCGGCGCCGACCATCTGCGCGGTCAGGTAGAACGTCGACACGGTGATCGTCGACAACGCGCCGACGACGCGGGTCTTCTTCGGGTCGTTGCGGTAGGCGAGGATGTCCGACAGCGTGTACTTGCCGATGTTGCGGCACGGCTCGGCGATGACCAGCAGCACGGTGATGTAGGCGACCAGCCAGCCGACCGAGTACATGAAGCCGTCGTAGCCGTACAGCGAGATCAGGCCGGCGATGCCGAGGAACGACGCGGCCGACAGATAGTCGCCGGCGATCGCCCAGCCATTTTGCAGACCCGAGACGCCGCCGCCGGCGGCGTAGAAGTCGGCCGCCGTCTTGACGCGCTTCGCCGCCAGGTAGGTCACGTACATCGTGACGGCGATGATCGCGGCAAAGACCGCGAACGTGAGCCAGCGCCATTCGGGAGCCACGGCGCCCTGCGCCAGCGCCGGCATCGCCACGAGCGGAAGTGCCAGGCCGCCGGCGGCCAGATAGAGTGCTTTCTTCCTGTCCATCGCCTACCTCCCGATCTTCTCGGCTTCGCGGACCAGTTCGGCCGCCATCGCGTCGAATGCCTTCGCCTTTGCCGTGTAGTAGAAAGCGATGCCCCAGGCGACTACGAACTGCGAAAGCGCGAAGAGGATGCCGACGTTGACGACGCCGTAGACCTTGATCTTGTAAATGTCGGTGAAGTAGGCGGCGCCGATCGGCAGCAGGAAGTAGTAGATCAGCGAAAACACCATCAGGCCGGTGAGAAAGCTGACCTTCTTCGCGTGCAGTCTCTGAAAGCGCGGATCGGCGTCGATCGCGGCCCAGTTGTATGCCGGGATCGCCGGTGTTGCTGCAGACATAGGTGTTCTCCCAGAATGAACGAACTGCGGTGACGTTCCGCTCTGCGGCGGCTGCAACGACTACGCCGGGCAAACTACCGGGCAATGCTTGCGTCAGTCTTACGCTCGCGACTGCGGCGCAATCTGCACCGGGCCGCGCGCCGGCAGCTTGATCTCGATCATGCGCGCCCGCTGCCGCGTCGCGCTGTCAGCAGGGCGTCAGCTTCGGCGTCCCGTGTTTGAGGGTCAGGGCAGGTCGGTCGACCCTGCCGGCTTCGGCGCGATGATGCCGAGCCGCGCCTTCAGCGACTGCGCCTTGTTCTCGAACAGCGCGGCGTAGTACACGGTGTTGGACATCACGTTCTTCACGTAGGTGCGCGTCTCGTTGAACGGGATGGTTTCGGCGAAGATCGCGCCTTCGACCGGCCGCGGCAGCAGCGCGCGCCACTGGCGCGGCCGACCCGGTCCGGCGTTGTAGGCCGCGGTGGCGAGCACCGGATTGCCGTCGAGATCGTCGAGCACCATGCGCAGGTAGCCGGTGCCCAGCCGCAGATTGACCTCGACGTCGGTGATGCGAGACGGCAGGAAATCGCTCATGCCGACCTTGCGCGCCACGTAACGCGCGGTCGAGGGCATCAGCTGCATCAGCCCCTGCGCGCCGGCACTGGACCGGATGTCGGGGATGAAGCGCGACTCCTGACGGATCAGGCCGTAGACCCAGGTCTCGTCCAGTCCCGACGCGTGCGCGCTCGCGGTCAGCTCGGTGCGGTGCGGTGCCGGGAAACGCTGCGTGAAATCGAACTCGACCCGTGTGCGATCCGAGGTCGAGATCATGCGATCGAGCACGCCGGCGCTGCGCGCGTACTCGGCCGCGGCCAGCAGTTGCCGGTCGTCCATGCCGCGCAGTTGCCAGTTCCATTCGCGGTGGCCCTCGGCGCGCAGCCCGAGGCGGTAGAAGGCCAGCGCGCGCGCAAACCCGGGCCGCTCGGCCATGGCCTCAATTTCTTCCGGTTCGGGCTCGGCCGCACGCGGCGGCACGACGATCGGCAGTCCCAGTTCCTCGGCCGCCAGCTTGCCGTAGAAATCAAATCGGCCCGCGATCGCTTGCAGCAGTTCGGCCGCGTCGGCGTCGCGGTGCTCGGCCAGCAGTGCGCGTGCGTGCCAGTAGACCCAGGCCGGCTCGCGTGCCAGTGCAGGCGGCATGCGTTCGATCGCCGATCGCACCATGCGCCAGTCCGGGCCGTCGGCACCGCCGCGCAGCGCGGCGCGCACCTGCCACTCGAGCACCTCGTCGGCGCGCACTGCATCGGGGCCGATGCCGACGTGCTCGCCGCCGCGGCGGTACCAGTCGACCGCTTCCGGCGCGAGCTTCAGCGCCGCCATGTGGCCGATGCGGCCCCAGACGATGCCGCGCTGCTCCGGCGTCAGGTGCAGGTTCAGCGCCGCGGCGAAGCGCGCGGCCTGCGCCGCATCGTCACGCGCCAGCCGCGCAATGGCCACCAGCGCCAGTTCGCGCTGTGCCTGCGTCAGTCGCCGTTCATGGGTGCCGAGGAACGCGGCCGGCCGATCGATCGCCTGCGCCACCAGCGACTGCGTTGCGCCTGGCGCCGCGGCGGCCATGCGCTTGGCGGTCGCGAGCTGGCTCTGTTCGACCAGCGCACGCACGCGCTCCCAGACCGAAATGTGGCCGTCTTCCAGCAGCGCATCGGTCAGCGCGACGCAAGCCTCGGTGCCGGATTCGCGGGTGGCCGCGAGCAACAGGCGCGCTTGGCGGGCGATCGGCTCGGTGCGTCCCTCGCGCAGATAGCGCGCCAGCATCGAATAGCAGCGGATCTGCGCGTCGTCGCCCCACACGAGCGCCGGCAGCGCGCGTTCAAACGCGTCGAAGTCGCGCCGCGCGCCGAGCGCGAGCAGCCATTCGAGCCGCAGGCGGTCGGCCACATACGTGCCCGGATGGCGCGCGAAGAAGTCGGCGACGTCGGCGTCCACGCGCGCCGCGTCGTCCGTGCGCAACCGCAGTGCGAGCTGCCAGAACTCGACGTACGCTTCCAGCGGATGACCGGCGGTGCGCGCGGCGAGCAGCGCCAGCCGCTCGCGATCGCCGACGCGGTAGGCCTCGCGCGCAGCGAGGAACGCGTCGTCGGCCGACATCGACTCGATGCGGGCCGGCGCGGGCGGCCGCGCCGTAGCGTCGACAGGTGAGTCCGCGATGCAGAGCGCGGCGATCGCGGCAAGGAAGACGGCACGGCGTAATAACATCAGGGTCACTTTCTAGCACGCGGCGCGCGACGATGGCGGCGAACACGATCGGCCGGAAGGGGTCCGATGCTGAACGGGGCGGCATGCGCGCGCGTTTACTGGCGGCGCGCATGAACCTGGATGACCGCGCCGATCGCGAGCGCGTGCTGGTCAATCGCGTGTCGCGCTGGCTGCATACGATGCCAGTGACGCGGCTGGCCTTCTACTGGCCCACGCGCGGCGAGCCGAACCTGACGCCGATGATCACCGCCTGGCTGGCCGAAGACGCTGCGCGCGAAGCGGGGCTGCCGGTCGTGGTGGGCGAACTGCTCGAGTTCGCGCCATGGACACCGAAGACGCCGATGGAGCCGGGCGCGTATGACATCCAGGTGCCGGCGTCGAAGAAGCGCATGAAGCCGCAGTTGCTGCTGATCCCGTGCCTGGGCATCGACGAAAACCGCTATCGCCTCGGCTACGGAGGCGGCTTCTACGATCGCACGCTGGCCTGCCTGTCACCGCGGCCGGTCACTGTGGGCATCGGCTTCGAGTGTTCGCGCCTGCACTCGATCAAGCCCAAGCTGCACGACATCCGCCTCGATCTGGCGCTGACGGAGGGGGGGTCTCTCTAGGATCGAGGATCGAGGATTGTGGATTGAGCCGACCTCGGCGTGCATGGGGCGGCGCCAATCGCTGCGGCGGCGACATGCTCTGGTGAACTCGATCCTCGATCCTCAATCCTCAAGTCAATCGCATCGGTCCCCGCTTGAACTCATCAAGCAGCCACTGCGTGAACGTGGCCACATGAGGCAGGCGGGCGCGGTCGGGGTTGACGATCAGGAAATAGCGATAGCCGGTCTGCATGCGCCGATGCGGAAACGGCGTGGCGAGGTCGCCGCTGGCGACCGAATCTTCGATCAGCGGCGAGCGCCCCATCACCGCGCCCTGGCCGCGAATCGCCGCCTGCACCGCCTGGTCGATGTACGAGAACATCATGCGCCCGCCGGCCGGTGCCTGCGGCGGCACGCCCGCAGCTTCGAACCAGCGCTGCCAGTTGGCGACCAGTGCGCTCGGCGTCGACTCGTCGAGTTCGAGCAGCGGCAGGCGGTACAGATCGGCCGGCGTGTTCAGCGTGACGCGCGTGCGTTCGAGAAGGCGGTTGCTGACTGCCGGCGTCACGGATTCCTCGAGCAGTTCGATCGCCCCACCCGGCACCGGCGTGCGTTCCGGATGACACCAGCGGATCGCGACATCGACCCCTTCCTTCTGCAGATCGATGAAGCGGTCGGCCGCGTCGATGCGAATCTCGATCTCGGGATGCTCGCGCTGGAAAGCCGCGAGCCGCGGGACCAGCCACAGCGATGCAAATGATGCATACGTGGTCAGCGTCAGCCGCGGCGACTGGTCGATGCCGCGGATCTCGTCGACGCTGCGGTCGACTGCGGCCAGCGCGGACTGCACCGCGCGATACAGGCGCTGGCCCGCGTCGGTCAACTCGAGCGCGCGCGTGCGGCGCACGAACAGCGCCTTGCCCACCTGGCGCTCCAGCGCGCCGATCTGGCGGCTGATCGACGACTGCGTCAGCGCGAGTTCATCGGCGGCGAGCGTGAACGACAGCCGCCGCGCGGCGGCCTCGAAGCCGCGCAGCGTCGCCAGTTGAATCGGGCGCCGCCGGCGCGGGCCGGCGCGCGTGGGCGAGCGCGGAATCATGGTCCGACCATACATGCGATCGGTGCATGCATCAATTGCGGACTTTTCGTTTGTCGCGACCGGCGCGCCGGCATCTAATGCCTGCATGCCGCAAGGCGATTCACGCAGTGGAGGTTGTCATGCTGGGCGAATGGGGACCTGTGACATCGCGGACGATCGATCTCGATCATGAGCAGTTGCTGGCGCTGGACGGCCGGCGTGGCACGCGCGTCAAGGTGATTTACGGCGGCGTCTGGCTCACCGAGGAAGGCGAGCCCGGCGATATGTTCGCGCTGGGCGGAGAAGAGGTCGCGCTGCTGCGCAGCCGGCGCGCGCTGCTCGAAGGGCTGGGTGCGACGCGGGTGGAAGTCATCGAGCCCGTGCGCGGCGGCGGCCTGCGGCGCCTCGCGCGCCGCATCCGCGATGCCGCTGAGGGGCTCGATTACTTGACTACCCTCGCGCTGCGCGCTTGTGGAATCGCCCTTGGGGCGGCCCGGCGGGCTCATGCGGCGGCATGGGTGCCGCACGTGCCGCGCGGCACGCTGGCCGCGCTCGCCGCCGTGGTTGGCGTAGCGATTCCGTTGCTGATCGCGGTCGGCATCACGTCGAGCGCCGCGGTGCTGGCCCGGTACATGTGAAGGCCGCCTCGGCATGCTGACCTTGTACGGCGCCAAGGGCTCGGGCGCGGCGGCGATCGAAGCGGCGCTGTGCTTGATCGGCGCCGACTACCGGGTTGTGGAAGCCGCGTCGTGGCTGCCCGGCCCGGGGCGAGAGGAACTGCAGCGCGTCAATCCGCTCGCGCAGGTGCCCACGCTGGTGTGCGATGACGGCGCAGTGTTGACCGAGTCGAGCGCAATCCTGATCGAACTGGCGCTGCGCCATCCGGAAGCCGGCCTGCTGCCCGCGCTCGAGACGCGCCGCGCGCAGGCGATCCGCGGCCTGGCGTACCTGACCGGCAACTGCTACGCGGCGATCGGAGTAATCGACTACCCGGAGCGCTGGTGCTCGCCGTGCGACGACGAGACGGCCAGGCGCATCGTCGCCGGCACGCGATCGCGGCTGCACCGCTTGTGGGATATCTTCGCCGATGCGTTCGCTGCCGCGCCGTTCCTGAACGGCGAGCGGCTCGGTGCGCTCGACCTGCTGGCCGCCGTCGTCTCGCGCTGGTCCGGTGCGCGCGCGCACCTGAAGCTCAGCCGCCCGCGCTTCTACGCGCTGCTGGACACGATCGAATGCGCGCCGCGCGTCGCGGCCGTATTCGAGGCGCACTGGCCGACGCAGTGAAATCCGATTTCCCGCGAGGAGGCACCGTGAAACTCTTGATCGGCAACAAGAACTACTCGTCGTGGTCGCTGCGGCCGTGGCTGCTGCTGACGCACGCCGGCATCGCGTTCGACGAGGTGAAGCTGAGCTTCAACTCGCCGACGTTCAAGCGCGACGCGCTCGCGTTTGGGCCGGCCGGCAAGGTGCCGGTGCTGGTCGACGACGGCTTGACCGTATGGGACTCGCTGGCGATCGCCGAGTACGTGGCCGAGAAGTTCCCCGACAAGCAACTCTGGCCGCGCGACGCCAGGCTGCGGGCCGAGGCGCGCGCGATCTGCGCCGAGATGCACTCGAGCTTCACGGAACTGCGCACGCACATGGGCATGAACGTCACCGCGAACCTCGCCGGACTGGGATGGAGCCTAGCGGTGCAGGACGACATCGATCGCATCAGCGCGATCTGGAGCGGCTTGCGCGCGCGGAACAGGGCAAGCGGGCCGTTCCTGTTCGGACAGTTCGGCGTTGCCGATGCGTACTACGCGCCGGTTGTATGGCGCTTCAATACGTACAAGCCGAAGCTCGCGCCGGCCCTGGACGAGTACCTGCAGACGATGCTCGCGCTGCCGGCGATGAAGGCATGGCAGGCGTCCGCCGCGCAGGAGAACGACTTCGTGCCGGACGACGAGCCGTACCGCCGCGCGCCCGCCTGAGCGCGCCGGCCCGCCCCAAGGGCGATTCCCCGGGCGCTCAGCTCGGCAGGCCGAGCCGCCGCCACAGCGCGAGCGTGGCCTCGGCCTGGTTCATGGTGTAGAAGTGCAGCCCCGGGGCCCCGCCCGCGAGCAGCCGCTGGCACAGGGAGGTGACGACGTCGAGCCCGAAGGCGCGGATCGACGCGCGGTCGTCGCCGAAGCTCGCGAGTTTCAGCCGGATCCAGCGCGGGATCTCCGCGCCGCAGTTGTCGGAGAACCGCGCCAGTTGCGTGAAGTTGGTGATCGGCATGATCCCCGGCACGATCGGCGCCGCGCAGCCCGCTGCGGCCACGGTGTCGCGGAAGCGGAAGTACGCATCGGCGTTGTAGAAGTACTGCGTGATCGCCGAATTCGCGCCGGCGTCCACCTTGCGCAGGAAGTTGCGTAGGTCGTCGTCGGGCGAGCGCGCCTGCGGATGCATCTCCGGATACGCGGCCACTTCGATGTGGAACCAGTCGCCGGTCTCGGCGCGGATGAACTCCACCAGTTCGTTGGCGTGGCGGAAATCGCCCGCGCCGCCGGCCGCGCCCGACGGAACGTCGCCGCGCAGCGCGACCAGCCGCCGGATGCCGGCGGCGCGGTAGCCGTCGAGCAGTTCCCGTACCGACTCGCGCGTGGTGCCGATGCACGAGATGTGCGGCGCCACCGGCAGCCGCGCCGCGTGGATTTCCATCACGGTGTTCCACGTGCCTTCGCGCGTGCTGCCGCCGGCGCCGAACGTGACCGAGAAGAACGCCGGCTCGACCGCCGCAAGCTGCGTGCGGACACGGCGCAGCTTCTCGGTTCCCTCGGGCGATTTGGGCGGAAAGAACTCGAAGCTGTAGATGCGCACGGCGGCGCTCACTTGTTCAGCACGGTGGAGAACGCCCACGAAAACACGCTGTACAGGATCGCGCCCGCCATGCCCCACCAGAAGCCGTCGACCTTGAATCCTTCGAGGAAGGAACCGACGGCCCAGAACAGCAGCGCATTGATCACCAGCAGGAAGAGACCGAGCGTCAGCAGCGTGATCGGCAGCGTCAGGATGACCAGCACCGGCCGCACCAGCGCATTGACCAGTCCGAGCACCAGCACCGCGATCAGCGCGTACGGCCACCATTTCTCGATGCGCACGCCGGGCAGCACCATGGTGACCAGGTAAAGCGCCAGCGAGTTCAGGATCCACAGCGCGAGCAGTCGCATTGTCTGTCCTCGTTCAGCGGGCGCGCGGCGCGCCGTCGATATAGGGCTTCATCGCAGCATGGATCGTGCGGCTCACCGGCGCCCCGATGCCGACCTCGCACGCCATGCGCGCGACCGCACCGGACAGCCACGGCGCCTCGAGCCGGTTGCCGGCGACGAGGTCGTTCAGCATCGACGAGCGCATCTCGGCCGGCAACCCGTCGAGGAAGCCCAGTTGCCTCTCGACGAAATCGGCGCCGAGCGCGATGCCCTTCGCCTGTGCGACTGCGGCCGCTTCGCCCACCGCGGCCGCGAATGCGGCGCGCAGGTCCGGGTCCGAGCGCACGAAGCCAACCGGCTGGCGCGCGAGGCACGTCGTGCCCGACAGCGCGGCAAGCATCGCGAACTTCTGCCACAGCGCACGCTCGATGTCGTCGACCGCGTCGATGTTCACGCCGGCCGACTTGCCGGCCGCAGCGAAGGCGCGCACGGGCTCCGCGAGCGCGGTCGTGAACGCACCGACCTGCAGCCGCGCCATCGTGCCGGTGTGCAAGATCACGCCGGGCGACTTGATCGTGGCCGCGATCTGCGCCACGCCGCCGGCGACGCGCTCGGGACCGAGCAGACGCTGCAGGATCACGTGGCTTTCCACGCCGTTCTGGAAGGCAATCACGATGCCGCCCCTGGCCGCGAGCGGCGCGATCTGCTTGCCGGCCGACTCGACGTCCCACAGCTTGGTGCAGAACATCACGACGTCGACCGCCCCCGCCCCGGCGGGATCGTCGGTCGCACGCACCGACGGAAGCTGCAGCGGCGTCAATCCGCTTTCGATCGCGAGGCCGTTCGCGCGCAGCGCCGCCAGATGCGCGCCGCGGGCGACGAACGTCACGTCATGCCCCGCCTTCGCATACAACGCGCCGAAGTAGCCGCCGACACCGCCGGCGCCCATGACCAGGATTCGCATGTCCTTCCTCCGTCGGGCGTCGGGCGTTGGCGTCGGGCGCGCTACCTGCCGCGCTTTCGACCGACGCCCGACGCCGGACGCCCGACGCATCAGTACCGATAATGCTCCGGCTTGTAAGGCCCGGCCTTGCCGACGCCGATGTAGCGCGCCTGCTCGTCGGTCAGTTCGGTGAGCTGCGCTCCGAGTTTTTTCAGTTGCAGCCGCGCGACCTTCTCGTCGAGGTGCTTCGGCAGCACGTACACGCCGACCGGGTACTTGTCGGTGCGGGTGAACAGTTCGATCTGCGCGATCACCTGGTTGGAGAACGAACTGGACATCACATAGCTCGGATGCCCGGTGGCACAACCGAGGTTCACCAGCCGCCCTTCGGCGAGCAGGATGATCCGCTTGCCATCGGGAAAGATCACGTGATCGACCTGCGGCTTGATGTTCTCCCATTTGTATTTCTTCAGGCCGGCGACGTCGATCTCGTTGTCGAAATGGCCGATGTTGCAGACGATCGCCTGGTCCTTCATCTTCGCCATGTGCTGGTGCGTGATCACATGGAAGTTGCCGGTGGCGGTCACGAAGATGTCGGCCTTGTCGGCGGCGTAGTCCATCGTCACCACGCGATAGCCCTCCATCGACGCCTGCAGCGCGCAGATCGGGTCGATCTCGGTCACCCACACCTGCGCCGACAGCGCGCGCAGCGCCTGCGCCGAGCCCTTGCCGACGTCGCCGTAGCCCGCGACGACTGCCACCTTGCCCGCGACCATCACGTCGGTCGCGCGCTTGATGCCGTCGACCAGCGACTCGCGGCAGCCATAGAGGTTGTCGAACTTGCTCTTGGTCACCGAGTCGTTGACGTTGATGG
>JAKORH010000161.1 GCA_029777935.1 Pseudomonadota bacterium
CGCCGCGCTGACCGGCTACATCGCCGCCTTCTACAGCATGTTCCAGCACTGGAACATCCGCACGCCGCGCTGGCTCGGCTACGTCATCCAGCGGCCGGAGGCGCATTGCGTGCACCACCAGCGCGACGTGCACCACTACAACTTCGCCGATCTTCCGTGGTGGGACATGCTCGTCGGCACGTTCCGCAATCCGCCGGCGTGGGAGGGCGAAGCCGGGTTCGAGGCCGACGCGTCACGCCGCGTCGGCGCGATGCTCGCGTTCCGCGACGTCAACGCTGATGAATACGGCCCGGCCAGCCTCGGGGTGAAGGACAAGGCGCGGCTGCAGTCGATCTGAAGCGCATCGACGCCGCGCGCGTCGTCGGGCGTGACGCGGTCCGCGTCGACGCCATCGGTGCCCGTCGCGCGGCGATGACGTGTCACCTTTTCGTGCCCCGCACCGTCCAATGACCGGACGACGGAGCACAGCGATGCCAATCACCTTCGAAGTTCCACGCAGCATGCCGCGCGCGGCACGCGCTGCCGCGGCTGCGAAGCGTCCGCCGGCCTGAGCGCCTGCGCGCGAAGCATCTCGCCGTCAGGCACGCAGGTTTCGCCGCCAGACGGCGCCCCCATCGAATCGAATCATCGGAGGATCTCCATGAGGACTCTTTGCGCCCACTCCCTGCGCCCGCCCGCGCGCACGGCACGGCGCGCGCTGCTGACGACCTTCACGCTGGCAGCGGCCGCGCTTGCGACCGCCTGCGGCGGCTCCGCCGACGATTCGGCTGCGACGCAGGCAGCGCAGATCGAACAGGGCCGGCAGATCTTCCGCTTCGACACGTTCGGCGACGAAGCGAAGTGGACCGACACGCTGCACCTGAACGACGTGATCGGCGCCGCGGTCGACCCGACGACCGCACTCGCGGTCGGCCTGAAGGTCGACGCGGACGCGCTGCCGCCGGCCGTGGTCGACGGCATCCGCAACGGCTCCGTCGATCTGAAGAGCCCGGCGACGACGGTCGCGCTGCTGAAGCTCGATGCCGTGGTCGGTGTCAAGGGCACCGTCGAGTCGGTCAACGGCGTCGATCGCCTGACGCGCGTCGGCATCACCTGCGCGCTGTGCCACTCGACCGTCGACGATTCGTTCGCGCCCGGCATCGGCAAGCGCCTCGACGGCTGGCCCAACCGCGATCTGAATCCGGGCGCGATCATCGCGCTGTCGCCCGCGCTCGATGCGCAGGAGAAGGCGGCGCTGAACGCGTGGGGCAAGGGCAGGTTCGATCCACGGCACAACGTCGACGGTCTGGGCAAGCCGGTCGTCATTCCTCCGGCGTATGGACTGGACGGCGTCCACCGCATCACCTTCACGGGCGACGGCGACGAGATCGCGTACTGGAACCGGTACGTCTCGGTGGTCGAGATGGGCGGACAAGGCTCGTTCTCGGACTCGCGCCTGAACCTGAGCGTCACGCACGGCAGCGTCGATCTCGTCAGCGCGAAACTGCCCGCGCTGCAGGCCTACCAGCTCAGCCTGCCGGCACCGAATCCGCCGGCCGGCAGCTTCGATGCCGCCGCGGCTGCGCGCGGCAAGCTGGTGTTCGAGGGCGCGGGCAGGTGCGCAACCTGTCACAGCGGCCCGGCCTTCACCGACGCCAACGAGCGGCTGCATCCGCCGAGCGATTCGATGGCCGAGCCGGAATCGCCGAGCTACGCGGCGCGCTCGGCAACGAAGCAGTACCGGACCTCGCCGCTGCGCGGCGTGTGGCAGCACCCGCCCTACTTCCACGACGGGTCGGCCGCCACGCTCGAGGACGTCGTGCAGCGCTACGACGTGCGGCTGTCGCTCGGCCTCACGCCGCAGCAGATCGCCGACCTCGCGCAGTACTTGCGATCGCTGTAGGAACCTATCCGTGAGCAATTCGTGCGATGCGTTGTCGCCAGAAAGCCCGGATGCAAGGCGCCCGGCGCAGGACAGTAGCCCGGCCTACGGCCAAGCCGGGCAACACCGCAGCCGGGCTTTCTGGCGA
>JAKORH010000162.1 GCA_029777935.1 Pseudomonadota bacterium
TGAATCCGGCCGTGGCGGCGATCGTCGCCATCAGCGAGGCTACGTCCGGATTGTCTTCGACGATCAGCGCGTGACTCATCGGTCATCGATGCGCGGCGGCGGCGCGCGACAGGCGAGGGGAGGCGACGATACGCCGCGCGCGCGCGCGGCCGATCACTGGAATGCGGGTCATCGTCGCGCGCAATCCCTGCGCGAATCAGGGCGATCGTTGCCGCCGTGCGCGCGCGCATCCGTGCTTTTCCGCACCCCATCGGCGCGAGCGCACGCGACCTCATGCGCGCGCGGCCGATGCTAGCCTGCGTACGATCGCGCCGGCCGCGCCGCGGAGGTGCCGTGCCACTGCATCGAATCGACCCGGCGGCATCCGCCGCGCTCGCTGGAACATCGCTGACGAGGCATCGGAAGATCGGGCTGCGGCTCGTCGCTGCCATGCTCGTGCTCGCCGCCACCGTGCCGCTGGCGATCTTCGCGGCGATGCTTGCGATCGGGTCGTGGCGGCATCAGACCTCGCTCGCCGAGCAGCAATCGGTCGAGATGGCGCGCGCGGTTTCGGTATCGATCGACAAGGAGATCGAAAGCGCGGTCACCGCGCTGAACGTGCTCGCGTCGGTGGGCGTGCGCGAGCCGTTCGACGCCGATGTGTTCCGCGACAGCGCGCTCAAGCTGATTGCGCGCCAGCCGGGCTGGCTGTCGCTGATCCTGATCGGCCCCGGCGGCATCGTGATCGAGGACACCGCCGACCGCTCGCAGGCAGGCGTGGCGCTGACCGCCGCATGGGCGCGGCAGGCCTCCGCCGACAAGCGCGCCGCGGCGTCGGACCTCCTCGAGGACCCGGCGACACGACGCCACTTTCTGATCGTGGCGGTGCCGGTGGCGCGCGGCGACGAACGCCCGTATGTGCTCGCGGCGCGTATCGCAGCCACGCGCCTGGCCGAAGTTCTGCGGCAGCAGAACCTGCCGCACGATGCGTTGTTCACGCTGTTCGACGGTCACATGCGTGTGGTCGCGCGCGACCACGCGACGCCGGCTGCCGTCGGCGAGCCGGCGCCGCCGATCGTCATGCATGCGGTCGCGCGCGGGGTGGAGGGCAGCGAGCGCGCCACGCTGCCGGACGGCGCGCGGCAGTACCTGTCGCACAGCCGCTCGGCGCTGACGGGCTGGACGGTCGGCATGAGCCGGCCGGCCGATGCGATCGACGGACCGATCCGCCGCTCGATGGGGACGCTGATCAATGCGGGCATCGCGCTGCTCGCGATCGGGCTGATCGCCGCGCTCGCGTTCGGACACGTGCTGGTGCGCGCGGTCGAGGCCGCCAAGAAGGCCGCCAAGGCGCTGGCGCGCGGCGAACGCGTCGCGGTGCGCGACTCGCGGCTGGCGGAACTCGACGACCTGTGGCGCGGGCTGGCGGATGCGCAGGCCATTCTGGACCAGCGGCTCGCCGAGCGCGACGCCGCCGACCGCGAGCGGCTGCGCGCGCTGGCGGCGGAGCGGATCGCGCGGCACGCGAGCGAGGAGGATCGCGCGCGGCTGGCGGTGACCCTGCGCAGCATCGGCGACGGCGTGCTCGCCACCGATGCCGAGGGTCGCGTGACGATGATGAACGAGGTGGCGCAGAAGCTGACCGGCTGGAGCGAGGCCGACGCGCTCGGGCGCGCGGCCGGCGAGGTGTTCCTGAGCGTCGAGGAGCGTACCTGCGCGCTCTGCACCGATCCGGTCGCCGCGGTCCGCAGCGAAGGGCGGGCGACGGCGCTGTCGGCGGACGCGCTGCTGCGCGCGCGCGACGGCCGCGAGACGCCGATCGCCGCTTCGGCGGCGCCGATCCGTGCACCGGACGGCACGCTGCTGGGTGCCGTGCTCGTGTTTCGCGATGTCACGCAGGCGCGCGCCGCCGAGCACATGCGCGCGGCGCTGCTCGAGCGCGAGCAGGCCGCACGCCGCACGGCCGAGGCGATGTCCCACAGCAAGGACGAATTCGTCGCCATGCTGTCGCACGAGCTGCGCACGCCGCTCGCGGCCATTTACGGCTGGACGCGCCTGCTGCGGCGCGGGCTGCTCGATGCGCCGGCGCGCGAGCGTGCGCTCGAGGTGATCGAGCGCAACACGCGCGCGCAGACGCAACTGATCGACGACCTGCTCGACATGTCGCGCATGATCCGCGGCAGCCTGCGCCTGGAGACGGCGGAGGTCGACCTGGCCGCGGTGCTCGCCGCGGCGGCCGACTCGGTGCGGCCGATGGCCCAGGCGCGTCAGCTCGCGCTCGAAGTCGATGCCGCGACGTGCGCGACGATCCGCGGCGACGCCGACCGGCTGCAGCAGGTCTTCTGCAACGTGTTGAACAACGCGATCAAGTTCACCACGCCCGGCGGCCGGATCGAGATCGGGCTCGCGCGCGAAGGCAGCAACGCGGTCGTGCGCGTGCGCGACAACGGCATCGGCATCGCGCCCGACGTTCTGCCGCACATCTTCGAACCTTTTCGCCAGGGCGGCGCAATCGCCGCGCGTGCGCGCGGCGGACTCGGCATCGGGCTGGCGCTGGTGCGCCATCTGGTCCGGCTGCACGGCGGATCGATCGCCGCCGCGAGCGAAGGCGTCGGCCGCGGCGCCACTTTCACGATCAGGCTGCCCGCGCTGCCGGAGCAATCGGTCGCGTTGCCCGCGGGCCCGCGCGAGGCGGCCGACGACGCCGATGCGGCGCTCGCGCTCGTGGGGATCCGCGTACTCGCGGTCGACGACGATCCCGATGCGCACGAGTTGGTGAGCACGGCGCTGCGAGCCGCCGGCGCCCACGTGCGTACGGCCGCATCCGTGGCCGAAGCGTGCGGCCGGCTGGCGGACGAAATCCCGGACGTGGTGCTGACCGATATCGGCATGCCAGGAGCGAGCGGCTTCGACCTGCTGGCGCAGATCCGTGCCGATCCGCGCTCGGCTTGCCTGCCGGTGATCGCGCTGACGGCCTATGACCGCCGCGAAGACCGGGCCGACGTCTATCGCGCCGGCTTCGATCTGCACGTCGGCAAGCCGGTGGAGCCGCTGGTGCTCGCGCGCGCGGTCGCACTGGTGGTGCGGCGCGCGCGCAAGCGCAACGGCGATGCGACAGCGGCCGCCGCGACGGCGCCGCAGCCCGACACCGCCGCGCACGCTTAGCGCGGCGCGCGCGCCCGTCCTGCGCGGCTCAGCCGGCGCTGGACGGCGTCAGCTCGTTGACGACGTCGCGCACACCGTCGACGCGGCGCGTGGCCTGCACGACGCGCTCGATCTGGTCCTTCGGCAACTCGCCCTTGAGCGTGACCACGCCGTCGGACGTGCTGACGCCTACCTTGACTGCGGCCGGCCCGGCTTCCTCGGTCAGCGCGGCCTTGACCTTGGCCGTCAGCGCAGCGTTGTCGAGCGTGGACCCGCTCGACGCGCCCGCGGTGGTTCCGGCCGCCGCCCCGGCCGGCGGCGAGGTCGCATCGCTGCGCTGGGAGCCTGGCTGCGGCTGCTGCGCGACGGGGGGCGGCGAGGTGCTTGCGGTGGCTGCCTTGTCCTCGCGCTGGCTGCAGCCGGCGCCCAGCACCAGTGCGCACGTGGCGGCGAATGCATATGCGAAGGCTCGATCTGCTTTCATGGTGGCTCCTTCGTGAGGCGGAACGCGCGGTCGCGCTCCGGACGATCGGTGTCGCGCAACCGTCGTGCCCGGGCCGTCGCGCGACGGGCATGCGGATTGCGAGACGCGGTGTCGGTCCGCCGGCAGAGGAGCGGAACATGCAAACGGCCCGGCAGCGTTGCCGCGCCCGCGCGCTGATCGTCGCGCTCGGCGCGGTGCTTGCGAGCGGCGCTTGTCGCAGCCCGCCGCCGCCAATCGAGCAATTGGTCGTATCGAGAATGGCGATCGAAGAAGCCGTCGACGCGGGCGCGGCGGAATTTGCGCCCGGCGAGCTGGCCGAGGCGCGGCGGCAGCTCGTGCGCGCCCATGAGGAGGCGGCACGCAAACGGGTGGCGCAGGCGCGGCTGCTGGCGGAAACCGCCGAGGTCGACGCGCGCCTGGCGACTGCGAAGTCGCGCCGTGCCCAGGCTCAGCGCCAACTGGCCGACGCGGAGCGCGGGCTGAAAGCACTCGGTGCGCCGCCGGCGGGCGCCGGCGGCGCCGGAGGCAGCGCGCGATGAAGCCGGCCGCACTGCTGTGCATCGCGCTGCTGCTCGCCGGCTGCAGCAGCGCGCCGGTGCGCAACCAAGCGCTCGAAAGCGCGCGCGCGACGTTTTCCTCGATCGGCGCATCCGCCGACCTTTCGCCCGGCGCACGCGACGAATACCGGAGCGCCGAAGCAGCGCTGCGCACGGCCGATCAGGCATTCGCGCGCAACGAGGACTCCTGGCTCGTCACGCAGCTCGCCGACATCGCGCGCAAGCGCGCGCTGCTGGTCAACGAACGCAATTCCCTCGATCGCCTGACACGACGCGCCGAGGCGGCCGGCGCCGAGCGCGACCGCGCGCTCGGCGCGCTCGAGACGCGCCGGGCGCCGGCCGCGATCGTTGCCGAGCCGCGCGCGCCGACGATCGAGCATCTTCTCGCGCCCCTGCCGCAGCCGGAGGGCTCGAACGACCAGCCATTGACCGATGCCGAGCGCCAGGCGATCGCCGAGGCGGCGCGCCGGGCCGCGGCGGAAGAACGCGCGGCGCGCGAGCGTCGCGACGTGGCGAAGAAGCCGGCGACCAGGCAGGCTGCGAAGAGGCCGGCCGACGAGCAACGCCGCGCCGGCGCCGCCGCGCCGTCGCAACCCGCGCCGACTGCGCCTGCGCCGACGGTCGCGTCCGACACGGCACGCGAGCGCGCGTCCAGCGCTTCCGAGCCGAAACCCGTCGCCGCCGCGGCGCCGGCGGCGCAGATCCCTGCACCGCCGGCGGTGAGTCTCGGCGACGACTACTTCACCGCCGGGACACCTTATCTTCGGCCCGGGGCGACGCGCACGCTCGATCCCGTGGCGGATGCGGTGCGCGCGCAGCCGGGGCGGAGCGTGAACATCCACTGGTCCGCGGGCGGCGCGGCCGGCGAACTGGCGCAGCGGCGCGCCGGCGAAGTGCGTGCCGCGCTGCTGCGGCGGGGCATCGCGCCCGACCGCATCCGGATCAGCGCCTCCGCTGCGCATGGCGAAGGTCGCACGGCGCGCGTCGATGTCCGGGTTGCCGGCGGGCAAGGCGGTGCGCCGGCCACGCGCTGAACGTCAGCCGCCGCCGCAGCCGAGCGACGCGCCGGTCACGGCCGGTGCGGCTCCCATGCACAGGTTGCTGCTGGTCGGATTGCCGTCGTCGGTGTTGCCCGCGCAGTAGACGTTGTAGTCGGGTGTCGGGTGGTTCACCACGTTGATCGCGCCGCCGCCGATGTGCGTCATGCGGTTGTTCAGCAGGCCCACGCGGCCGACCGGACCTCCGCCGACGCCGATCCGGATGCCGTTGTCCAGCGTGTCGTCGATCGCGTTGTTCTCGACCCGGACCGACTGCACCGCGACCGTCTGCGCGAAGGCCGGGTTCGCGAGTTCGTCCGTGCTGGTCAGTGAATGCAGTTCGATCGCCGCGTGACCCGTGCGCGGTGCCGTTGCGGCCGTGCCGACGGCATACGCGGGCGCCGTGGTCTGCACGTGCTGGATCGTGTTGTTGCGGACCACGACGTTGCGCACGCCGAACGTCCGATATCCGGATTCGTGGGCCAGCAGCACGCCGGCGGCGTAGGTCGTGTTGGTGACCATATTGCCGTCGATCGTGATGTCCTCGCCGCCGACGACGCTGATGCCGCGGCCCCAGTAGTTGCCGTCGACCTGATTGCCCGCGATGACAACGTTGTGCACCAGCTTGTCGGCGCGCAATGATTGCAGGCTGGCGAGCAGCGCGTCGAGCGGCGCGCCCGTGCTGCCCAGGTACGACACGACGGCGATCATGTCGTCGCCGTTCTGCTTCGCGGTGTTCAGTACCACGCGGCCGTTGATCGAGCCTTCGGTGACGTGAATCGCATCGGCGAGCGAGCGTTCGACATGGTTTTCGGCCACCACGAACCCGTCGGCGCGATACACCATGATGCCGGTGGCCGACGAGCCGTTGGCGAGCGGAGTGCCCGCCGGACCGGCGTTTTCGACGATGTTCCGCCGCACGACGACGCCGCGCACGCGGCCGGTGCCGGCCGGCGCCACCGCGATCCGCGCTTGCCGCATCTGGTCCCCGCGCGTGGTCGTGACCGCGTGCAGGCGGAACTTGTACATGCCGACGCCGTCGGCCTGCAGCATGATCGCGGTGTCGTCAGGGTTGGTGGCGAGCAGCGTGGCGCCTTCGCTCCACAGCACCACGCCCGGCACGCGCACGCGCAGCGACTTCGAATGCACGTACGTGCCGGCGGGGAACACCAGCCAGTCGCCCGGCTTCAGCGCGTCGAGCGCCGCCTGGATCGCGGTCGTGCTGTCGACCGTCTCGCTCGGCACGACGCCGAACGAAGCGATGCTGCGCGCGCCGGCCGGTTTGCTCGGCAGCGGCGGCAGATTCGTGCACGACGAAGTCTGCGTGCCCGGCGATAGCGCGACGCCGGCACTGCCGTTGCCTGCCGCCGTTTCGGGCGCGAGGACGAGCGGCGCGGACTCGGTCGGACCTTGCCCGCCGCCGCAGGCGGCGAGCGCGACCAGAAGACATGCGGGGAAAACGCGTAGCGGCAATCGGGCAGACATTTCCAAATCTCTCTCGGGTCACGTGCGGCTGTGCATCCGGTCCCTCGAGGATTCGAAAGGCCCTGCAACTTCGCTTGCGATCCGGCCTGCTTGCGCCGGAACCGCGCGGCGATTCTCGGCAGAGTCGCGGGCACCGGGCTTGCGGAAGATCAAGCCGCCCGGCGAGCCGCGCATCGTCGCAACGGCTTAGCCGGGAAGCGTCAAGGAGACTGCGGCGCGGCGCGCGGAAGGAACACGCGCTGTCGCCGGCCGCAATGCCAGCCCGGATATTTCACGAGGGACGCGGGAATTGCGCGGATGCATGCGCCAGCCAGGTTGCGCGAGAGGGGCGCAGTCCGATGCCCATCGGCATCGGCGAGCACTTGAGCGCAAGATGGCCGCGCAGGCGCCGCGCAAGCCCGCGTAGCCCCGGCGAGCCAGACCGGATTGCGGCCGGCACGCCGCAAGGAACCATCGAAGCTGGAGACCGTTCGCATACGGGGGCGACCTTGTGAAACATCCGGGCCAGTGACGCCGGCGATGCCGAGACAGGTTCACGCTTCTTTCGAGTGCGCCGCGCCCGCTTCGATCGAGAAGAGGATCACGAAGGGCCCGGCCACGGCGCCCGGGCGCCGGACGCGGATCGCTCGTCCGTCGACTCGGTAAGATGTCGGACCCTCGAACTTGAACGGGAGACAGGCGATGAAGGCAGTCGAGGAACTCGAACGCGAGATCAAGAAACGAGAAGAGGAGCTTTCGGTTCTCAGACGGGCTCTGGCGACCTTGAAGAACATCAAGGGGCAAGGCGCGGATGTCTCCCGCCGTCGCAAGCGACGGCCGCTCACTGCCGCCGAGAAGCGCAAGCTGAGCGAGGCGATGAAGAAGGCGTGGCAGAAGCGCAGGGCCGGGAAGAAAGCGGGCCAGGCCGGCGAACGGAAGCCCGCGGTTTCCTGATGCGCTCGCCGACACCCGGCGGGCGGCCATGTGGCGTGCACTCGGCCTGAGTGCCTCGCGCCGGCCTTCGCAGGTGTCAGCGCGGCCCGTGGCCGGTCGGAGCGCGCATCTCTGTGCAGTCGAGGGACGGCGCGTGCGCGCGCCGTCGCGTAGCGGGAACGCGGCGGTCAGGCGCCACGGCGCAGCGTGGGCAGGCCCACGCCGGCCGCGTCGAAGCCGCCGTCGACCGCGAGGATCTGGCCGTTGATGTAGCTCGCTTCCGGGCTGCACAGGAATCCGACCGCGTTGGCGATTTCCTCGACGGTCCCGTAGCGGCCGAGCGGAATCACGTCGTGATAGTCCTGCCGGATCGCGGGCGTGTGAACCTGTTTCGCCATATCGGTATCGACCGGGCCCGGCGCGACCGCGTTCACGCGGATGCCGACGGCGCCGAGTTCGGTCGCCTGCTGCCGCGTCAGATGGATCAAAGCCGCCTTGCTGGTGCCGTAGGCGACGCGCAAGGTGCTCGCGCGCAGGCCGGAGATCGACGCGATGTTGACCACGCTGCCGCCGCCGTGCTTCAGCATCATCGGCGCGCACGCCGCCGTGTACAGGAACGGGCCGTTCAGATTCGTGGCGAGCACATCGAGCCACTCCTCGAACGTCGTCTGCAGGATCGGCTTGAACACCGCCACGCCGGCGTTGTTGATCAACGCGTCGAGCCGCTCGAACCGCTGCTCGGTCTGCGCAACGGCGGCGCGCACCTGCTCGGGCTGCGACACGTCGAAGGGCAGCGAGAGCACGCGTGCCGCATCGGCGAACTCCGTCATCGCGCGCGCGAGCGCGGGCGCATCGCGGTCGAGCAGCGCGACGCGCCAGCCGCGCGCGTAGAACCAGTGCGCGATCGCCAAGCCGATGCCGCGCGCGGCTCCGGTGACGAGGGCGGCATGCGTCGTTTCGGCCACCGCAGTTTCCTCAGCGCGGGTAGGCGCCGCTGTTGACGTCGAGCGTGGTGCCGCTAACGTACTCCGGGCTGCTACTGCCCAGCCAGAACACCGCCGCGGCGACTTCCTCCGGCCGGCATACGCGGCCCGAGTGCACGCTGCGCATCACGCCATCCTTGCGCGACTGCGGCAACTGGTCGTACATGTCGGTCTGCGTCGGACCGGGTGCGACCGCGTTGACCAGCACGCCCTGCCTGCCGAGCGTCGACGCATAGCTCTTGGTGACGTTGAGCAGCGCCGCCTTCGTGGCGCCGTACCAGAGATCGGGATGCCCGGTGAAGGCCGCCACCGAGCCGACATTGACGATGCGACCGCTGCCGCGCGCGGTCATCTGCGGCGCCACCGCTTCGATCAGCGCCACCGGCGCCTCGAGATTGACCGCGAGGATTTCCTGCTTGTGCGCGAGCGGGATCGCATCGAACGGATCGCAGTAGAGCACGGCGGCGTTGTTGACCAGCGTGTCGATGCGGCCCAGCGTGGCGATGAGCGCGGCGCTGCCGTCCAGCGCGCGCAGGTCGTACTGCACGCGGCGCACGGCGGCCGACTCGGCGAGATCGAAGCGCGAGAAATCCTTGTCGAGCGCCAGCACGCGCCAGCCCGCGGCCAGGAACACTTTCGTCGTGGCCAGCCCGATGCCGCGGCCGGCGCCCGTGATCAGAACGGTGGATGCATTCATTTCCGTGTCATCTAGAACCTATCCGTGAATAATTCGTGTGTGCGACGGGCCGCTTTGGCTTGCCGTGCTAGGCGCGAGGAGCGCGGTTTGGTTCATCCAAATAAGCGACGAGCAACAACGCAATGCGAGCCACTGCGCAGGCGCTTTGCGCCTGCGCGCGTCCATACGCCCGATCGGGCCCGCAACGGCGGTCGCCGTTGCTCGGCGGCCCGTCCCTTCGGGTTGTCGCCAGAAAGCCCGGCTGCGGTGTTGCCCGGCTTGGCCGTAGGCCGGGCTACTGTCCTGCGCCGGGCGCCTTGCATCCGGGCTTTCTGGCGACAACGCATCGCACGAGTTACTCACGGATAGGTTCTTAGGAAGCCCGTCGACAGCCACGGCACGGCGGCGACGACGAAGACGCCGGCGAGCAGCGCCAGCAGGTAGCCGATGATGGGACGGATGCCTTCGTCGGGATTCACGCGGCCGATCGCGCAGGCGGCGTAGTAGCCGACGCCCAGCGGCGGCGCGAACAGGCCCACGCCCATCGCGAGGATCACCACCATCGCGTAGTGAACCTGGTGCACGCCGGCCTGCTGCGCGATCGGAAACAGCAGCGGTCCGAACAGCACGATCGCGGGAATGCCTTCGAGCACCGATCCGAGCACGACAAAGGTCAGGATCGACACCGCAAGGAAAGTCGGCGCGCCGCCCGGCAGCCCGGCCATCATCTCCGCCAGCGCGCGCGAGAAGCCCGATTGCGTCAGCCCCCAGGCCATCGCGGTGGCAGTGCCGATGATGAACAGGATCGCGCCGGACAGACTCGCGGTGTCGATGAGCATCGGCGCCAGCCGCGACCACGTGAACTGGCGGTAGATGAGCAGGCCGGCCAGCACTGCATACACGATGCCGATGGTCGACACCTCGGTCGCCGTGGCCACGCCTTCGACCACGGCGGCGCGGATCACGAACGGCAGCGCGAGCGCCGGCGCCGCGACCACGAAGTGGCGTGCGATCTCCTTCCACGGCGCACGCCTCACGTGCGACAGATCCTCGCGCCGGTAACGGAACCAGACCACCACGCACAGGGTCAGGCCGACCACCAGCGCCGGCAGCAGGCCGCCGGTGAACAGCGCCGCGATCGACACGCCGGTCACCGATCCGATCGTGATCAGCACGAGGCTCGGTGCGATGGTTTCCGTTTGCGCGCCGGTCGCCGACAGCAGCGCGACGAGATCGCCGGGATTGGCGCCGCGCTGCTTCATCTCGGGGAAGAGCGCCGGCGCGACCGCCGCCATGTCGGCCGCCTTCGAGCCGGAGATGCCCGACACCAGATACATCGCGCCGACCAGCACGTACGACAGCCCGCCGCGCACGTGGCCGAGCAGGCTGGCGAGAAACGTCACCATCGCGCGCGCCATGCCGGTCATCTCGATCAGCAGGCCGAGGAACACGAACAACGGCACCGCGAGCAGGATCAGGTGCGACATCCCTTCGTCCATGCGACCGATCATCACCGGCATCGGCGTGCTGGTCGTCAGCGCGAGATAGCCGAAGGTCGCCAGGCCGAAGGCGAACGCGATCGGCACGCCGGCGAACACGCACGACGCCGTCACGCCGACGAAGAAGATCAACAGGTTCAGGCGCCCCAGAGGCTCCAGCCACGGGCCGGCAATCCAGAACGCGGCGACCACGCCGCCGCTGATCGCGACAGCCATGATCGATTCCCTGAGCGACGCCGCGCGCAGCAGCCGCAGCAGCGCGAACACGATCATCAGCGCGATGCCGATCGGCAGCGCCGACGCGCGCCACGCGTTGGAGATTTCCAGCGCCGGCGTGGTGACCGGAAGCTCCTCGACCGCGTACTGCCACGCAGGCCACGCGACGAGGCCGAGAAACGCGAGGCACGCCGCGGTCGCCACGGCTTCGAACCACGCGCGGCGCGCGGCGGAGGCCTTGGCGACGAGCGCGGTCATCCGCATGTGCTCGGCGCGGCGCAGCGCGATCACCGCGCCGAGCATCGCCAGCCACAGGAACAGGATCGATGCCAGTTCGTCGGACCACACCAGCGGGCGGCGCAGTCCGTAGCGCGCGACCACGCCCGACAGCAGCACGACCACTTCGATCAGCACCAGCGCCGCGGCGGCGAACTCGACGCTGCGGCCGAGCAGCTCGTTGACCGCCGCCAGCGCGCGGCCGCCGGCGCCGAAGTCGCCGCGCGCAGCCGTGCTCGCGCCGTGTTCCGGGCTCACGCGAGCTTGCCGCTCGCGCGCTCGAGCAGCGCCCAGGCCTCGTCGCCGTACTTGCCCTTCCACTCGGTGTAGAAGCCGGCAGCGCGCAGGCGGTCGCGGAAAGGTTCGGTCTTCGGCTGGTTGAAGATCATGCCCTTGTCGGCGAGATCCTTCCGCAGCGTGGCGTTCAGCTGCGCCACATCGGCGCGCTCCTTCACCGCCGCCTGGTTGATGTGTTTGGCGACGACGGTGCGCACGTCGGCGGGAAGCCGCTCCCACGCGCGCTTGTTGGCCAGGAACCAGAACCCGTCCCACATGTGGTTGGTCAGCGAGCAGTACTTCTGGACTTCGTACAGCTTTGCCGTCGAGATGATCGCCAGCGGATTCTCCTGCCCCTCGACGACCTTGGTCTGCAGCGCGGAGTAGACCTCGTTGAAGTTGATCGATGTCGGCGCCGCGTCGAACGCCTTGAACATCGACGTCCAAAGCGGCGACACCGGCACGCGGATCTTCATGCCCTTCAGGTCGTCCGGCGTGACGATCGGCTTGACCGACGAGGTGATCTGGCGAAAGCCGTTGTCCCAGATCCTTTCCATCACGGCGAGATTGGCCTTCTCGATCTGCGCGCGCACGTACGCGCCCAGATCGCCGTCCATCGCCTTCCACACCGTGTCGTAGCTCGGGAAAGCGAAACCGATGCCGTTGATCGACGCGGCCGGCACCAGCGTCGACAGGATCAGCCCCGACAGCGTGAAGAACTCGACGCCGCCCGAGCGCACCTGGCTCAGCATGTCCGTATCGGAGCCGAGCTGGTTGTTGGGGAAGATCTGGATGTCGACGCGGCCCCTGGTCTCGTCGCGAATCGCGTCGCTCATCTCCCTGGCGCGAATGTTCAGCGGGTGCGAAAGCGGAAGATTGTTGGCGTACTTGTAGCTGAATTCGGCCTTCTGCGCGAAGGCGCGGGCAAGCGGCAGGACTGCGGCGCCGGCGCCGGCGAGCAGTTTGCGTCGCGTGATGCTCATGTGGTCACTCCTGGTCGGGACGGATCCCCTTGGCGTTGAAGATCGGCGCGGCGGCGCCGACGAGTCCGGGCCGGGTGGCCGGCCGTCACGGTCCGAAGAGGGACAACGGCCGCCGCGCGCGAAGCGTAGCAAAGGCGCCGCGGCCACCGCTGCAGGCGACGCAGGTCAGGAGTGAAGCAGGCCCGGCGCGGCAGTCACCGCGCGCGGCGCCGTCGCAGGTTCCGGATCTCGGGCAAACGTGGCTGCGCCACTTTGCCCGATCCCCGTGCGGGCGGGCACTCAGAAGTGATAGGCCAGGCCGACCGTATAAAGGTCGGCATCGGTGCGGCCGGTCGTGCTGTCGGTGCCGATGCGGTTGTAGCGGTCCCACTCGAGGTCGGCCGACACGTTGCGGTTGAAGTCGTAGCTGACGCCGAGACCGAACGTGACCCCGTTGCCGTCGTGGCTCGTGTTCGAAACCGTCGCCAGGCCGGTCGAACTGGCGTCGAGCTTCGAGTGCGTCCATCCCCATCCGAGCTTGCCGTACGCGGAGAATCCGTTCTCGAGCGGCACGATACCGACCGCGTCGAGCGCGAAGCCATCGGCCTTGAACTTGCCGTTGATCGTATCGGCCACCGGCGAGTTCACGGTCGCGCTGAGATTGTGGCTGCCGAAGTTGGCGTAGTCGCCCTCGACCGCGAACCACCGGTTGATCCGGTAGCCGAGCGTCAGGCCATAGGCGGTGTCGTTGCGGTCGAGCGAGGTCGAGGTGCCGAGCCCCTGCGCGGCGAACGCGCGATCGATTCGATCGCCGCCGGAGCTCAGGTTCGCGGTGCCGACATTGGCACCGATGTAGGCACCGCTGTCGTCGGCGGCGCGCGCCACTCCGGCCAGGGTGACGCCGAGCGCGGCGAGGCAAAGGGCAATTGTCTGCTTCTTCATCGTGTAACTCCCTGCGCATGCGTGCGCGAAATGATTGGAAGGAAAACCGGCAAGCGGTTCCAGGGAATTGGAGCGCGCGCGTGTCAACGCAGTGCGTCGCACCCGGCGCGGTTTGTGAACCGGCGGTAACAACTCGTCAGCAGAGCTTGCACGTGCGGGCGCGCCCGGAGCGGGCCGTTATGCTTGCCGTCAATTCCCTCTTCGGCAGCGCGATGAAGCAGCGCATCCTGGTCGTCGACGACGACCCCGGTTTACGCGACCTCTTGTCCGGTTATCTGGGCGACGCGGGTTTCGAGGTGGTTGCCTGCGCCGACGGCGGGGCGATGTGGCACGAACTCGGCACCGGCCGCTTCGACCTCGCCGTGTTCGACGTCATGCTGCCGGGCGACGATGGCCTGACCTTGTGCCGCAACGTGCGCGCGCGTTCGCCCTTGCCGATCCTGATGCTGACCGCGCGCGGCGACGAAGTCGACCGCGTGATCGGACTGGAGATGGGCGCCGACGATTACCTTTCGAAACCGTTTTCTCCACGCGAACTGCTGGCGCGTGTCCGCAGCATCCTGCGCCGGGTGTCCGAGCGCGCGCCCGCGGCCGCCGCGCTGGTGAGCTTCGCCGGCTGGACGCTCGATCTGGCCGCCCACAACCTGCGCGATCCGGGGGGCGTGGTCGTGCCGCTGCCCACCGGCGAATTCCGCCTGCTGCGCGCGCTGGCGGAAAACCTCAACCGCGTGCTGACGCGCGACCAGTTGATCGACGCGCTGGCCGGACGCGAGGCGAGCCGCGTCGATCGCACCGTCGACGTGCTGGTCAGCCGGCTGCGCAAGCGGCTCGGCGACGACGCGCGCGAGCCGCGGCTGATCCGCACCGTGCGCAGCGAGGGCTACATGCTGGTGACGAATCCCGCGCCGACCGCATGAAGTGGCTGCCGCGCACGCTGTTCGGCCAGATCGTGCTGGCGCTGCTGGCCGGCATCATTGCCGCGCAGGTGGCCGGCGCGTGGCTGATGCTCGACGAGCGCACGCGGCTGGCGCAGCGCCTGCTCGGCACGCACGCGGCGCAGCGCATCGCCGGCATCATCGACGCGCTCGATGCGGCCGACGCTGTGGAGCGCGCGCGGCTGATCCGCGCGCTGAACCTGCCGCCGACGCACATCCGCCTCGACGAGCCGTGGCGCGCGCCGCCGGCGGATCCGCCCGACGAAGTCGTCGCCTTCGCCGACGAAGTGCGGCTGGCGCTGACGCGCCCGGTGCAGATCAACGTGCTGTCGCTGCGCGGCGAGGCTTTCCATCCGCGGCATCCGCCGCCGCCCCAGTCCGACACGAGCGAGCGGCCGTCGCCGCTGCCGCGGATGCTGCTGCGGGCCGAGCTGCAGGCGCGGCTTGCCGACGGCACCGTGGTGACCTTCCAGCACGCGCTGCCGGGACCGCTGCCCGAGGATCCGCTGCGGATCCTCGGCTGGATCGGAGTCGTGCTGGCGATCGTCGCTGCGCTCGCGCTGTGGATCGTGCGGCGCCTGACGCGGCCGCTGTCGGCGCTCGCCGCCGCGGCCTCCGGCCTGCCGAGCAACCTCGATCAGCCGCCGTTGCCGGAAAGCGGCCCGAGCGAGGTGGCGAGCGCGGCACGCGCGTTCAATCGCATGCAGAAGGATCTGAAGCGGATGATCGAGACGCGCACGGTCGCGCTGGCCGCCGTGTCACACGACCTGCGGCTGCCGATCACGCGGCTGCGCCTCAGGCTGGAGCGACTGCGCGACGACGCGCAGCGGGCGCCGATCGAATCCGATCTCGCCGACATGGAACGGATGATCGACAACACGCTCGACTTCCTGCGCAGCGGCAGAACGGCCGAAAAGGCCGTGCTGCTCGACGTCAATGCGCTGCTCGATCGCATCGCCGAGGACAGCGAAGCGCGCGGCGGCGAAATGGTGGTGCAGGGCCATGCCGAGCCGCTGTTCGCACGGCCGCTGGCGCTCGAGCGCTGCATGGCGAACCTGGTCGACAACGCGCGCCGTTACGGCGGACCGAAGGTGGACGTGACCGTGACCGACTCGCCGCAGCGGATCGAAATCCGCGTCGAGGACCGCGGCCCGGGCATCGCCGAAAACGAACGCGAGCGCGTATTCGAACCGTACGTGCGGCTGGAGTCGTCGCGCGCGAAGGAAACGGGCGGCACCGGACTGGGCTTGGCGATCGCGCGCGGCGTGGCGCGCATGCACGGCGGCGACGTGCGGCTCGAGCCACGCGCAGGCGGCGGCCTGTCGGCGGTGCTGACGCTCGCGCGCGCGTCGCTCGCGGCGTGAGCCACGCTTCGCATCGGCGTGCAGGATCTCCGCGCGTGTGCCGTGCGCGGCCGCTCGGGCGCGCTTGCATTTCTGCCGCTACAGCCGCAGCGGCGGTACGCGCGCGGCGACCACGGCGCTGAGCGCCGCGAGCAGCGCCACGGTGATGAAGCCCCAGTCTTCTCGGGCCGCTCGCGACGAGATCTTCACGCCTTCTCAGCGCCGGCCGATCAGCTCGGACGACCGCCAGCCGCCTCCGAGCGCACTGATCAGCGTGACGTTTGCGGTCAGTTGCCGGCCACGCACCTCCAGTTCCGTGCGCTGCGCGTTGTACAGCGTGGCCTGCGCGGTGATCACGTTGAGGTAACTGACCGTCCCGGCCCGATACTGGTTCGTCGTCTGTTCCAGCGATTCGCGCGCGGCGCGGACCGCTTCGTTCTGCAGCCGCGCCTCGTCTTCCAGGATCCGCAACGCGGCCAGGTTGTCCTCGACCTCCTGCAGCGCCGCCAGCACCGTCTGCCGGTAGTTCGCTGCCGCCTGCTCGAAACCGGCGCGTGCGGCATCGGTGGCGGCGCTGCGGGCGCCGGCATCGAACAGCGTGGCCGCGAGCGCGGGGCCGAGCGACCACACGCGATTCGGCGCCGACAGCAGGTCGCCGAAGCTCGGCCCGCTCCAGCCGCCGCCGGCGGCGATCGTCAGCGCGGGGAAGAACGCCGACTGCGCCACGCCGATCTGTGCATTGGCCGCCGCCGCGCGCCGCTCGGCGGCGGCGATGTCGGGGCGGCGCTCGAGCAGTTCAGCCGGCAGCGCTGCCGGAATCTGCGGCAGCCGCTGCGCAGTCGGCAGCGCATTGCGCGCCGGCAGCGAAAAGTCCGCGGGCGCCGAGCCGACCAGCACGGCGATCGCGTGCTCGAGCTGGGCGCGGGCGAGTTTCGCATCGGCGCGCTGCGCCTGCGCGCTGGCGAGCTGCGATTCGGCCGCGGCCACGTCGGCGCGCGCGACCACGCCGGCCTGGTAGCGGGTGCGCGTCAGCGTCAGGAACTTCGAGTAGCCGTCGACGGTATCGTCGAGCAGCCGGTTCTGCGCGTCGGCCACGCGCAGCAGGAAGTAGTCCTGGGCGAGCTGCGCCTGCAGCGCGAGTTTCGTCGCTTCGAGCGTGGCATCGCTGGCTTGCGCGGAGGCCGTCGCGGCCTCGACCGAGCGGCGGACGCGACCAAAGAGATCCGGCTCCCACGAGGCGGCGAACCGCACGCTCGCGGCGTTGGCGGTGCCGACGCCGGGGCTGCGCGCGCGCGTGTAGGCGACGTTGCCGGACGCAACCGGGAAGAACTGCGCGCGCGCCTGCGCCGCGAGCGCGACCGCCTGGTCGTACGCGCCGACGGCGGCGCGCAGGCTCTGGTTCGATACTTCGACCCGCTGCACGAGCGCGTCGAGCTCGGCGTCGTCGAACACGCTCCACCACGCGCCGCGTGCCTCACCGTCGCGCGGCTGCGCCGGCTTCCAGTCGGGCGCCTCCTTGAAGTGCTCCGGCAGCGCGAGCGTGGGGCGCGAATAGTCGGGGCCGGCCGCGCAGCCGGCGAGCAGGGCGGCGAGGCAGAAGGCGATCGCGGCGAACTTGCCCTCACCCCAACCCCTCTCCCGGAGGTAGTGGGGCTTTTCATCCCTCTCCCTCCGGGAGAGGGACCGAGGGTGAGGGATGTTCTTCATTCTCGAAAGCGCGTTCATACCGTCGGATCCACCAGCGGACCGTGGCTCGGCGCGCGGCCTCGCCAACGCGCCCACGCGAGCCGCGCGCGATCCAGATACAGGTAGATGATCGGCGTTGTATACAGCGTCAGAAGCTGGCTGGCGATCAGTCCGCCGACGATCGAGATGCCGAGCGGGCGGCGCAGTTCCGCGCCTTCGCCGAAGCCGATCGCGAGCGGCAGCGCGCCCAGCAGCGCCGCCATCGTGGTCATCAGGATCGGCCGCAGCCGCAGCTTGCACGCATTCAGGATCGCGTCGCGCGGCTGCAGATTGTGCTCGCGCTCGGCATCGATCGCGAAGTCGACCATCAGGATCGCGTTCTTCGACACGATGCCGATCAGCAGGAACACGCCGATCAGCGACATCACCGAGAACTCGGTGCCGGTGGCGAGCAGCGCCAGGATCGCGCCGGCGCCGGCCGGAGGCAGCGTCGACAGGATCGTCAGCGGGTGGATGTAGCTCTCGTACAGCA
>JAKORH010000163.1 GCA_029777935.1 Pseudomonadota bacterium
AGCAGCAGGTCTTCGGGCGGATAGCCGGACAGCGATAGCTCGGGAGTCAGCAGGATGTCGGCGCCGGCCTCCGCGGCCCGCCGCGCCATGTCGAGAATCCGCCGGCTGTTGCCCTCGAAATCGCCGACCGTGCAGTTGATCTGAGCGACGGCGACCCGGACGTGCGAACTCATCGAATTGGTCTTTGAAGGTGCGCAGCGATTATCGCACGCGGATCATCGCGAACCTCGCCGAGATCGGCCGCGCACCGTGGGAGGCGCTGCTCGCGGCCGACGCCGACGCCAATCCGTTCCTGCGCTACGACTTCCTGCATGCGCTGCACGAGAGCGGCGCGGCGGCACCGGCGCGGGGCTGGGCGCCGAACTACCTGACAGTGTGGCGCGACGACCAGTTGGTCGGCGCGGTGCCGCTGTACGCGAAGTCGCACTCCTACGGCGAATACGTGTTCGACTGGAGCTGGGCCGAGGCGTATCAGCGCCACGGCCTCGCGTACTACCCGAAGTGGCTCGCCGCGGTGCCGTTCACTCCGGTCAGCGGCACGCGGCTGATCGCGGCCGACGATCGTGCGCGCACGCAGTTGGCCGACGCGCTGCTCGTGCACGCGCGCGCGAGCGCGCTGTCGTCGCTGCACGTGCTGCTGGCGCCGCAGGCGCAGATCGATCTGCTCGCGCAGCGCGGCCTGCTGGTGCGCCGGGGCGTGCAGTTTCACTGGCGCAACCCGGGCTTTGCTTCCTTCGACGATTTCCTCGCGCGCATGCTGCAGTCCAAGCGCAAGAAGATCCGTGCCGAGCGCCGGAAGGTCGCCGAGCACAGGGTCGCACTCGCACGCAAGGTCGGTGCCGACATCACCGATGCCGATTGGAAGTTCTTCCACCGCTGCTATCGCGCGACCTATCAGGCGCACTGGTCGACGCCGTACCTGAACCTCGACTTCTTTCGCCGCGTCGGGGCAGCGATGCCGGACAGCCTGCTGATGATCGTCGCGCGGCGGGACGGCGCGCCGATCGCCGCCGCGCTCGGCGTGTTCGACGAGCAGCGGCTGTACGGCCGCTACTGGGGCGCGGTCGAGCACGTGCCCTGCCTGCACTTCGAGTGCTGCTACTACCAGATGATCGAATTCGCGATCGAGCGCCGGCTCGCGATCTTCGAGGGCGGCGCGCAGGGCGCGCACAAGATCGCGCGCGGGCTCGATCCGGTGCCGACATTCTCCGCGCACTGGCTGGCGCACGCGGGGATGTTCGACGCCGTGCGCCGCTTTCTCGCGCAGGAAGGCGACCGCGTGGCGCATGCGATCGACGAACTTGCCGAACACAGCGCGTTTCGGCGAGAGCGCGCATGAGACCTCGCTCGTCATTCCCGCGGAAGCGGGAATCCAGCGGGTGTGCGCTACTGGATACCCGCTTTCGCGGGTATGACACCAACCACCGGGGCGCGGCATGAAGCCGGTCCACCTCGCCGCCGCTCTATTGATGGTTCTGATATGGGGCTTCAATTTCATCGTCATCCGCTGGGGCCTGAACGACGTACCGCCGCTGACGCTCACTTGCCTGCGCTTCGCGCTGGCGGCGTTCCCCGCGCTGCTGTTCGTCGCACGGCCGCGCACGCCGTGGTGGCACCTCGCCGCGTATGGGCTGTTCGCGTTCGCGCTGCAGTTCGCGTTCCTGTTCAGCGGCATGGCAGCCGGCATGCCGACCGGGCTGGCGTCGCTGGTGATCCAGGTGCAGGCGTTCTTCACGATCGGACTGGCCGCGCTGCTCGCGCACGAGCGGCCGCGCCCGGCGCAGCTTGCGGGCGCGCTGCTCGCCGCCGGCGGCATCGCGCTGGTGGGCTTGCATCTGCCCGGCGGCGGTACGCGCGTCGGGCTGCTGCTGGTGCTGGCAGCGGCCGCGTCGTGGGCGACCGCGAACATCATCGTCAAGGGCGTGCGCGGCGAGCCGCTCGCGGTCGTCGCTTGGGCCAGCGCGTTCGCGGTGCTGCCGATGCTGTCGGCGGCGCTGCTCATCGATGGGCCGGACCGCATGCTCCGCGCGGCGACATCGCTCGACGCGCTGCAGTGGCTCGGCGTCGCGTTCCAGGCCTGGCCCACCACACTGCTCGCGTTCGGCATCTGGGCCTGGCTGCTGCGCCGCTATCCGGCCGCGCTGATCGCACCGTTCACGCTGCTGGTGCCGATCGTCGGCATGTCGTGCGCGGTCTGGCTGCTCGGCGAGCCGGTGCACTGGTGGCAGCTCGCCGGCGCCGCGCTGGTACTCGGCGGGCTGGCGCTGAACGTCGCGAGCTACCGGCGCGCGCCCCAGGGCCGGTGAATGAACGTGTAGTCGCCGAGCACGCGCTCGCGACCGTCGTCAACCGTGACCAGTTGCATGCGCGACGTCGACTGCGGCAACGCGCGGATGCGCTCGATCGGCGGCACGACCACGACTTCGCCGGCCGCGGCGCGGAACGGGATGTCCTGAAGCCGCGTCGGTGCCGGATCACCTTCGTCCTGCACCAGCAGATCGAGCCTGGCGATGCCTTCCAGCGGCGCCGCCAGCCGCGAGATCATCACGTCGTCGTCGGGCGCGACGGTGCAGTGCACGGACCCATTGCGCGGCACGCGGTATTCGCGCAGCCGCAGGCCGCGCTGCGCGATGCGGGCGACGAATTCGCCGCTGACGATCGCCGCAACCGCGCCGCGGCGCGCCAGCGCCCGCAGCGCATCGCCCAGTCCGATCCATTGCTGCAGCTCGCCGCTGCACGAGGCGCAGCCGAGCAGGTGCCGCTCGACGCCCTCCTCCCGCTGCGGGTCGAGCTCCCCGAGCCAGTAGTCGATCAGCGTCGCCGCCGCGATCGGTTCGGTGCAAGTCATGCGACACCTCCGGTCACGCAGTCGCGCAGCCGCTGCAGCGCGCGGTGGCGGATCACGCGCACATTCGCGTCGGTCAGCGCCAGTTCAACCGCCACGTCCTTCGCCGCGCGGTCGTCGTAGAAGGTCAGCACCAACACCGAGCGTTCGCGCTCCGACAGATTCTCCAGGCAGTGCGCGAGCCGCGCGTGGTCGAGCCGCGGCGCGATCTCCGCGTCGGCGACCGGCACGTCGTCGGCATAGGTCGCCAGCAGATCCTCACGGCGCGCATCGGTGCGGCGCGCATCGAGCACTACCATCCGGCACGTGCCGAACACGAACGACACGAGTTGCTCCGGATCGCGCAGCCTGCCGCTTCGCAGCGCTTCGAGCGTCAGCATCAGCACCTGCTGGGAGAGATCGGCGGCGGCGTGCGCGTCGCGCAGGTGCCGCAGGCCGTACAGCCGGATACGCGGCGCGAACCGGCGGGCCAGGTCCGCCTCCGCGTCGGCGTCGGTGCCGGGACGCGCGGCAGCGATGCGGCGCGCCAGCGTCGCATCATCGACCGCGGGTTCGGAAATTCTCGGCACGCGGCAAGCATAGGCGACCTGCGCTTTCCATACGAGGAGGTGTAACGAAACGGCAAGTCGTTACACCTCCTCGGGCCGGCCCACTCAAACCGAACCCATGGAAAGGAACGTTTCATGATCACCGATGTGCAGTCGCGCACCAATGTCCACGAAATCGCCGAGGGCATCTATCGCATCAACACGCCGATCGACCTTCCTGACGGACCCGGCGGCTTCAACTTCAATCAGTACCTGATCATCGACGAAGAGCCGCTGCTGTTCCACACCGGCCCGCGACGCATGTTTGCGCTCGTGCGCGAGGCGGTGCGCCGGCTGATGCCGGTCGAGCGGCTGCGCTTCGTGGCCTTCTCGCACGTCGAGGCCGACGAATGCGGCGCGCTGAACGAGTGGCTGGCCGCCGCGCCGCGCGCGCAGCCGGTGTGCAGCCGGATCGCGGCCATGGTGTCGGTCAGCGACATCGCCGACCGCGCGCCGCGCGCGCTCGCCGACGGGGAGACGCTCGACCTCGGCCGGCACGTGGTGCGCTGGTTCGACACGCCGCACGTGCCGCACGGCTGGGACTGCGGGCTGATGATGGAGCAGCGCACGCGCACGTTCCTGTGCGGCGATCTCTTCACTCAGGGCGGCGCGGGCGAGGTCGCGCTGACCGAGTCCGACATCCTGGAGCCGAGCGAGGCGTTCCGCGCGCCGCTCGACTACTTCGCCCACGCGCCGGGGACCGGCGCGATCCTCGAGCGCCTCGCCCGGCAGGCGCCGACCACGCTCGCGTGCATGCACGGTTCCGCCTGGCGCGGCGACGGCGCGCGGCTGTTGCGAGCGCTGGCGGATCGGCTGGAACCTACCTCGGCATCCGCGACGGCCGCCGAGGATGCCGAGATAGGTTCCAGCTAGAACGCCGGCTTCGGCGACGCCTGCCTGAAGGCCTCGACGGCTGCCATGATCTCGCGGCGTGCCTCGTCGGGGCCGGCCCAACCGATCATCTTGACCCACTTGCCGGACTCGAGATCCTTGTAATGCTCGAAGAAGTGCTGGATCTGCATCAGGCGCTCGGGCGCGATGTCCTCGGGTTTGCGCCAGTGCTTGTACCAGGGCAGGCACTTGTCGATCGGCACCGAAAGCAGCTTCGAATCGCCGCCCGCTTCGTCCTGCATCTGCAGCACGCCGAGCGGGCGGCAGCGCACGACCACGCCGTGCTGCAGCGGGAACGGCGTGATCACCAGCACGTCGACCGGATCGCCGTCATCGGCGATCGTGTGCGGGATGTAGCCGTAATTGCACGGGTAGTGCATCGCCGTGTGGATGAAACGGTCGACGAACAGCGTGCCGGACTCCTTGTCCACCTCGTACTTGATCGGGTCCGCATTCATCGGGATCTCGATCACGACGTTGAATTCGTCGGGCAGCGCGCGCCCCGCGGGCACTCGATCCAGGCTCATTGCGGTTCCCCAAGGAAGTGGCGGCGATTCTAGCGACCCGTCGCCGTCAGGCAGATAATCGCTGCGTGCACTACGCACCCCACCCTCACCCCCGCCCCTCTCCCTGAGGGCGAGGGGAGGTTCGAGACACTGCGTGTGAGGATCGTTTTGAGGACCCCATCCCCTCCCCCGGCCCCTCCCCTTGAAGGGGCGGGGAGGTTCGAGACACTGCGTGTGAGGATCATATGGACGGCGGCTGGACGCCCACCGAGGGGCGGCATCACTTCATCGGCAATCGCTGGGTGGCAGCGCAGTCGGGACAGTCGATCGACGTGATCGATCCGTCCGTTGGGGAGCCGTTCGCGAAGATCGCGCGCGGCAATGCGGCCGACATCGATGCCGCGGTGCGCGCGGCACGCGCCGCCTACGGCGAGTTCGGCCGCGGCGACTGGGGCCGCTTCACCGCGACCGAGCGCGGACGCCTGCTCGCGAAGCTCTCGGCGCGTGTGGCCGCGCAGGCGGAGGAACTCGCCAGGCTCGAATCGCGCACCACCGGCAAGCCGCTGAAACAGGGCCGTGCGGACGCGAACGCGCTGGCGCGCTACTTCGAGTACTACGGCGGCGCCGCCGACAAGCTGCACGGCGAAACGGTGCCGTACAGCAACGGCATGACGGTGCTGACGATCCGCGAGCCGCACGGCGTCACCGGCCACAGCATCCCGTGGAACTACCCGATGCAGATCTTCGGCCGCAGCGTCGGCGCGGCGCTCGCTGCCGGCAACGCGTGCG
>JAKORH010000164.1 GCA_029777935.1 Pseudomonadota bacterium
GCTTGGCGAGATAGGTCATGGCGGCCCTCAGGCGACCTTGCCGCGCTTGAGCGGCTTGACATTGGCGCCCGACAGGCGCTCGGCGATCGCGTCGGCGATGAACCGGGCGGTGATCGGCGTGCCGTCGTAGTGCAGCACCGGCACGAGCCGCGAGGGCGCGTAGCCGAGCTCGTTCACCAGCATGCCGCGCAGCTGCGCGTCGCGGTTCTGCTCGACGACGAACACGGTCTCGTGCTCGGCGATGAAACGGTCGACCTCGTCGCCGAACGGGAACGCGCGCACGCGCAACGTGTCGACGTGCACCCCGCGCCGCTCGAGCGACTCGCTCGCCTCGGCCATCGCCGGGCTGGTGGAGCCGTAGTAGACGACGCCGAAGCGCGTCTTCGCCGACGCGCGACCGATCACGGCCGCCGGCACGAGCCGCTTGGCGGTCTCGAACTTGCGCAGCAGCCGCTGCACGTTCTCGATGTAGTCGGGACCCGCCTCGGAGTAGCGCGCGTACGCGTCCTTCGTGGTGCCGCGCGTGAAGTAGGAGCCGCGCGTGGGGTGCGTGCCGGGATACGTGCGATACGGCACGCCGTCGCCGTCGACGTCGAGATAGCGGCCGAAGTTCTTGCCGGACTCGAGCTCCTCGGCGGTCATCACCTTGCCGCGGTCGTAGCGGCGCGCATCGTCCCATGCGAACGGTGCGGCGAGCCGCTGGTTCATGCCGATGTCCAGATCGGTCATCACGAACACGGGCGTCTGCAGCCGGTCGGCGAGGTCCAGCGCCTGCGCGGAGAACTCGAAGCACTCGTGCGGGTCCTCGGGGAACAGCAGCACGTGCTTGGTGTCGCCGTGCGAGGCGTAAGCGCAGGCGACGATGTCGGCCTGCTGCGTGCGCGTGGGCATGCCGGTGGAGGGGCCGCCGCGCTGCACGTTGATGATGGTGACGGGGATCTCCGCGAAATAGGCGAGCCCGATGAACTCGGTCATCAGCGAGATGCCGGGTCCCGAGGTCGCGGTGAACGCGCGCGCGCCGTTCCAGCCCGCTCCCACCACGATGCCGATCGAGGCGAGCTCGTCCTCGGCCTGCACGATCGCGTAGCAGTTGCGGCCGGTCTCGCGATCGACGCGATAGCGCGCGCAATAGCGCTGGAACGCTTCGGCGAGCGACGACGACGGCGTGATCGGATACCAGGCGCAGACCGTGGCACCGCCGTACACGCAGCCCAGCGCGGCGGCCGAATTGCCGTCGATGAAGATGCGATCGCCCACGGCGTCGGCCCGCCTCACCTTCAGCGCGAGCGCGCCGGGCAGGTGCTGCGCGGCCCAGTCGTAGCCCTTGCGGAAGGCGTCGAGGTTCGGCGCCATCAGCTTGTCCTTGCCCTTGTACTGCTCGCCCAGCAGCTGGCTCACGACCTCGGGCTCGATGCCCAGCATGGCCGAGAGGGCACCCACGTACATGATGTTCTTGAGCAGCTGGCGCTCGCGCGGGTCGGAGTACGCGGCGTTGCACAGCTCGGTGAGGGGCACGCCCAGCGCGTGCACGTCGGCGCGGAACTTCGAGGGCGCGAGCGCCTTGCTGCTGTCGTACAGCAGGTAGCCCCCCGGCTCGATCTCCTGCAGGTCGCGATCCCAGGTCTGCGGGTTCATCGCGACCATCAGGTCGACGCCGCCACGACGCCCGAGCCAGCCGCGCTCGGTCACCCGCACCTCGTACCAGGTGGGCAATCCCTGGATGTTCGACGGGAAGATGTTGCGCGGGCTCACTGGCACGCCCATGCGCAGGATGGTCTTGGCGAACAGCTCGTTGGCCGAGGCCGAGCCCGACCCGTTGACGTTCGCGAACTTCACGACGAAATCGTTGATCGACTCGATCCGCTGCATTGATCCCTCTGCGATGTACCGCGTCCGATGCGCGAGGCGTCAGGCCGCCTGGCGCGCGGGCGCGCGGCAGCGCGGGCCGGCGTGGGTGACCTCGAGCAGGAACTTCTGCATGTCCCACGCACCGGTGGGGCAGCGCTCCGCGCACATCCCGCAATGCAGGCACACGTCCTCGTCCTTGACCATCACCCGGCCGGTCTTCAGGCCGTGCGACACGTACAGCGGCTGCGTCAGGTTGAGCGCCGGCGCCTTCAGCGACGCGCGCAGCGTGGCCTCGTCCGCGTCGTCGATGAACGTGATGCAGTCGGTCGGGCAGATGTCGACGCAGGCATCGCATTCGATGCACTGCGGCGCGGCGAACACGGTCTGCACGTCGCAGTTGAGGCAGCGCTGCGCCTCCTTGTACGCGGTCGCCACGTCGAACCCCAACTCGACCTCGATCTTGATGTTGCGCAAGGCCTGGTTCACGTCGCGCCACGGCACCTTGTGCCGCGCGTCGGGCTGCACCTCGTTGTCGTACGCCCACTCGTGGATGCCCATCTTCGTCGACAGCATCGTGACCGCGGGCGCCGGCCGCTCGCGCGGGTCCTCGCCGCTCAGCAGCTTGTCGATCGACACGGCCGCGTCGTGCGCGTGCGCGACCGCCCAGATGATGTTCTTCGGGCCGAACGCGGCGTCGCCGCCGAAGAACACGTTCGGAACGCTCGACTGCATCGTCGTCGCGTCGAGCACGGGCAGCCCCCAGCGGTCGAACTCGATGCCGCAGTCGCGCTCGATCCAGGGGAACGCGTTCTCCTGGCCGACGGCGATCAGCACCTCGTCGCATTCGTAGATCTGGTCGGGCTCGCCGGTGGGCACGAGACTGCGCCGGCCGCGCTCGTCGTACACCGCCTTGACCTTCTCGAAGCTCATGCCGGTGAGGCGAGCGCCGTCGTGCACGAACGCCTTGGGCACCAGGTAGTTGAGGATCGGGATGCCC
>JAKORH010000002.1 GCA_029777935.1 Pseudomonadota bacterium
CATCATCTCGGCCGACAGGATCTCGGAGCCCGGATTCACGTAGTCCTTGCCGGCGTACTTCGGCGCGGTACCGTGGGTCGCCTCGAACATCGCCACCGAATCCGACAGGTTCGCGCCCGGCGCGATTCCGATGCCGCCGACCTGTGCCGCCAGCGCGTCCGATATGTAATCGCCGTTCAGGTTCATCGTCGCGATCACGTCGTACTCGGCCGGCCGCAGCAGGATCTGCTGCAGGAACGCATCGGCAATCACGTCCTTGAGCACGATGTCGCCGTGCCTGGCCTTGATCTTCATCCACGGCCCGCCGTCGAGCAGCTCGGCGCCGAACTCCTTCTGCGCCAGACCGTAGCCCCATTTGGCGAACGCACCCTCCGTGAACTTCATGATGTTGCCCTTGTGCACGAAGGTCAGGCTCTTGCGCTTGTTGTCGATCGCGTACTGGATCGCCTTGCGCACCAGCCGCTCGGTGCCCTCGCGCGAAACCGGCTTGATTCCGATCCCGGAGGTGTCGGGGAAACGGATCTTCTTCACGCCCAACTCGTCCTGCAGGAAGCGGATCAGCTTCTTCGCCTTGTCGCTCTCCGCCTCGTATTCGATGCCGGCGTAGATGTCCTCCGAGTTCTCGCGGAAGATCACCATGTCGGTCTTCTCCGGCTCCTTGACAGGACTGGGCACGCCCTTGAAGTAGCGCACCGGCCGCAGGCATACGTACAAATCGAGCTCCTGGCGCAGCGCCACGTTGATGGAGCGGATTCCGCCGCCGACCGGCGTCGTCAATGGCCCCTTGATCGACACCACGTATTCGCGCAGCACCTGCAGCGACTCTTCCGGAAGCCACACGTCCGGGCCGTAGATTCGGGTCGACTTCTCCCCGGCATAGATCTCCATCCAGACGATCCGGCGCCTGCCGCCGTAGGCCTTGGCCACTGCCGCGTCGACGACCTTGATCATCACCGGCGTGATGTCGATGCCGGTACCGTCGCCTTCGATATAGGGGATGATCGGCTGGTCCGGAACCGACAACGAGAAATCCTTGTTGACGGTGATCTTCTGCCCTTCCTTGGGCACCTTGATGTGCTGGTACATGGGGTCTCCAACTTGGGGGAAGCGCGCGCCCGCGGGCAGCGCAAAACGGCTGACTGGCTGGAACCGCTCCTCGGCGCGATCTTACTCGTCCCGCGCGTCGGGCCGGTCAACCGGACCGGGACCCGCGGCGTTACGGCCACTGACGCAACGCCGTCCGCGGCCGGATCTCCGGTCGTCGCACAACCCACGAACGACCGAAAGGGAGCTCATGAAGAAAGTCATCGCTGCACTGATCTCGACCCTGTTCGCCGGCGCCGTCTTCGCGCAAGCTGCCGCGCCCGCCGCACCCGCTGCTCCGGCCGCGCCGGTTGCCGGTCCCACGGCGGCGCCGAAGGCAGAAGCCAAGCCCGAGGCCAAGCCGGCGAAGAAGGTCAAGGCGACGAAGAAGCACGTCGCCAAGAAGTCGGCCAAGAAGTCCGAGAAAGCCGAAGCCGAGAAGAAGTAAGCTCGCGTTTAGCGGCCAAGAGGGCAGGGCGCGACCGTCCTGCCCTTTTTTCATTTCACCGGTTCGGAATTCATGCAGATCGCTCGCCGCTCGTTGCTTTGCCTGGCGCTGGCGCTCGCGCCGTGCCTGGCGGCCGCGCAAGCGCTGCCGCCGCAGCCGACCATCCAGCTCACCGCCGGGATTCACGTGATCACGGCCGAAGTGGCCGCGAACATGGCCGCCGCCATGCGCGGATTGATGTTCCGCGAGCGACTGGCGCCGAATCACGGAATGATCTTCCTGTATGCGGAGAAATCGACGCTGTGCATGTGGATGCGCAACACGCTCATCCCGCTGTCGGTCGCCTTCATCGACGACGATGGCAAGATCGTCAACGTCGAGGACATGGAGCCCCGCACCGATACCAGCCACTGCGCGCGCAAACCCGTACGCTACGCGCTCGAAATGGAGCGCGGCTGGTTCGAGAAACGCGGCTTGAAGCCCGGCTCGAAGATCGGCGGATTGCCGCCGGCGCGGTAAGGCGCGGCCGGGCCGTGCGCAGCCCGGCCGGTCCCAATCATCGGGCTACCCTGCGCGCTCCGGGCTGAGCGCTTCGGAGCGGCCGTGCGCGCTTGGCGGGCTTCCCCTGCGCGCTGCGCGCTGCGGGCTGAGCGCTTCGGAGCGGCCGTGCGCGCTTGGCGGGCTTCCCCTGCGCGCTGCGCGCTGCGGGCTGAGCGCTTTGGAGCGGCCGTGCGCGCTCAGGCGAAGTTCTTCGCCGCGAAGTCCCAGTTGACGAGGTGGGCGAGGAACGTTTCGACAAACTTGGGCCGCGCGTTCCGATAATCGATGTAGTACGCGTGTTCCCACACGTCGATCGTCAGCAGCGCCTTGTCGGCCGTCGTCAGCGGTGTGGCCGCATTGCCGGTGTTGACGATGTCGACCGATCCGTCCGGCTTCTTCACCAGCCACGTCCAGCCCGAGCCGAAGTTGCCGACCGCACTCTTGGTGAACGCCTCCTTGAACGCGGCATACGAACCCCATTTCTTCGCGATCGCGGCGCCGAGCGCTCCGACCGGTTCACCGCCGCCGCCCGGCTTCATGCCGTTCCAGAAGAACGTGTGGTTCCAGACCTGCGCCGCGTTGTTGAAGATCGCGCCCGAGGACTTCTTCACGATGTCCTCGAGCTTGCTCGACTCGAATTCGGTGCCTTTGATCAGGTTGTTCAGGTTGGTCACATAGGCCTGATGATGCTTGCCATAGTGATACTCGAAGGTCTCCTTCGACATGTGCGGCGCGAGCGAATCCATCGCGTAGGGCAGCGGAGGCAGCGTGTGTTCCATGATGGCCTTCCTTGAGGAGAGGTTGAGACGATGTTCGCCGTCGGGCGGAGAAATCGATTCTAGAACTTCACGCAGCGCCGACTATCGATCGCGGGGATTGCGGGATGGTCTTTCGTCAGCGCGCCACTGCGGCGTCGCCTGCATCCGGCTCGATCGCCTCGACGCGCGCGTGCGCGGCGCCGCGCGCGAAGCGCAGCCGTACGCGGTCGTCGACCGCAAGCTGAGTCGCGCTGCGCACGACTCGGCCATCCGGCGCGTATGCAAGCGCATAGCCGCGCGCCAGCACCGCGGCCGGATCGAGCGCCTGCAACGTCGCCGCCTGCGTCTCGACGCGGGCGCACCGCGCCTCCTGCAATTGAAGTGCGCGCGCCGCCAGGCGTGCGGCAAGCCGTTGCGCTCGTGCCTGCGCCGCGGTCGCGTCCGGCCGCTGCCGCAGCAGCCGCTGCAAGCCGCGGGCGGCCGCCTCACGCCGGGGCGCGAGTGCGTGTGCGATCCGTTGCGCGAGGCCGCCGGCGGCCGCGGCCACGCGCGCCTCGAGAGCCCGCACCGGGGCGCGCGGCGCGGCGAGCGCGCGCAACGCGTAGTCGAGGCGCTGTTGCGCAAATTCGCTGCGCCGGTGCCACGCGATCCGCAGTCTCGCCAACCTCTGCTCCGCTGCTTCCAGCAGCGCGCCCCGCTCGGGCGCGACCAGTTCGGCCGCCGCCGTCGGCGTGGGCGCGCGCAGGTCAGCCGCGAAATCGGCGATGGTGAAATCCGACTCGTGCCCGACCCCGACCACAATCGGCACCGCGCTGGCCCGGATCGCGCGCGCCACCGCCTCGTCGTTGAACGACCACAGGTCCTCGATCGAGCCGCCGCCGCGCACCAGCAGCACCACGTCGACTTCG
>JAKORH010000165.1 GCA_029777935.1 Pseudomonadota bacterium
AGCCGGCCAGCGTGATGAACTGGAACTTGTAGCCCATCGCACCCAGTTCCTTCTGGAACTTGGCGATCGTGGCGTCGTCGAGATTCTTCTTCCAGTTGAAGCTCGGCGAGCAGTTGTACGCCAGCATCTTGCCCGGGAACTGCTTGTGGATCGCCTCTGCAAACGCGCGCGCGTACGCCAGATCGGGCTTGCCGGTCTCGCACCACACGAGGTCCGCGTAGGGCGCGTAGGCCAGTCCGCGCGACACCGCCTGCTGCAGGCCGGGCTTGGTGCGGAAGAAACCTTCGACCGTGCGCTCGCCGGTCAGGAACGGCTTGTCGTTCTCGTCGACGTCACTGGTCACGAGATCCGCGGCCTCGGCGTCGGTACGCGCAACGAGGATCGTCGGCACGCCCATCGTATCTGCCGCCAGGCGCGCGGCGACGAGCTTCGCCACCGCCTCGCGCGACGGCACCAGCACCTTGCCGCCCATGTGGCCGCACTTCTTGACCGAAGCGAGCTGGTCCTCGAAGTGCACGCCGGCCGCGCCGGCGTCGATCATCGCCTTCATCAGTTCGAATGCATTGAGCACGCCGCCGAATCCGGCCTCGGCATCGGCGACGATCGGCGCGAAGAAGTCGACGTAGCCCGGATCGCCCGGGTTCTTGCCCTCCATCCATTGGATCTGGTCGCAGCGCGCCAGCGCGTTGTTGATCCGGCGCACCACTGCGGGCACCGAGTTGACCGGATACAGCGACTGGTCCGGATACATCTCGCCGGCGATGTTGGCGTCGCCCGCGACCTGCCAGCCCGACAGGTAGATTGCCTTCAGACCCGCCTTGACCTGCTGCATCGCCTGGTTGCCGGTCAGCGCCCCGAGCGAATTGACGAATGGCTCTTCTTTCATCATGCGCCAAAGCCGCTCCGCGCCGCGCCTGGCAATTGTGTGTTCGACCGGTACCGAACCGCGCAGCCTGACGACATCGTCTGCCGTGTACCCGCGTTTGATGCCCTTCCAGCGCGGGCTTTCGTTCCATTCCTTCTGCAGGCGTTGCGCCTCAAGCTTGCGTGCGGTCATGCGTGCTCCTTTGTGAACGTCGCTTCAAACGATGCTTCGATCGGGGTGCCGGCCTCGCCAGTTGCTTCCGGCCGGGCACTGAAGACGAATGCTAGAGGCTGCCGCGCGACGCAACAACACAAATATCTTATAGAAGAGTTAGTAAACCAGCGTTATTGTTCAATGCCTTAAAAGTTCTGTTGCGCCATACGCAATGACATTTGCAGTCGTGAAAATGGCGCTTTTGCCACGCACAAAGGTTCGTTGCACGATGCAAAACCTTTGCCGCGTGCTGAAAACCGCGGTCGCCGCGTGTCACGGCAGCAGTCGCACGGCACTGACGAGGATGCCGTCGCGATCGGCATAGACCCACTCGCCCGGACGCACCGGCACGCCGGCGACCTCGATCGGCAGGTCGCGCTGTCCCGCGCCGCGTTTGATCGAGCGGCGCGGATTCAGCGCCAACGCCCGCACGCCGAGATCGCACGCGTCGAGTTCGTCGGCATCGCGCACGGCACCGAACACAATCACGCCCTGCCACTCGTTCTTGGCCGCTGCTGCAGCGAGATTGCCGCCCAGCACCGCGCAGCGCGTGCTGCCGCCGGCATCGACCGCCAGCACCCGTCCGGCGCCCGGCGTCTTGACCGCATCGGCCAGCAGCGAGTTGTCCTCGAACAGCTTGAGCGTGACGGCGCTGCCGTGAAAACGCCCGCGCCGGCCAAAGGCGAGCCAACCCGCAGGCAACACGCGCAGTTCGCCGCTGGCGATCCGCTCCTCGTTGGCATCGCACAGATCGGTCGTGGCAAAGGATGCCCCTGGCATCGGTTCCTCACTCGGCAGCGGCGACCGCGGGCCGCGAGCGCACGCCGACGCGCAGCGCGCTGATCAGCGCCCCCACCTGAAACGCCGCGACCGCATACAGCGCTACTGCGAAATTGCCCGCGTCGAGCACCGGCCCCAGCAGGACCGGCGCCATCGCGAGCCCCACGTCCGTGGCCGAGTAGACGAACCCGTATACGCGCCCATACGAGCGCTTGCCGAAGCGCGACGTTGCCGCCTTGCGCGCCAGCAGGTCGCGGTTCGGCCCGGCCACACCGACGCCAAACCCCATCGTCGCCATGCAGGCGAGCACGGCCCAGCGCGGCACGGTAGCGGTCGCGAGAACCAGCGCGACCAGCGCGGCCAGACCGAGCATCACCGCGATCACCTTGTCGCTGTCAGGAAAGCGCGCCGCGACGAAGCCACCGGTCACGATGCCGGCCGAACTGCCGAGCAGATACGCGGTTAGCCCCGCGGTCGCGAGCGTGAGCGGCATGTCGTACACGTGGCCGAGCACGGCTGGCGCATAGGTCTGCAGGATGCCGAAGCCCGACGTGGTCAGGAAGAAGAACAGGAAGCACAGCCACACCGCGCCAGAGCCGAGAAACGCGAACTGCGACTCGGCCGCATCGCTACTCTCCGAGCCCGAGCCAGCAGCGATCACAGCGTGGTCGTCGATGATCCGCCGCCGTGTCTGCAGCAGCCCGAACATGACCGCTCCCACCGCGGCTGCGCCGAATGCCGCCACGTGCCAGTTCCACAACCCCGCCAGCGTCGTCACGAACGCGGGCGCGGCTGCCCAACCGAGGTAGCCGGCCAGGCCATGCGCGGAGAACGCATGCCCGAGGCGCTGCGCGGTCACGCGGCGGTTCAGCAGCGTGAAGTCGGCCGGATGGAAGATCGAGTTGCCAAGGCCCGCCGCGGCTGCTCCGAGCAGCAGCCCGGAATAACTGATCGACAAGCCTACCAATGCGCCGCCGACCGCCAGCATGCCGATGCCGAACATCAGCACGCGGCGCGCGCCGATGCGATCGACGACGAATCCGGCCAGCGCCTGGCCGATGCCGCTCACGACGAAGAACACCGTCGTCAGGAAGCCGACCTGCGTAAAGGACAGGCCGAAGTCCTTCATCAGCCACGGAAACAGCGACGGCAACAGCAGGTGGAAGAAGTGCGATGTGCCGTGCGCGATCCCGACCAGCGAGATCACCTCGACATCGTGTCGCGCATCGACGGGTTCGGCCAGCGTGCTCACGAACGGATGCCCTACTTGCTTTCGATGAAGGCGCGGATTGCGTCGCCCGCCTTCGCCACCGCGAGCACGCCGTCGAGGTGGCCGCCGTCGCCTTCGATCACGAACAGCTCGCCGCGCCCGCCCTGCGCGCGCAGGCGCTCCAGCGCGCGCCGGGAAAGCTCCGGCGGAAAGATGAGGTCGCTCGCCGCCGGCACGAACAGGATCCCGGCCTTGATGCCCTTGACCTCTGCGTCGCTCAGCCGGTAGAGCTGATTGGCCTTCGACATGTAGATCAGGTGATTGGCATCGGTGGTCTTCGCGCGGGCGATGCCGGCGGCGTTCAGCGCCGACTCGATCTGGAACGCGTTGCCGAGTGCATCCGCCGGGTTCTTCTTGTCGTCGCCCCACTTGTAGCCGAACGTCTTCTCGGCCCACCCGAAGTGGCGCGCGGTCAGCGTGACGATCTTCAGCGCCTGCGCCACGCCGTCGAGCGGTTCGTCGCGGCCGTAGTAGTCGCCGTTGTTCCACTTCGGGTCGAGGCGGACCGGCAGCGACCACACGTCGAGCAGCTCGATCACGTATGGATGGATGTCGAAGCCCGGGCCGATCACGTGGATCACGCGCTCGACGAAGTCCGGATACAGCGCCGCCCACTCCATCGCCTGGATCGAACCGCCTGACGCACCCGCGGCCGCAACCAACCTCTTCACGCCCAGCGAGTCGAGCAGCGCCTTGTGGACACGCACCGAGTCGCGCATCGCGACCACCGGGAAGCTCATGCCATACGGCTTGCCGGTGTCGGGGTTGATCGTCGACGGCCCGGTCGTCGCGACGTTCGGGTCCTTCGCGTTCAGGTTGACCAGAGTATCGGCGCTGACGACGAAGTACTTGTCGGTGTCGATCGGCCTGCCCTTGCCGATGATCGAATCCCAGTAGCCGGGCGCGGCCTCGCTTTCCTTGTACTTGCCCGCCGCGTGCGACGTGCCGGAATAGAAGTGCGCGATGAAGATGGCGTTGTCGCCGCGCGCGTTCAACTGCCCGTAGGTCTCGTAACCGACGCGCACCTGCTTGATCGTTTGCCCGCCGACCGTCGTGTAAACGGGCAGCGTGAAGACCTTCTTCTCGACGACGCCGACCTCGGCTTGCGCCGCCAGCGCCAGCGCCGCCAGCAGCACCGCCGCCGCCGTCAGGATTCTTGTCGTCCACTGCATCGGTTCCTCCCCCTCGTCACCTGCGATCCCGATGGGATAATACGGCCTCACTCCCAGAGGAATTGCCCATGCGCCGCACCCGGTATATCTCCCGCGCGCGCCACTCCGCCGATGCCGAAACCCTGGCCAAGCTCGCCCGCCGGCTGGCCGAATCCGGCAGCCGCATCGAAGACCGGCTGTGGGAACGGCGGCTCGTCGAGCTGATCAACGACCGCCTGACCCGCGGCTATGCGGACGCGATCGAAGCCGCGCTCGACGACCTGGCGCGGACCAATGCACGCGCCTACGACGATCTCGCGGATCTGGCCGAATCGTCCGCCGAAAGCGCGGCCATCGAGATCGACGGCAAGCCGCACGACGCGCTGCTGCTGGCGGTACCCGTACTGGCGTGGTCGCGCTACAGGTTGCCCACGACTTCGCTGTCGAGCGCGCTGGTCGACAACATCGCGGTGCAGATCGCAGGCCATCTGGCCGCGCGCGGCGCGCGCCTGGCGGTGGCCGATTACCTGTACTCGATCGACCAGTTGCCCGAATCGCTGGGCGAGGTCTACGACTGCGGGCACGCGCTGTTCGAAGCGGCCACGCAGGGCAAGCGGCTGAAGATCGACCCCAAGAGCCTGCGCGAGCCGGTATCGATGCTGGCCGACACCCGCTACCTGCTCGCCGCGCTGATCGCGCCGCAAGGTCAGGCGCTGTATCACTGGCAGGAAACCGGCGTCGATCCCGATGCCAAGCAGAGCGCGGTCACGACCTTCTGCGAGCAGCTCGGCAACGTGCTGCAGCCGGTGATGACCGGCTGCCGCTACCGCCTGCTGCCGCCCAACGCGTTTCACGCCGCGCTGCGCGATGCCGACCGACAGCTGCGCGAGTTCTCGATCGAGGCGGCGGCGTCATACCTGCGGCTCGCGTACGACCTGAAGCCGGCCGGGCTGCAGGCGACGGTGGCCGCCTTCGAGGACAAGAGCGTCGAGGAGATGCGTATCGGCATCTCGAAGACGAGCGACGACGACGCAGTGATCGAAGGCGTCGTGTGGCCGCTGCTCGGCGACGACGAGGAGCGGGCGCAGGAGGAGATCGAAGCCGCCCTGCGCGCGCACGGGATCGCGCGCATCACCGCGCATGCGCAGCGCTTTCCCCTGGAATTCTGCGACGACTGCGGTGCGCCGCTGTTTCCCAATCCGGCCGGCCACGCGGTGCACGCCGAGCCGCCGGAGGAAGCCGAAGAGCAGCCGGTGGCGCCGCTGCACTAACGGTCGGATAACGTCGGTCGGCGCTGCCGACCGACGACTACTTCCTCATCAAGGTACTTTTCCCGAACAGGCTCTCGATCAGATCGACCGCCAGCTCGGCGGTTCGATTGCGCACATCGAGTGCCGGATTCAGCTCCATCACGTCGAGCGACGCCAGCAGGCCGGAGTCGGCGATCATCTCCATGCACAGCTGCGCCTCGCGGTAGCCCGGCCCGCCGCGCACGGTGGTCGCCACGCCCGGCGCGATCTCCGGATCGAGGAAATCGACGTCGAAGCTCACGTGCAGGTGCGTGTCGCCGTTCATCATCGCCAACGCCAGCTCCATCGTGTGGCGCAGACCCATCTCGTCGATGAAGCGCATGTCGAACACCTCGAGCCCGACCTCGTGCACGAACCGCTTCTCGCCCGGATCGACGCTGCGGATGCCGATCTGCCGGATCGACTTCGGGCCGAGCGCCGGCGTCGCGCCGCCGATCGACACCAGTTCGCGCGGCCCGTAGCCACACAGGCAAGCGACCGGCATGCCGTGCAGATTGCCGCTCGGGGTCAGCACGTTGGTGTTGAAGTCCGCGTGCGCATCGAGCCACAGCACGCGCAGCGAGCGCACCTTCTCGCGGCAGTGGCGCGCGACCGCGGCGATCGAGCCGATCGCCAGGCTGTGGTCGCCGCCGAGAACAACGGGCAGGCGGTCCGCGCGCAACTCGTCGAGCACCGCGTCGTGCACGAGATTGCTCCACGCCGCGACCTCGGCAAGATGGCGATAGCCGTCGACCGGCGGCAGCCACGGGTTCGCCGGGCCCGACAGGTTGCCGCGGTCGATCACCTCGACGCCATGGCTGACCAGCGCGGCACCGATTCCGGCCACGCGCAGCGCCTCTGGCCCCATGCTCGCGCCGCGCACGCTCGCGCCGACGTCGGTCGGCGCACCGATCAGGGAAACTCCGCGATTCATGATGCGCATTTTTCCACGAAGACTTGCCACGTGGGCGCAGGTGTCGGCGAAAATGCGAACCGGGAGGAGACCCGATGTCCAGACCGCTCGACCTCGTCCGGCGCGCCGTCGCGCTGGCGCTGCTGATCGCCCCGCTCGCGAACGCGCAGACGAACTGGCCCGACCGGCCGCTCCGGCTGGTCGTGCCCTACCCGCCGGGCGGGCTGACCGACACGCTGGCGCGCTCGATTGCGGAGCCGCTGGCGAAGGCGCTCGGCCAGCCGGTGATCGTGGACAACAAGCCCGGCGCCGGCACGCTGGTCGGCGCGCAGGCCGTCGCACGCAGCTCACCCGACGGTTACACGCTGCTGATGGCGACCAGCACCACGCTCGCGATCAGCCCGGCGCTGTATCGGAACAACATGATCGACCCGGTCAGGGACTTCACACCGATTTCGCTGGTCGCGAGCGTGCCGTTCTTCATGGTCGCGCTCGCCGACACCGGCTGGAATTCGGTGCGCGACGTCGTCGGCGCGTCGAAGAAGTCGCCCGCACCGCTGCAATACGGCTCGGCCGGCAGCGGCAGTCCGCATCACCTCGCGATGGAGATGCTGCAGACCGCGAGCGGCGTGAAGTTCGAGCACATTCCGTATCGCGGCAGCCAGCTCGCGATCCCGGATCTGCTCGCCGGGCGCTTCAAGGTGATGGTGACCGATCTGACGCCGGCGCTGGCCCACATCCGCAGCGGCAAGCTCAAGGTGCTCGCCGCCACGTCCGCGACGCGCTCATTGATGCTGCCCGACGTGCCGACCTTCGCCGAAGCCGGTTATCCATCGGTGCAGGCCGTCGCGTGGCAGGGCATCGTCGCACCGGCGGGAACGCCGAAGCCGATCGTCGACCGGCTCGCCGCCGAGATCGGCGCGATCGTGCGCAGCGATGCGCTGAAGGGCCGCTGCCTCGCGATCGGCTGCGAAACGCTGAATCCCACCTCCCCGGCCGAGTTCGCCGAGTACGTGAAGAGCGAGCAGGCGCGCTGGGGCAGGATCGTCACCGAATCCGGCGCCAAGGCCGACTGAAAGGAGAACACCGTGGCTCCCGTCATCGACGTCCACACCCATATGCTCAACCACGACTACCTCGCGCTGCTCGAGAAGCACGGCGGCCCGCGGCTGACGCTGAAGGAAGTCGTCGGCGGGCTGCGCGCGATCCACCTCGATGACGCGCCTTTCATGACGCCGGTACCGCCGATGTTCGACTACGACGCGCGGATCCGGATGATGGACGAGGTCGGCATCGACGTGTCGATCGTGTCGCTGACCTGCCCCAACGTCTACTTCGGGCCGCCCGAGGTCAGCCTGCAGGCGGCGCGCGTGATGAACGACGACATGGCCGCCGCGCGCAAACGCTACGCGGGACGCGTCGAATATTTCTGCTCGCTGCCGTGGCAGCACGCTGAACTCGCGACCGCCGAACTGGCGCGGGCCCGCGCGGACGGGGCGCGCGGCGTGATGGTGCTGGCGAACATCGCCGGCCGGCCGCTGACCGCGCCCGAGTTCGCGCCGGTGTGGCAGGCGATCGACGCCGCGGCACTGCCGGTGCTGGTGCACCCGACCGCGCCGCCCGGCGTGCGCGAGATGCAGATGAACGAATTCCAGCTCACGGCGTCGATCGGCTTCACGTTCGACACCACGCTGGCGATGTCGCGCATGCTGTTCGACGGCTTCTTCGACCGCTACACGAAATTGAAGATCATCGCGTCGCACGGCGGCGGCGCGTTGCCGTTCCTGCTCGGCCGGCTCGACCAGTGCTTCCGCAACATTCCAGCCTGCCGCACGAAGACGCAGAGCGCGCCGTCGAGCTACATGGGACGCCTGTACGCCGACTCGGTCGTGTTCACGCAGCAAGCGCTCGATCTCGCGGTGCACGCGTTCGGCGAGGACTGCGTGCTGTACGGCTCCGACTACCCGCACACGATCGGCGATGCGCCGGGTTGCCTGGCGCGCGTGAACTCGCTCGCCGGCGTGCAGCGCGACAAGGTGCGTGGCAGGAGCGCGCAGCGGATTTTCGGACTTTGACAAGGTGAACACCGTCGCCCCGGCGCAGGCCGGGGCCCAATTGCAGCACTCTCAACTTGGGCCCCGGCCTGCGCCGGGGCGACAAACAAACAACGAGGAGGCAGACCATGAAACGCCGCACCTTCACGCTCGCCGCGCTCGCGGCGCCGCTCGCTTCACTGGCGCAGGACAAGGCGCCGATCCGCATGCTGGTCGGATTCCCGGCCGGAGGCTCGGCCGACGTCGTCGCGCGCGCGCTCGCCGACAAGCTCAAGCCGCTGCTGAACCAGACCGTGATCGTCGACAACAAGCCGGGCGCCGCGGGCCGCGTCGCGCTCGCCGAACTGAGGCGCGTGGCACCCGACGGGCAGACGATAATCCTCACGCCGAGCGGCGCGCTCGTGATCGCGCCCTACCTGTTCAGGAACGTCGGCTTCGATCCGGTGAAGGATTTCACTCCGATCGCGCGCGTGGTGACGTTTGACGTCGCCATCACCGCGGGCCCGGCCGCGCCGGCCGGCGATCTGAAGGCCGTGCTGGCCTGGATGAAGGCCAATCCCGCCAAGGCCAACTACGCCACGCCGGGTGCGGGCACCGTGCCGCACTTCGCCGGGCTGATGCTGGGGCAGACTGCACGCACGGAGATCACGCACGTCGCGTACAAGGGCGGCGCTCCGGCCGTGCAGGATCTGCTCGGCGGGCAGGTGCCGCTGATGATCGACACGCCGCTGGAAACCATCGAGCACCACCGCGCCGGCAAACTGCGCATCCTCGCGGTCACCGGCGAGGCGCGCTCGCGCTCGTTGCCCGACGTGCCGACGCTGCGGGAAGCCGGCATCGACATGGTCGCTGATGCGTATTTCGGCCTGTACGGCCCGCCGGGCATGACGGCCGATACGGTGAACCGCGTCTCGAACGCGGTACGCGAGGTGCTGCGCGCGCCCGACCTGCAGGAGCGCCTCTACTCGCTCGGGCTCGTGCCCGCGTACGGAACCGCGCAGGAACTGGCCGCGACCCAAGCCGCGCACTACAAGCGCTGGGAAGCGCCGTTCAAGGCGTCGGGCATCGCGGCGGAGTAACGATCGCGCTGTACGAGTTGTCGTCCCGGCGCAGGCCGGGGCTCAATTCCAGCTTCGCAAATTAGGCCCCGGCCTGCGCCGGGACGATGTGTGCGCGGCGCGCTGCGGTCTTGCTGCCCCGCCAGGTTCTACGCCGGGGCGACGTGCGTGCGCGGTGCCCTTGCGCGCGATGTCGTTCGGCGCGGACGCGCTGACTTGCCTGCGCGTGCGTGTGGCATCTGCCCCTGCTTCGCCCGCGCGGCCAGCGCCAGTTCGCGCACGCGCGCGATGTCCTCGTCGCTGAACGGCCCGTTGACGCCCGAGATCGCGGCGAGCTTCATGCCGTGCTTCAGGCCCATCTTGTAGATCTCGCGCACCTTCTCCCACTCGATCGCGCGGCCCACGGTGAAGTTTTCGAAACGCCCTTCGAGCGCAAGCACGATCGTCTCCGCCAGACACGCGTAGGCCACGCCCTTGGGCAAGCCGATGTTCTTCATCTTCACGTCGCCCGGCAGATGGATCTCGCCCGATTCGATCACCAGCACGTCCGGCCGCCTGGCGACTTCCTCCGGCGGCAGGTCGAGCGGGCGCGCCACGTCGGTGATCACGCAGCCGGGCTTGACCTTCATGATGTCGAGCACCTTCTTGCCGGCGCCCGAGGTCGCCGTCACGATCATGTCCATGTCGGCAATGTCCTTGTCGGCGCGCGCCGACAGGAACATCTTCGCGTCCGGCGTCTCCTGCAGGATCGATTCCTTCAGCGCCAGCAGCTTGGCCGTCTCGGGCGAAACCAGATAAACCTCCTCGGCCGCCTTGACAAGCAACCGCGCGCACACCGAGCCGATCGCGCCGGTCGCGCCCACGACCATCGCCTTGAACTTCACGCGTTCCTTGCCCTGCGGCTTCGGCAGCAGCCCCAGGCGCAAGATGGCATCGTGCGCGGCCCACAGCGCACCCGACGCGCTGTAGCTGTTGCCGGTCGTGATCGGCAGCGGCGCGCGCTTGGCGACGGTTACACCCGCATCGCCGACGACCTTGGTGAACGCGCCGAGCCCCATGAGCTGCGCGCCTAGCTTGCGTGCCATCTTCGCCGCATCGAGCAGCCGCCGGTAAGTGAACTCGGGGCTGCGGCTCATGATCTCCCTCGGCGTGCCGCCGACCGAGATCAGCCAGCCCTCGGCCTCGACGCCGGTCGGCGACCTGATGCCTTCAACCCGCGAGTACACGAAAGGCGGCGCGTACGCCATCACGCGCTCGATCGCATCCATGAACACCGGCGGCGTCACGCGCGACAGGACTTCGATCGGCTTGACGGTCTTGAAGTACTCCTGCGACAGCGGATGGATCACGAACGCGAACCGGTTCACGCGCCGGAAGCCGTTCGGAGAAATGATGCGCGGCTCGAGGCCGAGGCCGGTCACGATCTCCAGGTAGTCGTCCTCGAGGATCTCGTCCGGGTTCTTGCCGGTGGCGGCGAGGATCATGGCGTCGAGCAGGCTCGGCCCGAGCACGTGGTGGAACATGAACGGCGCGCCGTCGACGATCATGTGCACGCCCTTGTCGCGCAACTGCGCGACGCGCTCGTCGTTGACCGTCGACGTGATGATGGTCTTGCCCGCCAGTTCCTCCAGCCCGAATTCATCCAGTTCGTGCACCGGCGCGACGATCACGGTGGCGTTCGCCATCGCCTTGCGCAGCACGTAGCGCGTCCAGTCCTGCAGCAGCCCGGCCCCGATCACGCGCGGCGGCCGCCAGTCCGCGGCGTAGTGCGCACCGCGCGCGTACAGCTCGAGCGCGTCGAGCGAGGTCAGCAGCTTCGGCACCCGCAACTGCAGCAGCGGATCGGCAAACTGCAGGTTGTCCGTGTACTCCGACAGCGCGGCGGCGAGCTTCTGGTTCGCGATGCCGGAGAAGAACAGAACCTTGGTGTTGTTGAAGTAAGCGCCGAGCTTCAACTGGGCATGGCGCACGGCCCATTCGAGGAAGATCTCGCCCAGCCGCGCGCCGGTGGCGACCGGCGCGTGCGCGGCGATGCGTGCGAGCCGCTCGGCCTCGCCGTCGGCGAATCGGCGCGGTCCTGCACTGCTGTCGGCAACAAGGCCCAGGCCGATCGCCCCAGCGCGTGCGTCCCAGTGCCGCAGCAGCTTTTCGGCCTTCGCCACGCTGCCGTCGGTGCCGAGGCGGCGAACGGTCATCTTGTGGCCGAGAAAGCGGGTCGTGAACTCGAAGTCCTGTTGGCTCGAGCCCAGGCTGATGCCGATGACGTCCTTCATTTGCGGGTGTGTGCGGCGAACGATCGCCGCTTCATTTGACGATTTCGGGGTACCGCGGCCGGCGGACCTGCCACGCTTGCATTTGCAGTCGACCATAACTGACGGAGGACATCTTGACGCAGAACACGCTCGCCGGCCTTGCCCGCACGGTCGGTCTGTCGACAGCGAAGCGCGCTGCGGGCGTGGTCACGCGGATGATCCCGATTCCGCAGCCGACACTGCTGGTCGGGCCGGGTGCGAGCCGCCGGCTCGCGAGTGCGATCGGCGGCTTCGGCCACCGCAAGCTGCTGCTCGTCACCGACGCTGTCATCACCCGCCTCGGGCTGATCGAGCCCTTCACCCGCGCGCTCGCCGAGGGCGGGACGCGTTTCGTCGTCTTCGATGAAGTCGCGCCCGATGCGCCGATCCCGATCATCGAACGCGGCATCAAGCTGCTGAAGCGCGAGGACTGCGACGCGATCGCCGCCTTCGGCGGCGGCTCGGTGATCGACGCGGCCAAGGTGATCGGGCTGGCGGCGGCAAACGGCAAGCACCCGCGCCAGCTCGTCGGCTACTTTCGCGGCCTGCGCGGTCCGGCGCCGCTCTACGCAGTCCCGACCACGGCGGGCACCGGCTCCGAGGTGACGGTCGCGGCGGTCGTGTCCGATCCCGAGAGAAGCCGCAAGCTCGTGATCGCGGACACCCGCATCGTGCCTGCGATGGCCGCGCTCGATCCCGAACTGATGACGGGGCTGCCGCCCGCCACGACGGCGGCCACCGGCATCGACGCGCTGACGCACGCGGTCGAGGCCTATCTCGGGCACTGGTCGACCGACGGCACCGATCGCTTGGCGCTCGCGGCGGTCGGCATGATTTTCGAGAACCTGCCGCGCGCGTACGCCGAGGGCAAGGACCTCGTTGCGCGCGAGAACATGGCGCTCGCCTCCACGCTGGCCGGGCTGGCCTTCACGCGCGCCAACGTCGGCAACGTGCACGCGATCGCGCACCAGCTCGGCGGCCTGTACCACACCCCGCACGGACTCGCGAACGCGATCATGCTGCCGCACGTGCTGCGCTTCGAGGCCAACGCGGTCACCGACCGGCTCGCCGATCTCTCGCTGCGCGCCAATGCCGGCAAGCCGGATGCGCCCGCGGCCGAACGAGCGGCGAAGTTCCTCGACGCGATCGACGCGCTCAATGCGCGGCTTGGCATTCCGCGCCACCTCGATGCGCTGCGTGAAGAGGACATTCCCGCCCTGGCGCGAGCCGCCTGCCGGGAGGCCGATCTCAACTACCCCGTGCCGCGCGCTATGTCGCAACCGGATTGCGAAGCGCTGCTGCGGCAGGTGCTGCCGCCGGCGGCACCCGCCGGCGCGGCGCGAGTCAAGAAGACCGGAACGCGCAGCCGGAAGGCGTGACGCGTCAGGTCTTCGATCGCCCGCCGCCGATCAGCGCGATCGCCAGCGCACCGAACAAGAACAGCGCCTGCAGTTCCAGCGCATAGCCGCCGGTCTTCGACAACTCGAGCAACTGCGTTCGATGCACGAGCGCAATGGCCACGGCCATGTTGATCGCCATCACCAGCGCCGCGGTGCGAACGAAGAATCCCAACAGCACGAACAGCGGCGCGACGATCTCGCCGATCAGCACGCCGAAGGCGACCCAGGTCGGCAAACCCGCGCTCGCCACCATCGACTCGATCGGGCCCAGGCCGTGCTGCAGTTTCGCCACGCCATGAAACAGCATCAGGATCGACACCGTGAAGCGCAGCAGAAGAGCGCCCGCGCGCTGGGTCGTAGCGGAAGGAAGAGCGAGAAAAGTCGAAGCCACGGCATACACCATCAGGAACATTGACCGAGGCCGAGCCTACCACCGAAGCCGGCGGTGGGCTTTGCGCCTGCGGCGCCAAACGGGCATGCTCGCAACCGCGATCGTCATCGACAAGGAGGAGAGCCCATGCAGGAATCGAGAAGGGATTTCATCGCGCTGGCCACGCTGGCTGCCGGAGCCGTCCTGACCGCGCCGGCACGCGCGGCGGGCGAAGCCGGCGCTATGGCCAAACAGACTCTGACCGCAACCACCGACCTGCGCCTGGCGACCTTTTCGCTCGCCGGTGACGCGACGCTGCGCACCGGCGTCGTGCTCAACGATGGCCGTGTGGTCGATCTCGGCCGCGAGGCCAGGAGGAAGGGGACGACGCTCGCATTCGACCCTGCCAGCATGCTGGCGCTGATCGCCGCGGGCGACGCGGCGCTGGCGCAGGTGCGCGCGCTGGCCGAAGGAGCGCAAGGCGATCTGCCCAAGCTCGAAGAGGTGCGGC
>JAKORH010000166.1 GCA_029777935.1 Pseudomonadota bacterium
CGCTTCAAGCGGCCGGTGGAGCCGGGCGACCAGCTGCGGCTGGAGGTCGAGCTGGTGCGCGAAATGCGCGGCGTCGGCAAGTTCAGCGGCCGCGCGCTGGTGGACGGCCAGGTCGCTGCCGAGGCCGACATGCTGTGCGCTTACCGCAGGATGGGCAAGGGCGGCGGATGATGGCCCGCATCCATCCGAGCGCAATCGTCGACCCGAAGGCCGAGCTGGACGACGTCGAGGTCGGGCCGTTCGCGCTGATCGGGCCGCACGTGCGGATCGGCGCCGGCACGTCGATCGGCGCGTACACGATCGTCGAGGGCCGCACCACGATCGGACGACGCAACCGGATCTTCTCGCACTGCGCGCTGGGCGGCGCGCCGCAGGACAAGAAGTACGCGGGCGAACCGACGCGTCTGACGGTCGGCGACGACAACACGATCCGCGAGTACTGCACCTTCAACTGCGGCACCGCGCAGGATCAAGGCCTGACCAAGGTGGGTTCGAACAACTGGATCATGGCGTACGCGCACATCGCGCACGACTGCGTGATCGGCGACCACACGATCTTCGCCAACCTTGCGCAGCTCGCCGGCCATGTGCACGTCGGCGACTGGGCGATCCTCGGCGGCATGACGGGCGTGCACCAGTTCGTCCGCATCGGCGCGCACGCGATGACCGGCGGCGGCACCACGCTGCTGCAGGACTTGCCGCCGTTCGTGATCTGCAATGGCAATCCGGCCGGCGCGCACGGCATCAACGTCGAGGGGTTGCGGCGGCGCGGCTTCGGGTCCGAAACGGTCAACGCGTTGCGCCGCGCGTACAAGGCGGTCTACAAGGAAGGACGAACGATCGCCGACGCGTGCGCCGCGATCGACCTTATCGCGTCCGAAGGCGGCGCGGCCGCGCCGCACCTGGCGGCCTTGCGCGAATTCCTGCAGGCATCGAAACGCGGCATCGTGCGCTGAGAAGGTGTGGACAAGACGATGGCGGGCGCGTTCCTCGCCTTCGCCGCCGGTGAGGCCTCGGGCGACCTGCTCGCAGCGCCGGTGCTCGGCGCGCTGCGCGAACGTGTGCACGAACCGCGCTTTGCCGGCATCGCCGGCGAGCGGATGATCGCCGCCGGGTGCGAGCCGTGGCACCACGTGCGCGAACTGTCGGTACGCGGCTACGCCGAGGTGCTCGGCGCGCTGCCGCGTCTGCTGCGGCTGCGCGCGAACCTGTGCGCGCGGCTGTTGCGCGAGCGGCCGGCGGTGTTCGTCGGCGTCGATTCGCCCGACTTCAACCTGAAGCTCGAAACGAAGGTGCGCGCAGCAGGGATTCCGACCGTGCACTACGTCAGCCCGTCGATCTGGGCCTGGCGCGGCGGACGCATCGACAAGATCCGGCGCGCGGCCGAGCGCGTACTTCTGGTGTTTCCTTTCGAGCAGAAGATCTACGACGAGGCTGGCATCCCGGCGACCTACGTCGGGCACCCGCTCGCCGCGCAAATTCCGCAGGTACCCGATACGGCCGGGGCGCGCGTGCAGCTCGGACTGGGCGACGGCCCCCTGGTCGCGGTGCTGCCGGGCAGCCGGCGCGCCGAGGTCGATCACATCGGCCCGGCTTTCGTCGATGCGATCGAATGGATGGCCGGGCGCGAACCGCAGCTCTCCTTCGTGATTCCCTCGGCGGACGCCTCGCTGCGGGCGCGGGTCGACGCGCTGCTCGCCGCGCGCGCAGGCGCCCGGGCGCGCACGCGCGTGGTCGACGGCCGGTCGCATGCATGCCTCGAAGCCGCCGACGCGGTGCTGGTCGCGAGCGGCACCGCCACGCTGGAAGCCGCGCTGTACAAGAAGCCGATGGTGATCGCGTACAGGATGCCGCGCGCGTCGGCGTGGATCATGCGCGCGATCGGCGGCTACCTTCCGTACGTGGGGCTGCCGAACATCCTCGCCGGCGAGTTCATCGTTCCGGAACTGCTGCAGGAAGAGGCCACTGCGGAGCGACTCGGGCGTGCCGTTCTGGAGCAACTGAACGACGGGGCCAACCGCGTTCGCCTCGCCGCGCGCTTTGCCGAGATGCACGACCGCCTGCGCCGCGACACGCCGCGGCTGGCGGCCAAGGCGATCATCGCGACCATGCAACGATGAGATCCCGCGCCGTTGCCGCCAACCTGTTCGAAGCGCCTGCACGCGCCGCCGGCCGCGCCTGCGGCGTCGACGAAGCGGGGCGCGGCCCCCTCGCGGGCCCCGTGGTCGCCGCGGCGGTGATTCTCGATCCCAGCCATCCGATCGCCGGTTTGCGCGATTCCAAGCAACTCGCCCCCGCGCGGCGCGAAGCGCTGGCCACCGCGATCCGCGCGCGCGCAATCGCCTGGAGCGTGGCGCAGGCGAGCGTGCAGGAAATCGACGCGCTGAACATCCTGCAGGCGAGCCTGCTGGCGATGCGGCGCGCGATCGACGCGCTGCAGCCGGCGCCGCTGTTCGCGCTGATCGACGGCGACCGGCTGCCTGAGCTCGCGCTGCCGGCGCGCGCGATCGTCGGCGGCGACGCGAGCGAGCCGGCGATCAGCGCGGCGTCGATCCTGGCCAAGACGCATCGCGACGCGCTGATGCGCGAACTGGATCGCGCCCATCCGGGCTACGGCTTCGCGAGCCACGCCGGCTACCCGACGCCCGATCATCTGGCGCGGCTGCGCGAACGCGGACCGTGCGCGATCCACCGACGTTCGTTCGCTCCGGTGCGCGCGCTGCTCGGAGTCGGGCGATGAAGTCGATCACCTCGGAGGCGAATCCGAGCTTCAGGCACTGGCTCAGGCTCGCGCTGCAGCCGCGCGCCGTGCGCGAATCGGGTCTTACACTCGCCGAGGGATTGCATCTGGCGCAGGCCGCCCGGCAGGCACGCACGCCGGTAGTCGCAGTGCTGGTCAGGCGCGGCTGCGCCAATGCCGAGGTCGCAGCGTTGGTCGAGCGGCTCGTGCATGCAGGCGCGCCTGGTTACGATCTGGCGCCTGGACTGTTCGATCGCCTGTCGCCGGTACAGTCCAGCGTCGGGCTGATGCTGGAACTGGCGATCGCGCCGGCGCCGTTGCCGGAGGCGATCGCCGACGACCTGATCTATCTCGACGGTGTGCAGGACCCCGGCAACGCCGGCGCGCTGCTGCGCGTGGCGGCGGCCGCCGGCGTGCGCTGGGCGCTCGCAGCCACGGGCACCGCCGCGCTGTGGGCGCCACGTACGCTTCGCGCGGCGCAGGGCGCGCACTTCGCCCTGCGGATCGCCGAAGGCGTCGGCGGCGACGATGCAGCACGTGTCTTCCGCGGCACATGGATCGCAGCGGCCGCGCACGAGGCGCCGCCGCTGTGGCGCGCGGATCTGCCGGCCGAGCCGCTCGGCTGGGTGTTCGGCGCCGAGGGGCAGGGTCTGTCGCCCGCATGGCGGACACGCTGCTCGTTGCGAGTGCGGATTCCGCTGGCGCCGGGGGTCGAGTCGCTGAACGTCGCGGCTGCAGCGGCCGTGTGCCTGTTCGAGCGCCGCCGCCGTCTCGACACAAGTACTTAGCCGCCGCCGGATCGCGTTACTTGGCGGCCGAATTCGCTTCGGACAGAATCACAGCCAGGGTCCTATCCGCGGAGATGGCAATGTGGGGCGAAGCACTGCGATCAAAGGCGCGCAAGGCCACTGCGCGCGCGGTCGGCGAAGGGCTGGAGCGGCTGGCCGAAACACTGCGCGCCGGCGGTGGACTGCCGCTCGACGTAGTGCTGCCGGACGGTTCGCGCGTCCCGTTCGGACAGTCGCCGCGCGTGGTGATGACGATTCACGACGAGGCGACCGTCGCGCAACTGGCCAATCCGTCGCTCGCGACGCTGGGCGAGTCCTTCATCGACCAGCGCATCGACGTCGAGGGCGAGATGATGGAGGTGCTGGCTGTCGCGGATCGGCTCGCGAGCGCCGGCGGCGCACCGGTGACCGCGCGCATGGCGGCGGCGTTCGGCCGCCACACGCCGAAGCAGGACCGCGCCGACATCGGTTACCACTACAACGTCGGCAACGACTTCTACCGGCTGTGGCTCGACGAGCGCATGGTGTATTCGTGCGCGTACTTCGCGCGCGGCGACGAGTCGATCGACGCCGCGCAGGTCGCCAAGCTCGACCATGTCTGCCGCAAGCTCAGGCTCGCGGCGGGGGAGCGGATGCTCGACATCGGCTGCGGCTGGGGCGGCCTCGTCATCCACGCCGCGCAGAAGTACGGCGTGCGCGCGGTCGGCATCACGTTGTCGGACCGCCAGTTCGAGCTGGCGCGCGAGCGCGTCGCGCAGGCGAACCTCGCCGACCGCGTCGAGATCCTGCTGCTCGACTACCGCGAACTGGTCGACCGCTTCGGGAGCGCGAGCTTCGACAAGGTGTCGAGCATCGGCATGTTCGAGCACGTGGGCATCCGCAACCTGCCGCAGTACTTCGGCATCGTGCAGCGCGTGCTGCGTGAGCGCGGGCAGTTTCTGAACCACGGCATCACATCGGCGGACGTCGACAATCGGCCGATCGGCTCCGGCGTCAGCGACTTCATCGCCAGGTACGTGTTCCCGCACGGCGAGCTGCCGCATCTGCACGTGGCGATCCACGAGATGTCCGCGCAGGGTTTCGAGGTCTTCGACGTCGAGAGCCTGCGCCCGCATTACGCGAGGACGCTCGAGCACTGGTCGCGGCGGCTGGAGGCGCGGCTGCCCGAGGCGGAAACGATGGTCGACGCGCGCCGGCTGCGCATCTGGCGCGCCTATCTGGCGGGCTGCTCGTACGGTTTCGCGCAGGGCTGGATGAACATCTATCAGGTGCTGGCGAGCCGGCAGACGCAGCCCGGGCCGACCGAGCTGCCGCTGTCGCGTGAGTGGATGTACAAGTAGGCGCTGATCGGGCAGCCCTCAGCGCTGCGCGCTCCGGGCTGAGAGTCGCGGAGCGGCCGTGAGCGCTCAGCCAATCCGGCGCTCGATCCCGATCTCGATCAGGATCGTCGCCGCGATCTCCTCGATCGACTTCGTGGTCGACGACATCCAGCGGATGCCTTCGCGCCGCATCAGTCGCTCGGCTGCGGCGACCTCGCAACGGCAGTTTTCCAGCGACGCGTAACGGCTGTTCGGCCGCCGCTCGTGACGCACCTCGGCGAGCCGCTCGGGCGCGATCGACAGCCCGAACAGCTTGTGCCGGTACGGCGGCAGCGCCGACGGCAACTGGTCGCGCTCGAAGTCCTCGGGGATCAGCGGATAGTTGGCCGCCTTGACGCCGAATTGCATCGCCAGGTACAGGCTGGTCGGCGTCTTGCCGCTGCGCGATACGCCGATCAGGATCACGTCGGCCTGCTCCAGGCTGCGCGCCGACTGCCCGTCGTCGTGCGCGAGCGCGAAGTTGATCGCGTCGATACGCCGATGGTAGGTCTCCGTATCCGACATCGTGTGCGAGCGTCCGATCGTGTGGGTCGACTTGACACCGAGTTCGGCTTCCAGCGGCTCGACGAACGATTCGAACAGGTCCAGCAGCAGCGCGTCGGCCTGCCGCAGCGTTTCGTTGACGAACGGATCCACGAGGCTGGAGAACACGATCGGCCGCTTGCCGTCACGGAAGCGGGTTTCGTTGACGCGCGCGACGACCTCGCGCGCCTTCTCGACCGTGTCGACGAACGGAATGCGGATCTTCCGGTAACGCACCGGCTCGAACTGGGTCATGACGCTATGGCCGAGCGTCTCGGCGGTGATGCCGGTGCCGTCCGAGACGAAGAAGACGGTGCGATCGGCGGGCTGAAGTCGGTCAGGCATCAGTCAAACATCAATGGGGGCGACAGGGGCGGTCGCTAGAATCGCGCGCAATGGCAGTTTGAATCGCGGCGGATTGTGTCACAGCGACGCGGGACGCCGCGCCAACCTTGGGAGCGGGAATGCAACGCGGCAGGTACGTGATTCCGTTCAGTGCAGTGCGGATGACCGACGTGGGGGAAGTCGGCGGCAAGAACGCATCGCTGGGCGAGATGCTGAGCCAGTTGAGCGAAGAGGGCATCCGCGTGCCCGATGGATTCGCGACCACCGCGGAGGCGTTTCGCCGTTTCCTGCGTGCCAACGAACTCGACGAGCGCATCCATCAGCGGCTCGCGAAGTTGGACGTGAGCGATGTGCGCGCCTTGGCCGAGGCGGGCGCGCAGATTCGCAACTGGGTGGCGGCTGCGTCATTTCCTAGAGACTTCGAGGAAGAAATACGTAAGTTTTATCAATGGCTTACCAGTCAATCCTCAAGCGAAATCTCGGTTGCGGTACGCTCCAGCGCAACTGCGGAAGACCTTCCGGACGCGTCGTTCGCGGGCCAGCAGGAGACGTTCCTGAACGTGCATGGCGCCGACTCGGTGCTCGACCGGATCAGGCACGTATTCGCATCCTTGTATAACGACCGTGCGATCGCCTACCGCGTTCACAAGGGCTTCACCCACGCCGAGGTCGCGCTGTCGGCCGGCGTGCAGCGGATGATCCGCAGCGACCTCGGCGCCGCCGGCGTCGTGTTCACGATCGACACCGAATCGGGATTCAGGGACGTGGTGTTCATCACGTCCAGCTATGGGCTGGGCGAAACCGTAGTGCAGGGCGCGGTCAACCCGGACGAGTTCTACGTGCACAAGCCGATGCTCGCCGGCGGCAAGTACCCGATCATCCGCCGCGCGCTCGGCTCCAAGCTGCTCAAGATGGAGTTCGATCCACAACGCGCCGACGGCCGCGCAGTGCGCACCGTCGCCGTAGCCGACGCCGACCGGCATCGCTTTTCGCTGACCGACAGCGACGTGCTCGAACTGGCACGCTACGCGGTGACCATCGAGAAACACTACGGCCGTCCGATGGACATCGAGTGGGGCAAGGACGGGCAGGACGGCCGCATCTATATCCTGCAGGCGCGCCCGGAAACCGTGAAGTCGCAGCTCGCCGCGCATGTGCAGCACCGCTACCGGCTGAAGGAGACGTCGACCGTGCTCGCGTCGGGGCGCGCGATCGGCCAGAAGATCGGCATCGGCCCGGTACAGATCGTGCGCAACATCACCGAGATGGACAAGGTGCGCGACGGCGACGTGCTGGTCACCGACATGACCGATCCCAACTGGGAACCGGTGATGAAGCGCGCCTCGGCGATCGTGACCAACCGCGGCGGCCGGACCTGCCACGCGGCGATCATCGCGCGCGAACTGGGCATTCCGGCGGTGGTCGGCTGCGGCAACGCGACCGCAGTGCTGAAAGACGGCGCCGACGTCACCGTGTCGTGCGCCGAAGGTGACACCGGCCACGTCTACGACGGCAGGCTGCAGATGGAGGTCGAGACCGTGCAGGCGGGCGCGATGCCGGCGCTGCCGGTCAAGATCATGATGAACGTCGGCAATCCGCAGCTCGCTTTCGACTTCCAGGCGCTGCCGAACCAGGGCGTGGGACTCGCGCGGCTGGAGTTCATCATCAACAACAACATCGGCCTGCACCCGAAGGCGGTGCTCGACTACCCTGACATCGACGCCGAGCTGAAGCGCGCAGTCGAATCGCTCGCGCACGGCTACGCGAATCCGCGCGCGTTCTTCGAGTCGCGGCTGGCCGAGGGAATCGCGACGATCGCCGCGGCGTTCTGGCCCAAGCCGGTGATCGTGCGGCTGTCAGACTTCAAGAGCAACGAGTACAAGAAGCTGATCGGCGGCACCCGCTACGAGCCCGACGAGGAAAACCCGATGCTGGGCTTCCGCGGCGCCGCGCGGTACATCGCAGCGAGCTTTGCCGAGTGCTTCCGGATGGAGTGCCGGGCGCTGAAGCGCGTGCGCGACGAGATGGGGCTGACGAACGTCGAGATCATGGTGCCGTTCGTGCGCACGCTGACCGAGGCACGGCGCGTGACCGAACTGCTGGCGGCGAACGGGCTGAGGCGCACCGAGAACGGCCTGCGGCTGATCATGATGTGCGAGGTGCCGTCCAACGCGATCCTGCCCGAGCAGTTCCTCGAGTACTTCGACGGCTTCTCGATCGGCTCCAACGACCTGACGCAGCTCACGCTCGGCCTCGACCGGGACTCGGGACTGGTTGCCGAAGCGTTCGACGAACGCGATCCGGCGGTGAAGGGCCTGCTGGCGCGTGCGATCTCCGCCTGCCGGACGCAGGGCAAGTACATCGGCATCTGCGGCCAGGGGCCGTCGGACCATCCGGACTTCGCGCAGTGGCTGATGGAGCAGGGGATCGAGTCGATCTCGCTGAACCCGGATACGGTCGTCGAAACGTGGCGCCGTCTGGCGCACTCGAGCTGAGGGAGACGGCATGAGCCCGCCGGGCCGCCCCAACGGCGAATCCCCGAGCGCGCAGCGCGAGGGTAGTCACGTGAGCGCGCCTGGCCGCTCCGAAGCGCTCGTCCGGCAGCGCGCAGCGCGGAGGGCGGTCCAATGAGCGCCTGGGTCTGGTGGTTCGTTCTCGCTTTCGTGCTGCTGATTGCCGAGCTCGCGACCGGCACGTTCTACCTGCTGGTGATCGCGCTGGCGTTTGCGGCCGCTGGCCTGACGAGCCTCGCCGTCATGCCGTTCGAGATCCAGCTCGTGGTCGCGGCCGGCATCGGGCTTGCCGGATCGCTGTGGCTGCGCAATTCGCGCTTCGGCCGCCACAGCGCACGCAGTCGCGAGCCGCTGCAAAACCTCGATGTCGGGCAGGTAGTGCGCGTCGAGAAATGGTCGGCGAGCCGCACCGCCCGGACGAACTACCGCGGCGCGCAGTGGGACGTCGAGCTGGCGCCGGGCGAAGACGCGGTCGCCGGCGACTTTGTGATCCGCGACGTGCTCGGCAGCCGGCTGATCGTGGCGCGCCGCCGCGCGCAGTGACCCTTCCTTCCCTGGAGACCTCAATGACCTTCCTGCCAGGCACCACCCTGGTCGCGCTGATCGTCCTCGCTGTCGTCGTCATGTTCATCGTCAAGGCGATCCGCATCGTGCCGCAGCAGCACGCCTGGGTGGTCGAGCGGCTCGGCAAGTTCTACGCCACGCTGTCGCCGGGGCTGAACATCGTGATCCCATTCGTCGATCGCGTCGCCTACAAGCACAGCCTGAAGGAGGTGCCGCTCGATACGCCGAGCCAGGTCTGCATCACGCGCGACAACACGCAGCTTCATGTCGACGGCGTGCTGTTCTTCCAGGTCACCGACCCGCAGCGCGCCTCGTACGGCTCGAGCAACTACATCGTCGCGATCACGCAACTGGCGCAAACCACATTGCGCTCGGTGATCGGCAAGCTGGAGCTGGACAAGACGTTCGAGGAGCGCGAGTTCATCAACCACAGCGTAGTGTCCGCGATCGACGAAGCGGCGCGCAACTGGGGCGTGAAGGTGCTGCGCTACGAGATCAAGGAC
>JAKORH010000167.1 GCA_029777935.1 Pseudomonadota bacterium
CCGCTGCTGAAGGCGGCGCTGGCGCACGTGCAGTTCGAGACCATCCACCCGTTTCTGGACGGCAACGGTCGCATCGGTCGGTTGCTGATCGTGCTGCAGCTCGTGGCCGACGGCGTGCTGCGCGAGCCGATGCTCTATCCCAGCCTCTACTTCAAGAAGCACCGCGCGCTGTACTACGAGCTGCTGAACGAAGTGCGGCTGCGCGGCGACTGGGAGCGGTGGCTCGAGTTTTTCGCGGAAGGCATCGAAGCGAGCGCGGCGCAGGCGGTGTCGACAGCGAACTCGCTGCTGGCGCTGGTCAATGCGGATCGCGACCGCATCGCCCGTCTCGGGCGCGCGGCACCCTCCGCGCTCGCCGTGCATCAGGCGCTGCAGCGGCAACCCATCGCGACGGCGACTTCCCTGGTGAAGGCCACCGGGCTCACGGCGGCGACGGTCAACAAGTCGCTGGCGCATCTGGAACGCATCGTGGTTGTCGGTGAGCTCACGAACCGGCAGCGCGGCCGTGTGTTCAGCTACAGCGAGTATGTGAAAGAGTTGGCGGCCGAGATGGAGGAGTCGTGAGTGAGCGGGAATGAAGCTCGGCGCATATGGACGCCCCGATCTCTGCTCACCAGTTCAGCGGCTTCCGGTTGGTTGTGCCGGGAATAGGCCTCGGCAACTGACTCTGGTCGAACATCCACCGGCGGATCGGCTTTACGAAATCGGCATGTTCGCTGATCTCCTTGGACGTCTTTCGGGCCGGCGCTCCGGAGGTGACCAGGCCAAGCAGCTTACGGGTCTGTGTCTTCACGAGGTACATCGACTCGGCAAGATCGGAGTCGGTGGAAACGGGGTAGAACCCGATCGTCCGATAGCGGCGATGGGCGCCAGCCATCGAAGAGGCCCCGCGCCCGGCAGCCGAAGCCACTGGAGTAGTAGCTGGAGAATGTGTAGGGTCGCCCGATAGTATTTCCATCTTGAGGGCGTGAACGGCGTCTCAGCCGGCAGATCTGCCTCCTTGCGAGGCCGGAAACGCTTGGAAATCCAGCGCGAGATGCGACGCACCCGATGACTCCAGATACTTCCGGCCAACACGTTACTTCCCGATACAAAAACTCGCGAAAATCCTCCCCAGCAAATCCTCGCTGGTCACCGCCCCGGTAATCTCCCCCAGCGCCTGCTGCGCAAGCCGCAGCTCCTCCGCGACGAGCTCCCCCGCGCGGCTCTCGCGCAGCTGCGCCTCCGCCGCATCGACATGGCGCCGCGCGCGCGCCAGCGCGTCGAGGTGGCGCGCGCGCGCCGAGACCGTGCCGGCGTCGGCGACCTGGTAGCCCATGCAGTCGCGCAGGTGGGCGCGCAGCACGTCGAGGCCCGCGCCGGTCTTCGCCGAGAGCGCGACGCGCGACGGGCCGCTCACGGTGTCCGAGAGCGGGATGCCAGTCGCAAGGTCGATCTTGTTGAGCACGATGGTGACGGGCACGTCGGCGGGCAGGCGGGCGCGCTCCTCGGCGAAGGCGCGCGCGTCGGGGTCGTCGACCGTGTCGATGATGAAGAGCACGCGGTCGGCGCGCGCCATTTCGGCCGTCGCGCGGCGGATGCCTTCGGCCTCGACGACATCGGGCGCATCGCGCAGGCCCGCGGTGTCGAGCACGTGCAGCGGCATGCCGTCGATGTCGATGCGCTCGCGCACAATGTCGCGCGTGGTGCCGGGGATGGCCGTCACGATCGCGGCGTCGTAGCCGGCAAGGCGGTTGAGCAGGCTCGATTTGCCGGCGTTCGGGCGCCCGGCGATCACGACGGTCATGCCTTCGCGCAAGAGGCGCCCCTGGCGCGCGCTGCGCTCGACCGCCGCGAAGTGTTCGCGGATGCCACCCAAGCGGCTGTCGAGTTCGCGGTCGGCGAGGAAGTCGATTTCCTCTTCCGGGAAGTCGATCGCGGCCTCGACCCAGGCGCGAAGCTCCGTGACGGCGTCGACGAGGCCGTGCACCATCGACGAGAACTC